>NZ_BDQK01000013.1:600000-940000 GCF_003864295.1 Aphanothece sacrum FPU1 | reverse complement strand
TTCAGAGATTTTTGACTCGTTGCTGCAGTCTTGAGGGTGTTTTCACCTAACTTCCTGGTGTCTCTAGCACCGTGGTCCCACTCCGACCCCATCCCGAACTCGGCAGTGAAACGCGGCAGCGGCGACGATACTTGTGGGGTAGCCCACTGGGACAATAGCTCGATGCCAGGATTAATCTTTCTCCTAAACCCTCTATCCACAACGTTAGGGGGTTTTTGGTTTGATTTGTGCTAAACCGAAGCTTGACTAGAGACTATCTTTTAACAGAGGTTAAAAGTTCGGTTTCTGGTTCATAGTAAACTTTTATCTGTGCCATAGTTGTTCACCTTCTTTAATTGCATTTGCTTGGTAACCAGTAATTAAAAATCCTTCACCATTTAAACGTCGAGCAACTGCCACAACCCAACGTTTCTTTTTCCGAGATAAATAAAATAGTAATACATTAGGATCACTTCTACTTAGTCGAATTTCATCTGGTGAAGCTAAGACTTGTTTAATTAATTCCTCTAGTTTTTCAATATCAGGATGTTTTTCAATTAGTCTTTGCCAATAGTTGTCAGTAGAGATAAATACATTTTTTCCATTAAAAAAGTTATTAATCGTTGATAAAGCTAACCTAAGATTAGCAGCTAAATCACCTTGAGTTAAGAAACCGTAAGGATTTTCTCTAAATATCTCTAATTTTGATCTAAACTTTCTTTCTAAGGTTTCATTTCCTTTGATTCGTTTTTTGAAAGATCGTTTAAAAGAATCACTAAAGCTAATTTCAAGCATTAATCCTCTAAAGAATCCATTAATTCACCAACAGCAATAATATTAGCGATCGCAATTTTACTCGCGATTACCAAACACAGTAAATAAGATATTGATGGGTTACGACGGATAATTAGGTTAATGTAAATTCCCTGTGTTATCTCCGTCTAACCCATCCTACAAATTAAGTAAGATTGCTTCGGAGGAGTAATCGCTACGAATAAGATTTAGTAAACATTTCCCCCCTCGCAATGACAGTCAAAAATAAGCATTTTTAGTTAAGTTCACACCAATAACGCTATATTATATTTTGTCATTTCTAATACGAATCTTTGCCGATGAAAATTTTAATTACAGGTGCAAGCGGTTTTCTGGGAACTAACCTCTGTTCTCAACTGCAAACCCAAGGACACGAATTAGTCCGTCTGAACTCGAAAAACTGCGATTTGACTCAATCTGACTCCTTACTAAACTTTAATAATACTACTTACGATCAAATTTATCATCTAGCCGCCTGGACACAAGCAGGAGATTTTTGTCTGTACCATCCAGGAGAACAATGGATTATCAATCAACAGATGAATACTAATATTCTCAATTGGTGGCAAAAATACCAACCCCAGGCGAAATTTATCTGTATGGGAACAAGTTGTGCCTATGATCCCGACTTATCTCTAGTTGAAGAAAATTATCTTACGGGGATGCCTATTAGCAGCTTGTTTACCTATGCCATGACTAAACGGATGCTTTATGCCGGATTATTGGCTTTAAACAAACAATACGGGTTAAAATATCTCTGTTTGGTTCCCTCAACCTTATATGGAGCGGGGTATCATACCGATGGACGACAAATGCACTTTATTTTTGATCTCATCCGCAAAATTATTCGGGGTAAACTCTATGGAGAACCTGTTATCTTGTGGGGAGACGGAACCCAATCACGGGAATTAGTCTTTGTCGATGATTTTGCTAAAATAGCCATCCAATTAGCCCAAACCGTAGATAATGATCTGATTAACATCGGTGCTGGAGAGGAATTTCCTATTCGTCATTTTGCCAAACTCATCTGTGAACAAGTCGGATACGACTTTAACCAGATACAATTTGACACCTCTCGGTATGTGGGGGCCAAGTCTAAATGCTTAGTGGTTAACAAACTTAAGGAATCTTTACCCAATTTAGACTTAACTCCATTAGAATTAGGATTAACAAAAACCATAGTGTGGTTCTGGCAGGAGCAAGAAAAACTTGTCCCGGCTGGTTAAGTGAGGAGGAACTGTGAGTTACTGGATTCAACATCGGCTAAGAAGCATCGAAGAGGCATTTAGTCCTAAATACTGTCGCTCAGTTGAGCATACAATCGGTTTAATTGCTAGACAGTTTCAAGAAGGCAACAAACTATTAATTTGCGGCAATGGTGGTTCGGCCGCAGATGCTCAGCATATTGCGGCTGAGTTTGTGGGGAGATTTCAACTCCATCGTCGGGGTTTACCGGCCATCGCATTAGGAACCAACGTGGCCACTCTAACAGCTTGGTCGAACGACTACGAATATGAGACTGTGTTTGCTCGTCAAGTAGAAGCGTTAGGAAGACCTGGAGACATTCTTTGGGGTATTTCTACTTCGGGTAAGTCTCCCAATATCATTCGCGCTTTAGAAACCGCCAGAGAATCAGGATTAATCACTATTGGTATGGCGGGTAATGGTGGAGGAATGCTCAAAGAGTTATCAGATTATCCTCTGTTTGTCAAACAATATCACACCCCGTACATTCAAGAAATTCACCTGATGACTTATCATCGTATTTGTGAACAAGTTGAAGCTCAATTATTTGCTAAAGCGGGGTTAGAAGCGCAAGTAGCTGTCTAAAAATGGTGGATTTAATTAACAATACTCTTAGTCCTCACACACCTCTTAAAAAGGCTCTATTTTTGGATAGAGATGGAGTGGTGATTGACTATTCTCCTTATTTAAGTAAGCCCGAACAAGTTACCTTTCCTGAAGGTGCAGGAGATGGGTTAAAACAATGGCAAAATGCGGGCTACTTACTTATTTTAATCACTAATCAAGCAGGGGTAGGACGGGGCTATTTTTCTCTAGAGGATGTGGACAAAGTTCACGTTTATATTCGTCAAGAATATGAAAAATTTGGGGTGTATTTTGACGATATTTTTATCTGTCCTCATCATCCTCAAGATAATTGTGGGTGTCGTAAACCTTCCCCAGAAATGTTATTAAAAGCCTCAAAAAAACATCAAATTTCTATGAGTGAATCTTTTTTTATTGGAGATGCTCCTAGTGATTTAGAATGCTCAATAAGAGGAAATTGTCAACCTATTTTAGTCTTAACAGGTAGAGGAAAAACAACTGTTAAAGAGATACATAAATATCCTAGAGAAATTCCAGTATTTGAGACTTTATTAGAGACAGTTAAATTAATCCAAAAATAATTAATAATGAGTCAAGATGAAGGGCAAAAGTCGTCACCGATATTTATTTCATTAATTCCTCATTTAATGGGGGGTGAAGGTCACATTATCCCTTATCATCAAGCAGTTAATCAAGCTATAAAAAAAATAGGTTGGCAACATAATATTATCATTCCTACTGATCATAATCTTAATAATATTCCCTCACAATGGTGTGAATGTTTAAGTCCTTATGATCTCGAAGCTGAAGGGAATGGATGGCAAAAAATCTTAAGAATACAACAGACTTGGGAATTGTCAATAACTATTGTTAATTATTTACGAAATAAGGTTATTAATCAATCAGATTTATCTATTATTTTTTTAGAAAGATTTATTCATTTACAATTATTAGCATTAGTCATTGCCTTATATTTAGTTCCTACTAAAAATTTATCGGTTTGGTTACTTTATCGACGAGATACCCATAAAGATAAAACAAAATTTATTTATAAATGGCTGAATAACTTAGTAAAAAAAAGACTGTCCAAAGGAAGATTTAAGTTATTAACAGATAGTGATTTATTAGGACAATCTTTGTCTAATTATTTTGAAGAATCTGTTATTGTGATGCCTATTCCTCATACAGATATTGATTGTTATTCCATGAGTATAACAGAAAATGATGATATAGTCTGTTGGTGGCCAGGTTCCCCCAGAGAAGAAAAGGGATGGGAAGTAATTAATAATTTAGTAAATTCTGATGTTAAATTAACTCAAAATATTTGTTTAATAGCATCTGAAAAATCTAAATTAGAAGTACCAGAAAATGGTCTTAAAGTCAAGTTAGTTGAAGATAATTTAAGCAGAGATAAGTATCATAGTTGGTTCTGTTTAACTAATATTATCTTACTACCTTATGATGCTGAAGCTTATGGGGAAAGAACATCCGGTATTTTTACAGAATCGATCATTGCTGGTAAAATTTCCTTAGTCACCCCTAATACTTGGATGGCCTATGAATTATTGAAATATAATTTATCAGAATTAGTAATAGATTGGCAAGAAGGGCAAAAAGTTTTTGATATTGTTATAAAAGTGTCTAAAAGTCCTATAATTAAGGATAAAATAAAAGCCATGCAAACAAGTTATCAGCAATTTCACTGTTTAGATAACTATGGTTGTATGATACAAAAAATAATCAAGGAGATGGTTTAAAAAGGAATGTTTAAAGTTTGTGTAGATGGGACACCTGTTAGGGGTAAATTAACTGGAATTGGAGTTTATACCTTAAATTTAATTGACTCATTGTATCAATTACAAGAAGAAGAAAACTTTCAACTTGATGTTTATTTTCATCCTTCTGTTAAAAATTGGTTATTGAAAAAATCTGATATTCCCGAACGTTTAGAACCTTATGATCCTATTTTTTCAGTTCCTATTCCCGTAACAATGGCTAATGTGTTAGCTAAATATCCTAATCCTATTTTATCTTATTTTGAACGATATTTAGACAGACCTAATATTATTCATGGGACAGATCATTATGTTTATCCCTATCAGAAAAGTAATAAAATTATGACCATTCATGATTTAACTTTTCTCAAATATCCTGAATATTCTACTACCATAGTTCAAGGTTATTTAGAGAGAATAAAACGCTGTTTAAAATGGACAGATTTAGTGATTACCTTTTCTGAGAATACCAAAAAAGATCTCATTGAATTACTGAATATTAGTCCTGAGAAAATTTATATAGTTCCCCAAGCGAGTCGTTATTCTGAGGATTATATAACCCCTAATTTATTCTATAAGAATAAAGACTTTATTGATTATTTTTTAGATAAACCTTATCTTTTATTTGTTAGCACCTTAGAACCGAGAAAAAATATTATTAATTTAATTGAGGCTTTTAACTATTTAAAAGAAGTTTACAAAATTCCTCATCAATTAATTTTAATTGGGAAAAAAGGATGGAAATATGAATCAATTTTTGATAAAATAGAAGAATCAAAATGGAAAGAAGACATTCAACATTTAGACTATTTATCAGATGAAATGGTCGCCTTATTTTATAATCAAGCGGATGCCTTTATTTATCCCTCTTATTATGAGGGGTTTGGTTTACCTATTTTAGAAGCAATGACATTAGGAACACCTGTAATTACCTCTAATACCTCATCTTTACCTCAAGTTGCTGGGGATGCAGCATTATTGATTAATCCTGACGACTATTTTGAGATAGCTGAGACAATTTTAAGCGTTATTAATGATAGTAATTTAAGGAAAAATTTAATTGAAAAAGGTAAAAAACGGGCTAAATCATTTTCTTGGAAAACAACAGCAAAAGAAACTATTAAAGCTTATCAGTTAATTTTATAAGTAAAATCAATAAGTATATACAGGTTAAAACCTGATACTATAAGAACTAAGGCTGTCTACACAGCCTAATAAGTAGTTGAGCATAATTAAATAGGTTCTACAGGACTTACTATGCTAAACTAATGATTAATAAAAGGCTAAAGCCTTATTCTATAAAAACAAGCGTCCGACGAGCGCAGACTAAATTCTAGGTTGCGTAGGCAACCTTTGTTTATATAGCTTAACTCTTTAGAGTTAAAGTCTATCATTTGTAATAATTTAGCATAACTTGTCTGGTAGAACCAAGTTCAATAAAACCTTTTATAATCACAATGGTTAACTCGAATATTCTTATCAATCTTTCATTATTATTATCCAAACCCACTGGAATTACAATCTATGCAGCTAATGTATTTCCTTATTTAAAATCTCTTAATCCTACCTTATTAGCTGCTGAAAAGTACCCAGATTTTAACACTTATTTAGTTCCTAATAATTTAACACCTGCACAGGGAACAAAAGGACATTTAATGCGGTTACTTTGGACACAATTCGAGTTACCCAAGATTTATAAAAAACTCAATGCTTCGTTGTTATTTTCTCCTGTTCCCGAACTACCTTTATCTCAAAAATGTCGTTCTATTGTGATGGTTCATGATTTAATTCCTTTACGGTTTCCTAAGAGAAATTCTCCCTTATTACCTTATTTTCGTTATTATATTCCTCAAGTGCTGAAACAAGCAGAACATATTATTTGTAATTCCCAAGCAACTGCGAGAGATATTTGTGATTTTTTTAATATTTCTGCTACAAAAATAACCCCAATTTTGTTAGGTTATGATGCTAATCATTTTAAACCATTAGAGATAACATCAAAACCCATATCTAACCCTTACTTTTTGTATTTAGGTCGTCATGACCCCCATAAAAATTTAACCCGTCTAATAGAAGCATTTTCTAAGATTAAAAATTGTCAACAATATGAACTTTGGTTAGCGGGGCCAACGGATAGAAGATATACGCCAAAATTGCAACAAGAAGCGATAGAATTAGGTATAGAAAAACAAGTTAAATTTCTTGATTATGTTTCTTATGAACAATTACCTATTTTATTAAATCAGTGTTTAGCTTTAGTGTTTCCTTCTCTCTGGGAAGGGTTTGGTTTTCCAGTATTAGAAGCGATGGGATGTGGAACTGCCGTCATTACTTCAAATATATCTTCTTTACCCGAAGTCGCAGGAGAAGCGGGAATATTAATAGACCCTTATCAAGTTAAAGAAATCACTGCAGCAATGGAACAAATAGCTGAAAATGAAACCTTGCGAGTGTATTTAAAAACCTTAAGTTTACAACAAGTAAGTAAATTTAGTTGGGAAAAGACGGGACAAGAAACCTTAACTTTATTAGAACAAAGATGTTAATTGCCGCCATTATTTGTGGGTTAGGTTGATTTATATTTCATCAGGATTAATGCCTAATTCTCTGAGTTTTTGAGCTAAAATTTCTGCCCGTTGTTCCGCTTGTTCTTTAGCTAATCGTTCTTGTTCCTTTTCTAATCGTTCTTGTTCTTTAGCTAATCGTTCTTGTTCCTTTTCTAATCTTTCTTGTAAAGCAGATTCTTGGACAGTAGGTACTAAGTCTCCTTCCAGAGTAAAGTAACGTAATTTTCTCTCAAATACCCCTAAATATAAACCTAATTGTTCACTTAAAAGATATCCTTTTTCATTGGCTATAATGGGTTGATATTGACCACCTATGATGGTAAATCCTTGAAACTCTAAAGTATTAGGATCAAACCAAAAATAATCAGGGGTACGGAAAGTATTTTGATACAACTTTTTTTTCTCCGTCCGATCAATTTTAGCGGTAGAATCTGAAAGAATTTCCACAATAACATTAGGATATTTTCCTTGTTCTCCCCAAACAACCCAACTTTTACGAGGACGTTTTTCTGTGTCTAAAACGACAAAAAAATCTGGGCCACAGAAATCTCTTTTTTTTAGTTGATTTTCATTGTAATAAATGGTCAGATTTCCTGAAGCATAATAATCATTTCTATTTTGCCATAGCCACTCTAGACAAGTGAGTAATAAGATAATTTGTTGTAGGTGTAAATCGCTTTCCAAGGGGGGTTCATCACTCCATAAGTCAGTGGGAGGACAAGTTATTTCAGGGGTGAGGTCTAGGGTTGTCATAATTTTAACCCATTACAGTAATTTATATTAATAATAGCACGGGACAAGAAAGCTTAACTCTCAGTTAATGAGAGAAAGTCAGCGATCGCGAGATTTATTGACTCTGTATTGAGAATATTCGCTTAGAAGCCGTACCCCCATCCATTCTGTACACTTAAAAAGTTTTATAATGGGGTATCTGTTAAACCCTTTAACATTTAGGTGTGATTGAATCATCGATCACACCTAATGATTTCTATAGGTTAATTAATTAGTGTACATCTTTAAAACCTTGTGTTATACTTAACATATCTATAAGGAATCCTTAGTTTTCAGGTCTGCTGTCGGACAGTTAGTGGACTTTAAACAAATGCTTGTGGAAGGGAATCTGGACGAGTGATAAACTTCAGTTTGTCGCAAAGCAAACCTGATGAAGCAAGAATCCTGCGAGGTTCGCCCGTGGGAATGTCAAAACTTAAAATTGTCATGGTCAGAACTGATATAACAGACAGCTTTTGGAGTTATTCTATTCTGGATTTGACAAGCATTACCCAACAAGCAAGCGTATCAGAGGAGCAGTCTGTCTGATGGACTATTTGGATCAAGTGCTAGAAAAGCTCAGAGAATGGGCGCAAAAGTTAATTGAAACCTTACTCGGACCTCAAGCGGAACCAGAACCTGAGCTAATCCCTATTCCCGTCAATGACCCCCACCGTCGTCGATAAGGGAAATCAGCCCCAGTGTCTACCCAAGCTTTGAGAGAACTAAGTGTCTTAGTGCTTCATGGCCCTAACCTAAATTTATTAGGGATTCGTGAGCCTGGGATCTATGGCTCTGTGACCTTAGAGGGCATTAACTGTCTTCTGAGGGAGGAGTCAGATGAATTAGGCATTAGTATATCTATTGTCCAATCTAACCATGAAGGAGTCTTAGTGGATTCTATTCATGAGGCACTAGGAAAACACCAGGGTATTTTAATCAATGCTGGGGCTTATACCCATACTAGCATTGCTATTAGGGATGCCCTATCTGCTGTCAAAATTCCTACAGTTGAAGTGCATTTAAGCAATATTTATCAAAGGGAGACATTTCGTCATCATTCTTATATTGCTGCTGTCGCTGTGGGTCAAATTAGCGGTTTTGGAGCCCACAGTTATCATTTAGGGTTATTAGCGTTAGTTAATCATCTTAGGACTGACTTATAAAGTGGAGAATTTCGGTTGCTGCGCGATCGCAGACTCCCACATGTCCTAAAAGTTGTCTCATTTGGTGATAATTATCGAAAGTTTTTTGACGGCGTTGAGTATTTAAAATAAGGTCTAAAGATTCTTGAACAATGCGTTCAGGAGTGGCTTCCTCTTGCAATAATTCAGGTATGATATCTTTCATCACTATTAAATTGGGGGGTGAGAGAAAGGGAATAGAAAATTTAAGTATATGACGAGCAATCCACATAGTTAAAGGACTAACCAAACATAATACTAATTGAGGCACATTAAGTAAAGCTAATTCTAAATTAACCGTACCCGACTTAGCGATGGCAAAATCAGCCGCCGCCATCACTTTTAGAGCTTCTCCTCCATCAAGTAAAGTGAGGGATATTTTATATTCACTAACAGTTGCTTCAATGATATTACGATAATCCTCTAAAGATACGGGGAGCAAAAAATGGACATCAGGGATTTTTTCTTGTAATTGTTGAGCCGCTTTACAGATCAAAGGTAGATGAAATTTTAACTCTTGATAACGAGAAGCCGGAAATAAAGCCACTACCGTCTGATTTTGGTCAAGACCCAAAGCAAGACGTGCGGATTCTCGACTAGGAGCTTTAGCCATGCGGTCTAATAAGGGATGACCAACCCATTTGACCGATACTCCATTTTCTTGAAAAAATCGGGCTTCTTCTGGGAAGATTGCCAATAAAAGATCAGTGATACTGGCAAACTGGTCAATAGTTTTTTGATTAGGAGACCAGACCCAAGATTGAGGAGCAATATAGTAAATAATAGGTACTTGGGGGAAATACTTGCGAGCATAATTACCAAAAGCCACATTAGGCCCCATATAATCCAACAAAATGAGAAGATCAGGGGGATTATCCCGTAAATACTGTTTAGCCCGACGTTGCAGCAACCAAGTGGGAACAATAAACGGTAAAGACTCCATAATGCCAATAGAACCGATAGCGGCCGTATTGCCCATAAGTTTCGCTCCAGCTTCTTCCATGCGAGGGCCACCCAAAGCTAAAATGTCTAAAGGGATATCTTGGGCGGCCGCTTTTCGGTAGAGAGCTTCCACTAACATTCCTCCTTGTAAGTCGCCCGACACTTCTCCAGTACTGATAAAAATTCGCATAGATTTGTTCAAAAATGAGGAATAGGCTTAAACTTTACCAGGAATGAGGCCTCGTCGTTTTTCCCCTGTAGTGGATGATTGGAGAAACTGATAGAGATATTGAACATATTCATTATCTGATAGGGTTTCGAGTTGAGCTAACGCCTCTTTAAAGGTAATTTTGGAGACATAGAGTAAGCGAAACGCTTGTTTTAGCAGATTAATATCCTCTGAAGTTAATCCAGAGCGTTTTAACCCGACTAAATTAAGAGATCGCACTCGTGAGGGGTTGCCTTCAACCATCATAAAAGGAGGTGCATCTCGATCAATACGACTCATTCCCCCTAACATAGCATTGCGACCAATACGCACAAACTGATGAATACCTAATACGCCACCGATGACGGCCCTGGATTCAATGTGAACATGACCCGCTAAAGCGACGGCATTAGCGATAATGACATTATCTTCAATAACACCATTATGAGCCACATGGACATAAGCCATGAGCAGGTTATGATTACCAATCTGTGTAACTTCATCGTCGTGGGTAGCGCGATTAATGGTAACAAACTCTCGAAAAGTATTGTAATCACCAATTTTAACCTGACTAGCTGCGCCTTTGTATTTTAAGTCTTGGGGTTCTAACCCAATCACCGCGCTAGGAAAAATGCGATTTCCGACCCCTATTTCCGTGGGGCCTTCAATAACTGCGTGTGGGCCAATGGTGGTTTGAGCATCAATTTTAACCTTATCTCCAATCACAGCATAGGGTCCAACTTCAACGGTAGGATGAAGTTCGGCCTTCGGGTGAATAACAGCAGTGGGGTGGATCGGGGTAGTCAAAGGGGTATCTCCCTTATTGCTTTGATAAATCAGCATTTAATTGCAGTTATAATTTACACGATATTAGAGTTAAGGATACAAAAATAGCAGTCTGCCGCCCCAAGACCAACCCGACAATCTCCCGCCGTACGACGGCGGGAGAGGATGCGGGCGCGCTGCCTTGTCGGGAGCGCGAGATAAAAATCATAGCATCAATCAGCAACGCCACCATTCCCAAAAATTAGAGACGCAATATTTTGCGTCTCTAAGACTTGTTTGAAAATTAGGACATTTCCTGAATCATGTAATCGAAATAGGGAGCAGCTTCTCTGGCATCTTCATTATTAAGCAATCCTAAAGCAGCCTCTTTGAGACAGCGAATTGCTTCTACCATACCAGGAACAGGAACATTGAGGGAGTTATACATTTCTTTAACCCCAATTAACCCGATTTTTTCAATGGGTTCTTTGTCCCCTGCGAGAACTCCATAAGTCACTAGACGCAAATACCAGCCATAATCACGCAAACATTGATTATACTGGCGTTGACCATAGGCATTACCCCCAGGAGCGCGGAAGTCAGGTCGTTTTTGAAACAACTGCTTCTGAGCTTGGTCAACAATTTTCTTTTCGTTTTCGGCGAAAGTCTCAGCAATACGAATACGCTGTTCTCCCGTTTTTAAAAAACTTTGGATACCCATAAGTTCGCCACTACTGGGATATCGGAGTTGATCGTCTGCTTTGAGTATAACTTGGCTAACTACGCTCATGGTGCTGCTATAAACAAAAATCTAATATCATAATGTAGTTTAGCTTGAGTTGTGTGCAAATCAGCCATTAGTTATTAATAATCAGCAAAAAAAATCTCAGCATATTTTTGTCACAATATAATAATTAGTAATATTTCTTAAAATTAAGGCATAATAAAAGACTAAATATTGAGTATGGTTGTATGAAAACTCGACTAGCTATTTTAGGGGTTGGACGGTGGGGAACTCATCTGCTAAGGAATTTTTTGGCCCATCCTCAGGCCGAAGTAGTAGCGATCGCTGATCCTAATTTAGATAATCTCACACAATGTCAAGCTAAATTTGGACTGGAGGAAAAGGGTATTATAATTACCTCAGATTGGCAAATTCTACCGCAAATAGGGTTAGATGGGTTAGTAATAGCAACTCCAGCTTGTACCCATTATCGTCTAATTAAAGAGGCTTTAGAATTAGGATATCATGTCTTAGCGGAGAAACCCCTAACCCTTGACCCCTCAGAATGTCTAGAGTTAACTCGTTTGGCCCAACAACAGCAACGACAGTTAATGGTAGATCATACTTATTTATTTCATCCTGCGGTTAAACGGGGACAAGAGATAGTCACTGACGGACAATTAGGGGAATTACGTTATGGTTATGCTACTCGTACCCATTTAGGGCCAGTACGTCAAGATGTGGATGCTTTATGGGATTTAGCTATTCATGATATCGGGATTTTTAATCATTGGTTGGGAGAACAACCGACTGCGGTACAAGCCCAAGGACAAGTTTGGTTACAACCTAATTATAAGACGGTTCACTCTCCTAAAGGACTCGCTGACATGGTTTGGGTCAGATTAATTTATAATAGCGCATTTGAAGCGATAATTCATTTATGTTGGTCTAATCCTGATAAACAAAGACGACTGTGTGTAGTGGGAAGTCAAGGTAGTTTAATTTTTGATGAAATGTCGTCTGATGCACCTTTAACCCTACAAAAAGGTTATTTAGAACCACAAGAAACACGATTTATTCCTCAAGGACAAATAAGGGAGGTTATTGAATTAGAAAAAGCCGAACCATTACAACAAGTTTGTGATCGCTTTTTAGAAACTATTCGCACCCAAAAATCTTGTTCAATTTCGTCAGGTTGGCTTGGCACTCAATTAGTTCAAATTCTTAGTTGTATTAGTATTTCTTTACAACGTCAAGGAGAAATTATAACTATAAATTACTAACTTTTTGGTAAGTATTCAGAGTTAAAAATATCGATTCTATGGAACAAGTTATTTTAAATAATGTCTACACCACAGACCTTATGTCTGATACTATAAAAACCAAGTCTCCGAAGGGAGACTAAATTAAACCTGCGTAGGCAGGTTTTGTCTTTATAGCTTAACCCGATCGGGTTTAAGCCTATAATTTCTAATAGTAGTTAATTGTTAATTTGTAAGTAGGGGGTATTATAGAACGTAGTGCGTCGCAAACCCCCTTAATTGTTTAATTATATTTCAGCTACTGCACGTTCAATTAATCGTCTGGCTAAAGTTTGAGTTCCTGTATGTTCATAATAATTAGTAGTCACATCCAGAAAAGCCGCTAAATAGTCTAATTTATCTTCTGAATATTCAATGAAACTACCCAACCGACTAAACAGTTGTTGCGGGTTTAAATTTCGATCTCCCACAAAACTAGACATCCAACCTTTAACCGAATCAAAACTATTGCCAATAAAATCAAGTTGACCACTGGTATTATTCCCAGGAATTAACTTTTTGACTTGATTAAAAGCTGAATTCTCCTCTAAATCTTTGGGAGAAATATTAGATAAACTTGATTGAACTTTTAAGATAAAATCTGGCCCGAAAGGAATTAAACCATCCAAACAAACTAAGGCAGCCATCCGCATTAATGATTCTCCGCTATAATCTCCTAAAGAACCAACAAAATCCCCAATACTATCCCCAGGAATGCCATTTATTTGACAAAAAGCTACTAATTCCACCACTAATTTCAGGGATAAATCAATCGCTTGAGCTTTATCAGGGTTTGGGGTAATATGGTTTAAAAATCCCAAAAGAGGAATTTTCTCCCCGATTTTATTGGCTAATGCGGCTGCTCCTAATGCACTATCAGCACTATCAACAGTTTGATATAACCATAAAGCATTTTGATAGCCTTGAGACTTATCATTAAAAAGGAAAACAGCGCGATCGCCGATTTGTTGGATCATTTCTTCATCAGTTTCTCCCGTCACCTCACGGATAGTATTCTCAAACCCGACCAAATTTTGCCACTCACCAGGAACGACAAAATCAAGGGATTTAAGTACCTTAATGGTCATATTATCCGTAGGCAGTTCGTTAACAAGTTCGTAGATAGATTTACTCATGATTATTACCTGGGTTTATTGCTATGATTAATTAGTTGAGTTTTGCTAGGCCATCGAGATTAAATTTTTCTAACCAAGCTTGGCGATCGCTCTGAGTAAAAGAAGGATCACGGGAAAGCACTTTGACCTGAAACCGTTTTCCGACTAATACTGCAGTCCCAGTTTTCCCCTGTTCAACAGAAGGATAACCATCAATTTTTTGTGAACTTGACTTAAACTTAGTCATAGCACTGGGATTATTAAGGACATCAGAAATAGCCATTACAGCTACTTCCTTGCCATCTTGTTTTAATTTAGCTTCAGCAAAGCCCTTTTTCTCCTGAGAATAAACTCGCTCATAACCATCACTAGAAGGGGGGAAAAAGCGATTAAACTGACCCCCTGTGGCAGATTCACTAACAACTGCACTTGCACCTCGTTGGGTACTTTCTTGTTGAGCTTGATCAAATCTTGAAGGGGCTTTAGTTGCACAAGAACTAACGAATAAGAGAGTGGATAAGAGTAAAACCGTCAAAAATTGGCGTAATTGAAACAGCATATCTTGTATCCTTTCCTTAGCTTAAAGGTTGATTGATCTTAATTTTGGCTTATGGAGTTATTATTGTCGATGTTACCAAGTAGTTGACAATTGATAATTGACAATTAACAATTTAGGAATAATGAAATTTCCGTTGTCGATTGTTGTACCCTGATCAAATTTTTACTGTCTTATGGTAAAAACTTCTTGACCTTTCCGAATTGTTGAGATTGAATGAGAAAGACCATAATTTTAAAATCGACTTATTTTATGAACAGCCGAAGCCTTTTTAGGCGTGAAAAGCCGTTCTATAACCGATTAACTATCTAATTTACCAGAACCGTTGAGCAGATGCGAATCCTAATTTATTCTTATAATTACCATCCTGAACCTATTGGGATTGCTCCTTTGATGACAGAACTAGCAGAAGGTTTGGCAAAGCGGGGCCATGAAGTTCGAGTAGTAACCGCTATGCCCTGGTATCCGGCCAGTGAAATTTCTCCTGAGTATCAGGGTAAACTGTATTTAACAGAAGAATGTAATGGAGTTAAAATTCAACGGTGTTATGTTCATATTAACGGAAAAAGAAATTTACTTAACCGTGTTCTCTTTGAACTTAGTTTTGTGTTCCTGAGCTTTTTTCAAGCTTTATGGGGTAAACGTCCTGATGTCATTTTTTTGACCATTCCTGGCTTACCTGTAGCTGTTCCTGCGGCTATTCTCAGTTGGATCTATCAAAGCCCTATTATTTTAAACCTACAAGATATTTTGCCTGATGCGGCAGTTCATGTGGGGTTAATTCGTAATAAAACAATCATTAAATTGTTTCAATATTTAGAAAAATTTGCTTATAAAACTGCGACGAAGATTAGTGTAATTGCTGATGGATTTACTAAGAACTTACTAGAAAAAAAAGTTCCCTTAGAAAAAATCATTGAAATTCCCAATTGGGTTGATATTAATTTTATTAAACCTTGCTCAAAATCTAATAATGAGTTTCGTCTAAAAAATAAATTAGTGGGTAAATTTGTTGTCATATATTCGGGGAATATTGCCCTAACTCAACCCTTAGAAGTCTTAATTGATGCAGCAGCCAAATTAAAGCATATTCTTGATATTGTAATAGTTATTATCGGCAAAGAAGAAGCCTTAGAAAGATTAGAAAGATATCGTCAAAGAAAAAAAACTGATAATGTCATTTTACGACCCTTTGAACCAAGAGAAAAACTCTCCGAAATGTTAGGGGCAGCTGATGTGGGAATGGTGATGCAAAAAAGTAATGTTATTGCTTTTAATATGCCCTCAAAAATTCAAGTCTTATTAGCCAGTGGTCGTGCTATTATTGGGTCAGTTCCCCCAGAAGGTACAGCAGCAAGAGCTATTAAACAAAGTGGCGGTGGAATAGTAGTTTGTCCTGAAAATTCTAAAGCGTTGGCAGCAGCTATTGAACAATTGTATTTAAACCCTGATTTAGTTAGTCGTTTAGGACAACAAGGTAGACAATATGCTAAACAATATTATGCTTTTGAGGCAACTTTAGATCGGTATGAGGAATTATTAGAATCTGTGATGCAACCCAGTAAAAAAAAACATCAACTTTTGTAATATTGAGATCTTCTTTAATAAATCTTAATGATTTTATTTCATACTATTTAAGGTTCTAGGGGACAAACTATGCTAAACTAACTAATTAGGATAAGGCTAAAGCCTTATCTTAATAGAAACAAAGTCCGCGAAGGTGGACTCAATTATAGGTTGCGTAGGCAACCTTGGTTTGTATAGCTTAACTCTTGAGAGTTAAAGTCTATTATTTGTGATAATTTAGCATAACTTATCCGGTAGAACCGAAATCGCTTAATCGCTGATTTGTAGCATAATGGGTCAGATTGCAATATAATGGTGTTGATGCGCAAGCGGTGCAAAACACAATGCCTTTGAATGGGAGTGTTTTAAACCCGAAATTCAATTAAATGGCTAGTTAACCTCAAGAACCAAGAGGTGAAAAACAGGTAATTTAAAGTGCTTTCAAGTTTTTTGGAAGCTTTGAGGGATACCTCATTTTAGGTGATTAAACCTAAATACTATTGCTGTATAGTGCTTCTTTGTGTCGCATTCTACTGCATAAATGTATCAGTTAACGGATGATTTCATGACCGACCAGCAAACTGCTACAGTTGAGCCTAGTAACGATAATCTTGCCTCTCTAGAGAGTAAATTGATAAATGGGTCAGAAAAAGAGCAACTTCAACTAATTGCCCAATTAATCGACCTCGGTGAACCAGGTTGGGAAATTTTGATGACTTTTTTGCCGTCGTCTGGTTTGACTCCTAATGCTGTTACCGGAAAAGTTTACCAATCTCTCTATCAGATTAAACAAACAAAAGCGCAAGAATTTCTCCAAAATAACTTTCCTGATGGGATAATTCCCCTTAAATCAGAGCTTAATATTGATTATCGTCCCCTGAGTCACTTACTCATTGAACAGAAGTTTCAAGCAGCCGATACCCTCACCCGACGCAAACTCTGTGAATTAGCCGGAAAAGACGCTATTCAGCGTAAATGGGTTTATTTTACAGAAGTTGAGCAATTTCCCCCTACCGATTTACAGACTATTAACTCCCTGTGGCGGGTTTATTCAGAAGGAAAATTTGGCTTCTCAGTTCAACGAAAAATTTGGCTGTCACTCGGACAAGATTTTGTCAAATTATGGCCCAAAATTGGCTGGAAACAAGCAAATAATTGGACTCAGTACCCCAACGAATTTATCTGGGATTTAAGCGCACCTGTAGGTCATTTGCCCCTATTAAATCAATTGCGTGGGGTTAGAGTGGCTGCTTCCCTATTCTCCCATCCCGTTTGGTCTGAGGAAAAATCATAACATGGATTATCGAGATGCTGGGGTAGATGTGGAAGCGGGGCGTTCTTTTGTCGAAAAAATCCGTAAAAGGGTTGAAAGTACCTATCGTCCTGGAGTTTTGGGTGGATTAGGGGGATTTGGCGGTTATTTTGAAATTCCTCAAGGTTATCAACATCCTGTCTTAGTTTCTGGAACTGATGGAGTCGGGACTAAGTTAAAAATTGCTCACAGTTTAAACCGTCATCAGACCATTGGTATTGATTTAGTGGCCATGTGTGTTAATGATGTTTTAACCTGTGGTGCAGAACCTTTGTTCTTTCTTGATTATTTGGCTACGGGCCACCTCAATCCCCAACAACTCAGTGAAGTGGTGGAGGGTATTGTAGAAGGGTGTCAATTGAGTGGTTGTGCCTTATTAGGGGGAGAAACCGCCGAAATGCCTGGATTTTACGGGGCCGGAGAATATGACGTGGCCGGTTTTTGTGTGGGTATTGTGGAGAAAAGTAAGCTTCTCGATGGCTCACAAGTTAAAATTGGGTCTGTGGCTATTGGTTTGGCTAGTAGTGGGGTTCACAGTAACGGTTTTAGTTTAGTCCGCAAAATTATGGCGGTAAATGGGTTAAATTTGAGCGATAAGCCTGAATTATTGGGGGGTCAATCTTTGGGAGAGGCACTCTTAACCCCTACTCGTCTCTATGTTAAAGCGGTTTTAGATGGGTTAAAATCGGGATTAGAGATTCAAGGAATGGCTCATATTACGGGGGGAGGTTTGCCGGAAAATCTGCCTCGTTGTTTGAATAAGGGTCAATCTATCGGAATTAATGGCAAAAGCTGGCCGATTTTACCGATTTTTCAATGGCTGGCTCAAATAGGTGAGATTAGCTCATCGGCTATGTTTGAGACTTTTAATATGGGTATTGGTTATGTGGTGATTGTTTCAGCCCAAGACGCGCAAAAAACCCTTGATTGGTTTGAAAATCAAGGCATTGCGGCTTATCCCATCGGTGAAGTCATTCCTGGAACCGGAACCTTAGTTTGGGAATAACTTAGTAGGTTTTGCCTAAATGTAGGTTGGGTTGAGGTACGAAACCCAACAACCTGAGTTCGACATAAGGTAATTTCTCCACGACGAACTCCTAACACCCAACTCAGGTCAACAAGACCCCTGTGCTGTGTTGGGTTTTACTATCGTTCAACCCAACCTACTATCAATGACGTTAGTATTTTGTAACACAATCAAGCTTGTTTGTCAACTTGTTGCAATATTAATTTACATTAGTTACCATAGACTCAAGGGTGGCTCGAATTACCCGATCAACCAAATGCAATGGAGTTATTAGTCATGCAAAAACAACAATCAAGGCAAAAAATGAGCCTTATTGCCTTCCTATTTTTTATGATGGGTGCTATACACCTTTATGGATATATCCAGGGTAATGATCAACAAAACAACTCTCTAACGACGCTAAACGGGAGTCAGTTTATCAAAATCACCCTAGTAGGGGTTACATTAGCTGGAATCTTAGAAATTTTAGTCAGCTAAAAATGTAGGTGAATATATTCATCAATATAGCTAAGGGATTGTCCATTGGCTTGTTTTTGTAATATTTCTTGATGTGATAGGTCAATTTTGGGGTTAACATTATTGTCAGAAGTTGAGTTTACTTCTGTTATTGACTTATACTGACCAATTTTAAGCCAATTATGACCAAACCATTTCGACCTTGTTAACGTCATGACTTTTCCTTCCCTTTGGATTAAATCCCTAGACTTAAAAGCCTATACGATAAACGGGACATGGCAATTCCCCCAAGAGTATGAATTATGAATTATGAATTATGAATTATGAATTATGAATTATGAATTATGAATTATGAATTATGAATTATGAATTATGAATTATGAATTATGAATTATGAATTATGAATTATGAATTATGAATTATGAGTTGTTGTGCATTTAAACTGCCTATTTGTTAAAGCAAAAACTGACGAAAGCAAGTCAGCGCATAACTTAGATACTTTTTGAATCCATAAGTTCCCTGAGCGATCGCTCGAATGACTAACCCTTTATTTTGGGGTAAAATGGAGGTGGCTATCCTAACGCCTGGACAATTAAATTTGTCTATTTTTTCTAAGTGTTCTCTTAATAAAGAAAGATTAGCTTGAGGTAAAATCATAATTATATTACCTAAAATTGGAGCAGATGTAAAAATATTACTATGTTTAAAAAGGTTATTTTTACCTTCTAATATTGTGGCATCAATTAGCAATAATTCTCCTGATAAAGAATTAATTTGTAGACGATTCATATAATAATTAAAGTCATAAAATTCACCTCTTGCTAGTCTTCCAGGTACAATTATTTCACTCCAAAATAAATTAGCAGTCGGATGACAATTAATTTTAATGCTTTGTTCTAATGTTGACTCTTGGAATAAGATAATTGGTTCAGGACAAAATTCTAAGGTGGCATTTTCTTCGATTTGAACCTCATAATTAATCGTTGCTTTTGTGTCTAAATATGGCATAGGATGAACTTTAGTTGCAGATTGATCTGTTAAAAAAAGTTGTGTGTTACTCTTTAATTTTAACTCAATATTAAGACTATCATTAGCTAATAATCCTGGAGAGGTACTGGTCAGATAAAGATGGGTACGAGATGGGTTAGTAATATCAGGACGAAAAGCGCGAGAAATGCCTAAAGGTTGAGCCGTATATTGATGAGTAATAATTGTCTTATTTTGCTCTTTTATTAAGATTAATTCTAAATTTTTTTGATAGTTAAGATTTTTCAATTTGTCCTCTATTTTTACTCACTAAATAGATTATAATGTCATTGCATTTTAACTTACAGCCAATTTGGTGTATTAAGATTTGGTTTTGTTGGGTTTCGTACCTCAACCCAACCTACAATCTATCAATAATTAAATGTATAAAGTCATTGGGAGACACGAAGCAATCTGTTGGGATTTAGCGGTATTTTATTTAATGTTGTATACTTACATTTAGTTATACCTACTGGACTAATATAGCTAATTGGGTGTATTAAGATTGGGTTTTGTTGGGTTTCGTGCCTCAACCCAACCTACAATCTAAAAAATAGAATTTTTTGTTTAATAAATTTGATTACTTCTTCTAACCCTTCTCCTGTTTTACAATTAGTATAAATAATAGGTTTACTTTGACGGTATAGAGGAGCTTCTTGACGAATTAAATCTAAATTTGCCCCCACATAAGGAGCAATATCAATTTTATTAATAACAACTAAATCAGCTTGAGAAAATCCTGGTCCTTTTTTACGTGGAATATCATCACCTGCACCAACATCGATGACAAATATATAAGAATCTACTAAATCATAGCTAAAAGTAGAAGCAAGATTATCTCCTCCACTTTCAATAAATATGATATCTAGTTGAGGAAAAAGTCCTTCTAAATCTTCTAAAGCTAATAAATTCATAGTCGGATCTTCTCTAATTGCCGTATGGGGACAACTCCCCGTTTCTACTCCAATAATACGTTCAGAAGGCAAAAAACCGCGACTTTTTAGACGGTCTGCATCTTCAGTCGTTAATAAGTCATTGGTAATAACAGCGACTTCAATTCCCTGAGCAATTAATCGGGGAATAATACATTCTAATAAAGCTGTTTTGCCACTACCAACTGGCCCACCTATTCCTAATCTTGCTACTGATTTTTTCATGTTTAATCCCTACATATATATTTATAATGGGCCGTTAACAAGTCCATTAAATCCATAAATTTCCCGTCTTCCTCCAAAGGGAATTAGCTCAATTTCTTTGGCATCTTCATCAGAAGGTTCAAATCTAATCGCTGTCCCCGATGGAATATTTAAACGCATTCCTCTAGTGGGATCATCAGGAGAATATCGTGCGATTAGAATGAGTTTTCTTGCTTCATTTTCATAAGTTATCTTAAAAAATATTAAAGCATCATTAACTTCATAAAAATGAAAATGAGAACCTACTTGAACTGGGCGATCTCCTTTATTAGCGACCATAATTGTTAAAGTTTCCCGTCCAATATTTAATTGAATTTCTCCAGATTTTGTGATAATTTCTCCAGGAATCATGTATTTTACTCCAAATTTAAACGATTGATTAAAGTAATAGGTTCATGAACAGTAACTAATTTTGTGCCATCAGGAAAAGTTGCCTCTATTTGTACCTCATGAATCATTTCTGGTATTCCTTCCATAACATCTTCTTGAGTTAATAATGTTTTACCTTCACTCATCAATTGTTCAACTGTTTTACCCTCTCTAGCTCCTTCTAATATAGCAGCCGAAATATAAGCAACTGATTCAGGATAATTAAGTTTTAATCCTTTTGCTTTGCGTCTTTCTGCAACTAAAGCTGCTGTAAAAATCAGCAATTTGTCTTTTTCTTGGGGGGATAATTGCATTTAGTTTCTCCGGTTACATATTTGTTAGCATATCCAATTTTGGCCACTTTTAACACAGTTTTTATAAAATTATTAGAAGTCTTTAAACTATATTTTATTTCCTTGATCTTTTTTAAAGATTTCGTGACTTTACAGGTTAAATTCATCCATCAAGAGAAAATAATAGTAACATAGAGGAACAAGCAAATGGTATTAGTACGATAATCATGAAAATGAATCTAACTTTTTTTAAGACAACGCCTTATTTAATTTTAAGCACTTTAATCACGTTTTGTACATTAGGAATATCTCCTAGTATGGCACAAGTTAAAGACACTCAAGTTAATAAGTTAGTCGAAGCTATCCGCAAAGCTGCCCCTCTTAATAAACCTAAAGATGGAATGTATAGTGATTGGCAAGTTTTACCAGGTATTATACCAGATTGGACGAAAAGATGTCTAGGTAAATCTATGACTGTTGACCAATTTGAAGCGGATAAAAAAGCAGCACAAAAGACAGTTACTTGTATTGTACAACGAGAATTTGAAACCCAATTTAAAGCTACTAAAAATGAGATGCAAGCAGTTAAAAATACAGCTTGTTGGTGGATGACGGGTAAAATTGATAGCTGTAAAAATGGCACAACAGGAACTTCTGTTGAAAAAGTCCTAACTTTTTATAAAAAGTAACAATAATTTAGGTTGGGTTGAGGAACTAAACCCAACACCTATCAGACTTTTTTGAGTGTAATTTTTCTTGAAGACAACTTATACCAATTCTTCAAAATTTGACTACAGATAGGGATGGTGTAGGGGTCAACGGCCGTTGACCCCTACTTTTTGTGATTTCTTGTTAAATATTCAGTAATCCTTCAGGATTAACTGTTAATAATTCACGTCTTTGTAGCCCTTCTTGTTGTAAAATTTGGTTAGCTGCTAATAAGCCACTACTGACTGCTCGTTCCATTAAACCACAAGGAAAAGGCATTTTTACCCAATCTCCTGCTAATAATAAATTATCAATCTCTGTATTCGTTTCAGGGCGATTATTATAACTATTGGGGGGATATCCTGAGAAATTTTTCTGATTCACTAATTCCCGATGTAATAAGTTAGTTTGAGTTAATTCAGGCACAATTTCATATAATTCCTGTTCAAAGGTATTTAATAGCATTTCTTGAGTAGGAAATTTTATCTCTTTATAACAATAAGCATGTAACTCTACCACACTTCCTCCTGTGCGCTTTGCCCATTCTATAAATTGAGTTTGGATATGATGGTAAAGGGTAATACTATCCGTTAGTTTATATCCCGAAAGAGAGGTAAAATCACTATATTTCCACTCAAAATCTCGATCAAACCAAAAACGAGCAACTGCAAAAGGATCAGCAATAGCTAATTCCTCTATTTGTTCTGTCATTTTAACATTAATTTCTCCCTTAATTAACCGTCCTAATTGTTTAATTCCTGGCACATCAGTAGCAATTATATAATAATCTGCTTCTATGGTTTGTGTGTTATCTGGAGAATTAGGAGAAACTCCTACTAACTGCACTGATTCATTATTTCGCTGTTGAATTTTATAATGAGGTAAATCTTGTTTTGCTGGCCCTTTGATCACCTTTCCTTGAGCATCATATAAGGCCCCATGACAAGGACATAAAAAAGTTCCATCTGTTTGTCTTCCGACGGTACAACCTTGATGAGTACAGGTTAAAGAGATTGCCTCTTGACTTTCTGAATCTGAAATAAAAACCCCATCACTTCCTCCATAATATTCTATTTTATTATCACTTAAAAAAGTATTTTTTTCTATCCAAAAAGGAACATTATTTTGAGCAGTACCTACCTGATAACTTAAAGAGGTGATTTTACCTTGCTGACAATTAATTTGACTAACAATTGCTTCAGAAATAATTTGTCCTTGGTTACGTTTAATCGCTTCAGAAATGGGATTAACTAAACTGGTTCCCATGTCATCTTTAGTTCCATTAAAAGCTAATCCTTCAGGATTTCCAAAAAAATAAAAATGAAAAAATTGTAATAATTCTCCCGCACTTAATGTATCTGGTGCATTTAAGGTTGATCTAGCAAAGGGAAGAAAATATAAATCATAAAGTCCTTGAGGAAACCCTTTCTTATGCCATTCAATAACTGAAATGCTATCTAATTGAGCAAAACTTTTAGGAATTTTAAATCCACTAATTGCTTGAAAAACTTGCCAATGAGACAGGTTAATTAAATTAATGCCCCACTTTAAACGATTAGGCGACCAAAAAGTTAAATCTATTATATTCCAAGGAAAAGCAGAGTGACTGGGATAAAATTTCTCCGGTTGATAATTTCCTTCACGAAAGACCACAGAATAAAAATTTAACGATTTAAAATTATTAGTAATGTCTAATTCTTGAACAATACTTTTTAGGTTATAATATTGAGGAAAAAAGCCATGAAATCCATGTTCCATTTTAAAAGTTTCGTTTCCCATATTAATTGTCCAACTTGCAATTTTTCCCCCTAAATTGGGTGATTTTTCTAATAATGTTACCTGAAAACCTCGCTGACTTAATTCATAAGCACAAGCTAAACCTGCTAACCCTGCACCGATGACAACGACTGATTTAGATTTACTTAATTTATAAGGTAAACTTAAGCTATCTTGTTGATAAATTGAAGGTTGAGGTTTACTACAACGAGAATATCCTACCATACCTCCTAATGTACTTAATCCTAAGATTTTTAACGCAGTACGACGAGAAACTATCGACAAAGTAGACAAATTTAACAATTGATTCATGAGTCACTAAAATTACTACAGTAACCCATTATCTAATAATTAGAGACAATTAACGAGTTCCTTATTTAATTTAGGAATCCATAAGAACAGTCTTATTGATATTTTTGTAGAAATGTTTGATATAATTGCTATAGTTAGGTAAGTAATATTATGAGTTTATTGGGGAATTAGTTAACGCAGTACGACGAGAAACTATCGGCAAAGTAGACAAATTTAACAATTGATTCATGAGTCACTAAAATTACTACAGTAACCCATTATCTAATAATTAGAGACAATATTGTGTAATATCTTCATTACATTTATCCGCTAAAAAACAAAGAGCGCGAAATCTTAAGCCTATTAATTGATCATAACATGGATTGAGTTTGCATAGGGGTGGAATACGCAAAATAACTTGATTAAATAGACGGATCTCTTTGGCAAAAGGACATTGTGAAGGAATGAATTTAACAAGTTGTCTAGCTAATTTTTCTTCTTGAATTTCCATATTATCTAGCCATGTTTGTAAGCGGGACAAAGGAGAATATATAGCATTATTATTAGATACTGTATTATACATAATGTTGTCTTGTCAAATTTGATTTAACTTATCTATTTCTACTGTATCTATAAATAATGAATATGACAAGAGGTTTTTTATATAAAAAACTTTTATATAAGATTAGTTAAATTAAAGAATCTCTACTACAGTGTGTATAGTTAATAATATCTGCACCATAGTGTGTATACTTAGTAAAATGTCTTTTTTTTTTCAAAGTAAAAAATGAAAAAATATGTAGCCGAATTTTTTGGGACTTTCTGGTTAGTTATAGGTGGTTGTGGTAGTGCTGTGCTTGCTGCAAATTTTGGCGGAGAAACTAATCCTCTCGGATTGGGGTTTTTAGGGGTTTCTCTGGCATTTGGGTTAACGGTATTAACGATGGCTTATGCCGTTGGGCATATTTCTGGAGGACATTTTAATCCTGCAGTTTCTTTTGGATTATTTGCCGGAAAACGGTTTAATGGCTCTGATTTACTTCCCTATATCATGGCACAAGTATTAGGGGCAATTCTCGCAGGATGCGTACTTTTGTTAATTGCTAGTGGTAAGGGAACATTAGATTTAAGTGGCTCAAATCCCTTAGCAACTAATGGTTATGGAGCGCATTCTCCAGGGGGATACAATCTATTATCTGCCCTCATTACCGAAATTGTTATGACATTTATGTTCTTAATAATTATTATGGGAGCAACGGATCGTTTTGCTCCCAGTGGTTTCGCACCCGTTGCTATTGGTTTAGGGTTAACTTTAATTCACTTAATTAGTATTCCTATTACCAATACGTCAGTAAACCCGGCAAGAAGTACAGGAGTCGCTTTATTTTCTGGTAATACGGAAATTATTGCCCAATTGTGGTTATTTTGGGTTGCCCCGATCATTGGTGCTGTCTTAGGAGGATGGTTTTATAAGACTTTCCTAGAAGCGGATGATAAAACTGTCTTGAATTCAATTGATTCTACCTTATCAGAAGAATTAACCAATCGCTGATACCTTTAAGGGTTCAGCTAACACGACTCAGCCCGCGAAAGCGGGCTTTGTTATTTGTTAAGATACCCAGACTCCCACCAGGGGTTTTTACTTGTGATAAAGTTTTATTTATGGAGATTTATTGTAATATATGAATATAATTAACTAAAATAGGAAAAAATTGTTAGGGGATTTTTCTATGCCATATACCAAAGAAGAAGGCGGACGGCTCAATAATTTTGCGGCAGAACCGAAAGTTTATGAGGCGACTCCTCCGAACAAGTCGGAACAACGTAATTATATCATTATGGGAATTGCCGCTTTCTTGTTAATCGGCGGTTTGCTTACTGTTGCTGTTTATGCTTCTGGTAATGTTGCGGGTTAGGTAATTTAGTTCTACCGAACTTGCCATGTAAAATTAATAAATCAATACAGGCTAAAGCCTTATTCTATAAGCACAAAGGCTGTCTACACAGCCTAATTTTAAGCCTGGGTAGCCAGGCTTAGTTCTTATAGCTTAACCCGATCACGTTTAAGCCTGTAATTTGTAATCGTTTTACATCCTAAGTTCGGTAGAACCGGTAATTTTTGGGGAGGGTGAGAATATTCATCCTTCCTTTAAATATTTCGGTTATCGCTGCTGAGTCATGGCCATGATGGCTTTCACTGTCAAGTCTGAGAGATTGTCAAGGGTTGGAAGTATGTCAGTTCCTGCATAAATCAGTGGGAGTTCTTGGTTTTGCCAAACCCAGATTTGTTGTCGCTGAATATCGATCAGCCAAGCAAGTTGAGTCCCGTTGCTTAAGCAGTGTAGAATTTTCTTCTGTAGATCTAATGTGCTTTGATCCGGAGAACGAATTTCAATTAACCAGTCGGGTGAACCTTGTAGTGGGCCATCTTCATCCCAGAGGCGATCATTTTTAACAACGACAATATCAGGGACAGGAGATAGGGGGGGAACGATACATCGAAGTTCTTGGATAGCTTCATAAGCCTTGCTTTGACTGTTAATCTTGTTAACTAGGTTGCGCTGAAGACGGGAATGAAAGAGGGTTGGCATTGGTTTCTGTTTGGCTTGCCCTTGGATGAACTCCCAAGCTGGAGACGTTTCAATGTTGGGTTGCTTGAGAAAAGCATCTAAAGTGTCTAAGCAGTTATTAATGCTAGAAGATTGCATGGTAAATTTACCTAAAAAGTTTAAAATAGTTCTTTAAGTGTTACTCAAAAACTGTCATTCAAATTAATATAAATATAAACTTGGTGCATTACATTTCATTAACGCACCCTACTGGACTTTAGTGTATTAGGATTGGCGGTTTGTTGGGTTTCGTGCCTCAACCCAACCTACATTAAGTAGTCGGACATAAATAAACAATACTATGTTAAGAAATGTAACTAGGTTGTAACCCCTCTCCGGCGCTCCGGCGCTCCCCTGCTCACTTCACCGTAACGTTTATTTTTGTTCAGTTACTTATCCGGTAGGGGTTTAACACGGTTAAACCCGATTAATTGTGGTACAAACCATATAGGTAAGGGGCATAATATATTATGTATCTACCCTTACTCCTCTTTACGGGGTAAGGGATTTCCCAAAGCCCCATTATCGGGAATAACAGATGCTTCTGGTTCTTTTCTACCTGTTGCCGGTGCTGGAGGCACATTAGCAGGTGGTTCTACAGGGGGAAGGGGTTCAGGAACGTTTCTACGGGCTTCTGATGGAGGTGTAACCTGGGGTTTCTCTTGAGGTATGGGAGCAGGTTCAGGCGGGTTTCTACGGGCTTCTGATGGAGGTGTAACAGGAGGTTTCTCTTGAGGTATGGGAGCAGTTTCAGGAGGGTTTCTACGGGCTTCTGATGGAGGTGTAACAGGAGGTTTCTCTTGAGGTATGGGAGCAGTTTCAGGAGGGTTTCTACGGGCTTCTGATGGAGGTGTAACCGGAGGAGTTTCCTGTACTGGAGGAGTTTGTGTATCTGGAAGTTCAGGAGTTTGAGTGCCTCTAGCGATTTGTGGACAAACACTCGGATCAGGGGTAAATACTACTGTTACCCTCGTAGACTGAGAAAAGCCTCTAGAACGGACTTCTTGTAAGCCTTGATTGTTTAAAATACCATAACCAGAACTACGGGTGAGAAAAGGCGGTTGTGCTAGGTTTCCTTGTCCATCTACCACCACATTATAAACAGGTGATCCCTTTAATTGTAGTCCACAGGCGGCTCTCGGATATGTCCCCTGAATGGTAACAATTTGGTTACGTTTCAAAAGTTGACCTGTTTTGCGCATCCACTCTATATCATTCTGGTTAGCTTCTTGATCACTGGTATTATTTCCATTATACCGTAGATTATCCGCCCCTTGTAAGGTAGCAGCTACTAAACGACCAATGCGATCATCTGATGGGGCTGTGGTATCTCTATTATTAGCCCAATTGGGGTTACTCGGAGTATTAACCGCAACCTGTTCTGGTTGTGGGCGATCGCCGTTTCTTCCATTAATTAAATCATCAATGGGAACAGGGGGTTTTAAAGGCTCAAATGTAGGCCGTTGAGGTTCTTGGCTAATTTCTGATCCAGGAAGAGGAGGAAGGGTTTGACCTTGCGGGGGCAGAGGCAGCGATCGCGGTGTAAAATTTTGAGGAATGCGTAAGGATGGTGGGGGGGAGGCAATAGGAAGTCCACCGATGTTAGAATTGCCGTAAAGAGGCGGCAGAGCAGGTAAGGCCGGTAATGTAGGGGGGGCAGGTAAATTATTGAGATAGTTGGGAACAGGGGGTTGTTGAGAGGGAGAGTCTACAACAGGAATGTCTCCCAAAGGAGTATTTGCTAATGGGGGAATATCTGATGAAGATGAGGGATTAGGTAAACGGCTTTGTTCAGCCGGACTTAACTCGATTAATTCGACATTTCTCGACTCATTTTCGGGATTACTTGCCGATAAACTAGCAACACGAGGAAGGATGAGCAATAATACTAAGGCATGAATGCCCACAGAGGTGATAGTTGATAAGCTATTGGAGTTAAACACCCGAATGGGCATAGGTGGAATGAAAGAGGAGGGGGTCATAACCGTTACCAAATCCGTTAGGCAGTTCTGCTTAGTTATTTATAGCAAATGTTGGGCCTTATTGGCAGGGTAATTCACTTTAGTACAATTAGTCGTTGTGATTTCACATCTAAAGTATCATTATTATAGGTTGGGTAGGCAACCTTTGTTTGGTAGGGGTTAACGGCCGTCATTAGTGTCAACTTAGTCCCAAACGCCGACAGGCTAAAGCCTGTGGCTATACCAACAAAGTCCGACGAGCGCAGACTTTACTGTAACATTAGCCTGTGTAGACAGGCTTTGTACAGTTAACCCCACCCTTGGCAGGGTGTGGATGGGATAGTGAGAAAGCTTGCACTGCGTCAAGTTTCGCCTTAAGTTGACACCAATGACGGCCGTTGACCCCTACTATGAAGATTTAAAGTCTATTATGTGATAATAAAGCATAACTTGTCTGGTAGAATCAGAATTTTATCTAATTAATTTTGTCTGTCTACTTAATGACTTATACTACCTGTAGGGTCAATTTATAAATTGACCCTAAAAAGACACACTCTAATCAACTCGTTCGAGTTGCCATAAAATTTGATTGCCTTCTCGTCTAACCCTTGATACAACCCAGTTACGCCAAGACCAATGATCGCCACGACTGGTGACAGCACTAGCATTAATGTCCATCAAATCTGCTAGTTCCGAACTAGTAATTAAATAGCCTTTAAGTGCTATTTCTTCGGCAATGCGTAGGGTTTCTATGAGGTTTTGAATTTCAATAACTCTCTCCTCACGGGTGAGTTCTAGATCTTCTATGCTATTGACAGCAGTGTCCATCATGGTCATAAGGATGTAAATTTTCTGAAATGATAGCTTGAGTAAACAGTGGTTTAAGTGGCTTAAATTACACTAATATCACTATTGTTTATCATAACTGCTTTTTTTTCAATTATTATTTTTATTTTAATTATTTATCAAGGAAAATTGACTTATACTTTTTTCCCAAATGAATTTTGATTCTTTCAGTCTGGTTAGAATATATTGTAATCTAATTTGATTATTTTAAGTTAATTTACTTAATTATCATCTTTTCTATCATTAATATAGATAAAGTTCTATCTTCTTTTTCCTATGATTCCTCGTTTAATTTCTGAAAATAATATTCTTCCCCTCATCTCAGACTTTTTAGCTGCGCTTAAAACAACTAATTTTTCAGGAGAAATTCGGGGTGATTTTGCCACTCGTTTAATGGCTTCAACTGATAATAGTATTTATCAAATTTTACCTCAAGCGGTTATTTTTCCTCGTCAAACTCAAGACATCATTGAACTTTTTACTCTCGCTCAAACCTCGGTTTTTGAATCTATTACTTTTTCGCCGAGAGGGGGAGGAACAGGCACTAATGGCCAATCTCTTTCTCCTAGTATTATTATAGACTGTTCTAAATATATGAATCAAGTCTTAGAAGTAAATATATCTGAAGGATGGGTTCGAGTTCAACCTGGGGTTATTTTAGATCAGTTAAATCAAATTTTGTTGTCTAAAAATGTTTTTTTTGCTCCTTCTCTTGCTCCGAGTAATCGCGCTACAATTGGCGGTATGATTAATACGGATGCTGCTGGCAAAGGTTCCCGTATTTATGGTCGTACGAGTGATCATATTTTATCCTTAACTTGGGTGTTATCTAATGGCACATTAGCTTGTTCTTCTGAGGTTAATCAAGATACTTTAAGTCATCTTAAACAACCGTCAGGGCAGTTAGGTGAAATTTATAGACAAGTAGATGAGATTGTTACGTCTAAAGCAGATTTAATTGCCACAATTTTCCCGAAAATGACTCGCTTTATGACGGGGTATAATTTAGCTAAGGTTTATAATCAAGAGCGAACTATTTTTGATATTAATCGTATTTTATCAGGTTCTGAAGGAACTTTAGCAGTTATTGCTGAAGCTAAGTTAAGATTGACAAAGATTCCTCGATTTACTCAATTATTAGTCATACATTATTCTGACTTTAATTCTGCTTTAAATGATGCTGAAAAACTATTACAGTTTAAACCTACTGCGATAGAAACCCTTGACGAAAAAATATTAAGTTTAGCGAAACAAGATGTTGTTTTTATGGACGTAAAAGATTTTATTAGAGAAGCTAAAGCTATTAATTTAGTAGAATTTATTGGAGAAAATGAAAACTATTTACAAAATATTACTCAATCTTTAATTAGTAATTTACAAAGCCGCTTATCTAATGATAAAGGAATTCTTGGTTATTATTTAACAGAAGATAAAACAGAAATTAGTCAATTATGGATATTAAGAAAAAAAGGAGCAGCTTTATTAGGTAGTTTACCAGGCGATCGCAAACCTATTCCTTTTATAGAAGATACAGCAGTTCCTCCTGATCAATTAGCTAATTATGCCAGTGAATTACAAACATTATTGAATCAATATGAACTTGATTATGCTATGTTTGGTCATGTAGATGTAGGTTGTCTTCATGTTCGTCCTGCTTTAGATATGAAGTCTCCTAAAGATGAAAAACTAATCAGGAAATTATCTGATCAAGTCGTTGCTTTAGTCAGGAAATATGGGGGGGTAATGTGGGGAGAACATGGTAAAGGTTTTCGCAGTGAATATACACCTATTTTCTTTGGAGAAGAATTATATCAAGACTTACGCAAAATTAAGGCTGCGTTTGATCCTTATAATAAATTAAATCCTGGTAAAATTGTTACTCCTTATGGTAGTTTAGATGAGATTGTGCCATTAGAATCTCCCTTAAGAGGACAATTTGATCGTCAAGTTTCTCTTAATTTTAGACAAGAATATGAAGGGGCATTTAATTGTAATGGTAATGGGGCCTGTTTTAATTTTAATCCCCATGAAGTGATCTGTCCTTCCGCAAAACAAACCCGCGATCGCATTCATTCTCCTAAAGGTAGATCAATGCTTTTAAGGGAATGGTTACGTCTGTTAGAAAAAACAGAATTACCTATTACTGAATCTAACAATTTTCTGACAAAAATTAGTAATACTGTTGGAAAATGGTGGGGAATAGAAGACTATTCTCATGATGTATATGAAGCAATGCAAGGATGTTTATCTTGTAAAGCTTGTGTGAGTCAATGTCCTATTCATGTTGATATTCCTACCCTAAAATCTCAATTTTTACAACAATATCATATTCGCTATTTACGTTCATTAAGCGATTATTTTATTAGTCATATTGAAACTTTAGCTTATTATCAATCTTTTGCCCCTGATTTAATCAATAGTATCTTACAAAATCCCCTAAATCATACAATAATAAAATTAGGATTAGGATTAGTTGATATTCCCCCAATTAGTGTTAATACTATCAGACAAACATTAAAACAAAAAAATGCCCCATTATTTGACCTAGAAACCTTATCTAACTTATCCCCATCCGAAAAAAAGAATAGTATTATATTATTGCAAGATGCTTTTACGAGTTTTTATGAATCTAATATTGTTATTGATACATATAATTTTTGGAGTCACTTAGGTTATCATGTTTATGTAGCTCCTTTTTTTGTGAATGGAAAAATTTTTCATGTCAAAGGATTTTTAGATCAATTTAATACAATTGCTCAAAAAAATATTACTTATTTAAAACAACTGGTAGACTTAAATATTCCCCTAATCGGAATAGAACCGAGTATTGTACTTACTTATCGAGATGAATATAGTAAAATAAGCCAAGCAGGAGATATTATTAATAAAGTACAGTTACTTCAAGAATTTATTATTAAGCAAGAAAAACCCTTACCTCAAATTTGTACATCAGACACCTATTATTTATTAGGACATTGTAACGAAAAAAGCCTCGCTTTTAATTCTCAAAAACAATGGCAAGAAGTCTTTACAAAAATGGGAATAGAGCTTAAAATAGTGGCAGTAGGTTGTTGTGGAATGGCGGGAATTTATGGACATGAAACCCAACATTATCAAGATTCTTTAGGCATTTATCAAAGTAGTTGGCAAAAAAAATTACCCTCAACTCCAAACCCTTATTACTTAGTAACTGGATATTCTTGTCGTTCTCAAGTGAAAAGGTTCTCAGGATGGGTTCCTCAACATCCTATACAAACCTTATGTCAATTAATTAATAAATCCCAGGAATAAGATATCGGAACAGCTATTCCAAATAATAATACTCAAGAAAATTCCCTAACAAAAAAGAGTCAGTGATTAATAACAAGCTGACTCTTGTATTTATATTGACTCGATATGTCACCAAGTTGTTAACAAGACAACCCCAAAAATCGCTCTAATTAACGATAAATTTGAGATTATTTATCTCGTAACCCTCTTTGAGGACGTTGAGACAGGTTATATTGTTCCGACAAACTCCTTTCTAGTGATCATAGATTAATAGGTATTAAGGTTAATTGGTTCTACCGGACAAGTTATGTTAAATCAACGTCTATACCACAGACCTTATCTGTGATACTATAGAAACAAAGTCTCCCTTCGGGAGGCTCAATTAAACCCGCGTAGACGGGTTTTGTTTTGATAGTTTAACCCTTAAGGGTTTAAGCTCATAATTTTTAATAGTTTTACATACTAGGTTCGGTAGAACCGGTTAATTTAACGGAAGACAATTAGGCTATAATTAAAAACGCTGTTGATGTTTATCTTGAAGAAAATGCCTGATATTGTTGATATTGCTGTTAATAACGATAACTTTAAAACCTTAGTCGCTGCTGTTAGTGCAGCTAACTTAGTGGATACCTTAAAAAGTCCTGGCCCTTTTACGGTTTTTGCTCCAACGGATGCAGCTTTTGCTAAACTACCTCCAGGAACTATTACTACTTTATTACAAAATATTCCTCAACTGACTCGTATTCTTTGTTACCATGTGGTTTCGGGTAAATTAATGAAGTCTGATTTAGCTAAAGTTGATAGTGTGGCTTCTGTTGAAGGTTCACCTATTTCTATTGATTGTTCTGATGCTTTTGAAGTAAAAAATGCAACCGTTATCATGGAAAATATCGAAGCCGATAACGGGGTAATTCATGTGATTGATAATGTAATTTTGATGGGTTAAAAATAGAGTTTAACCAGGTTAAAACCAATGTAAATGATGTAAGGGCATAATACCATTGATTGGTGTCAACTTAGTCGAAAACGCCGATAGACAGCCGACAGGCTAAAGCCTGTGGCTATCCAACAAAGTCCGACGAGCGCGGACTTGCACTAACATTAGCCTGCTATGCTACGGTTTTGTACAGTTAACCCCACCCTTGGCAGGGTGTGGGTGGAATGGTGGGAAAGCTTTTATGTCTTGGGGTTTCATTTTAAGTTGACACTAATGAATACCATTATGCCCTTTAATGATTTAGTTCAACCTAATGTAATTGTTACTGTTTATATTAATAGCAACTTCAAAAAATGAAACTACAGATTATTGTTCATGAAGCAGAGGAAGGAGGATATTAATTAAAACAAGCAGAGTTGTTAAATAAGTATGATAATTCTTGATTTTTAATAACACTGTGATTTTAATCCCTCGTAAATTACGTTACATCTTAGTCTAGAGTCAGTTCACAACAATTTGATAAATTTACGGAAAATCCATCAACCTCACTGAAGAATCATTACAGAGTCATCTGGGAGGAATTGTAAAAAATTGTGAAAATGCTACACAGGTTTTCAGTTATACACGCTACAGTAAAATCATGAGTAAGTACCAAAATACCGAACTGTGGTGTGAATTAATAAACGTTAATTAGTGTAAAGATTTGTTTTCAGTATTTTTCGAGAAAACCTAAGATTGTGCCGTTAATTAAAGGTTAAAAAGATGAGAATTAATCGCTTACTGAGGGTATTATTAGGAACAATATTTTTAATACCATTAATGGGAGAAGGAACGACAGTAATAGCTGGAGAATATAGCCAAACGGCTTATAATTCCACTGATAATTGTTATACTTGTTTGCGATTAGTCCCATCAAACAAGAAAAATCAACAAGCTAATCCAATTTATATTCTTGAAGTATATCATCAAGGGCAACCTATTTACACTTTTGAAACGGTAACAGGTAGAGCTTTTACTCAGACCAGAAATCGTCATCGAGCAGGTACAGACTCTCCTTTACCCGATGGAAAATATCGTATTAGTTCATCTAGTGTGTGGGGGACGTTAGCAGAAGTAGGCGGGCGTTTTATTCCCATCAAGCCTCAATTTCGGACGGGTAGAAGTTCCTTGGGAATTCATTATGATCCGAGTTATAATAGAGCTAATGGAGAAGATGGAACATCGGGCTGTATTGGTTTAACTAATCGACAAAATTTTGAAATCCTCAGACAATTTATTGAGACTTATAAACCTCAGCTTTTAATGGTTGATATTCAATAGAAGGTAGACTTAAATGTTTATGAGATTGTCATTATCATTGTTCAGTTGTCTGGTATTGTTAGCCTATATTTCTCAGGCTAAACAAAAACAATCTCCTGTTTTAGATCAGGCAACAGTTAGTCCTGATATTGAGGTAACAACGAAAGATTTAGCTAGTCAAAAACAACAACAATGGCAAGAGTTTCAGCAATCAAAAGAAACGAATCCCAACCTTCAATCTCCCAAACCTTTAAAGTCGGTTCCTTCTCAAAAAGTACCACTCCCAAGCCCTAATTTTAATCCCCCTATCGACACCCCTCAAATTAGCAATATTGAACCTGTTTCTTTAGACAATTATATGACTTTAGCTCCTACCAGTACTACTAATAAATTAGGGAACCCTATCTATAAGTTAAGTCTGTATGCTAACGGTCAGTTATTGGCAGCTTATCCCATTGTTACGGGACAAGCGACTACTCAAAGCAAAAATCGTCATCAAGAGGGGTCACAGGCTCCCCTACCCGATGGAAAATACAGGATTGCTAGTGGGGTTGTCCCTGGAAATGAACCCGAAGTAGGAGAACAATTTCTCCCGATTACACCGTTGTTTTCCACAGGACGTTCAGCATTAGGTATTCATTATGACCCTTCTTTTGAAAAATCCAACGGGGAAGACGGAACACACGGGTGTATTGGCTTAACTAATAAGCAAGATTTCGCACAAGTTTTAAGCTATGTCAACAGTTATCAACCTCAATATTTAGAGGTAAAAATTCAACCTTAAATCTAAATTACCAGGAGATAAAACCATGTGGAAAACTATCATTGCTAGTGCTATTTTTCTTGGAGTTGCTATTCTTCCCCTGAAGGCACAAGTACAAGTCGGGCCAGGATGTGGCCGCACTGATGGCTATTGCAGACGAGGAACAGGAGGAGAAAACCCTTATGGTCGTGTATGTACTAATCAGCGTGATGGCCGTTTGTCCATGCGAAGCGGGCCAGGTCAAAATTATCAAAAATTAACAGAAATACCCAATGGCAGAACTATTGCCATATACGAGGGACAATATGGGCCCGATGGCATTTATTGGTGGCAAGCCAATTATAATGGCCGAGGCGGATGGGTCAGGGCTGATTATGTTTGCAACGACCCTCAATAAGTTTTTCGGTAATTAAGTTAAAATAGTAAAGAATGGGATTATGGATCTATCTTGAATGTCAGAGTTACTAAAAAGAATCACACTCAATCCTAGACAATGTGGCGGTCGTCCCTGCATTAGAGGTATGAGAATTCGTGTGTCAGACATTTTAGATTTATTTGCGGCTGGACTAAGTGCTGACGATATTTTGGCAGAAATGCCTGATCTTGAGGCTGATGATTTAAAAGCCGCACTTTCCTATGCGTCACATAAGCTTAATCATCCAGTCTTGATACCATGACAATATGGATAGACGCACATCTATCACCTGCTATTGCAAACTGGATCACAAGTACTTTTGGGATAACAGCATTGGCTTTGCGCGATCTTGGTTTAAGAGATGAGGAGTCAACTTTCTTAGTCCACAAGTTGTTACAATAGTTTACATAAGCCCGACTCTCACCTAATCAACATTATGCCTCCAGTCATTCTGCCTCCAGATGTAGACACCCTAGAAGTAATTACCATTGATGCACAACCTATTCATATTCCTGCAACCCATACGGAAGATTTAGGTCCTATTAGTGATATTTCTCCTGAAAGTTGGGAATATCGCCCAGATACAATTAATCAATATTATCGTCAACGCACCTTAGAAGTTTTAAGAAGATTAATTAACGTTATTATTCTATTTATTCAATTTTTTGTTGGTTTATGGTGGGATAAAACACGAGGAAAAAATCCTACACAAGAAAAAAAACGGGCTATTCAACTCAGAGAAATGTTAACTAAATTGGGACCTACTTATATTAAAGTCGGACAAGCATTATCTACTAGACCTGATTTAGTTCCCCCGCTTTATCTTCAAGAATTAACTACTTTACAAGATCAACTTCCTTCCTTTCCTAATGAAATTGCTTATCGTTTTATTGAAGAAGAATTAGGCGCAAGACCGGAATTTATTTATAGTGAATTTTCTTCTAAACCCATTGCTGCTGCTTCTTTAGGACAAGTTTACAAAGCTAAGTTAAAAACGGGAGAAAAAGTTGCGGTTAAGGTGCAACGACCTGATTTAATTAGACGCATTACGCTAGACATTTATATTATGCGTAATTTGGCAAGTTGGGCGCAAAAAACTTTTAAACAAATTCGTTCAGATTTAGTAGCTATTACTGATGAATTAGCGGGGCGTATTTTTGAAGAAATTAACTATGTTCAAGAAGGGAAAAACGCCGAAAAATTCGCTGAATTATATGGTCATTTACCGGAAATTTATGTACCTAGAATTTACTGGGAATATACAGGACGACGTGTCCTAACAATGGAGTGGATAGAAGGAACTAAACTAACTAATATTCAAGAAATTCAAGCCCAAGGAATTGATGCAACGCATTTAGTTGAAGTGGGAGTTAATTGTTCTTTACGCCAATTATTAGAACATGGCTTTTTTCATGCTGATCCCCATCCAGGTAACTTATTAGCCATGAGGGATGGCAGACTTGCTTATCTAGATTTTGGCATGATGAGTAATATTCAACCTTATCAACGCTATGGCTTAATTGAAGCTGTTGTTCACTTAGTTAATCGAGATTTTGAGTCCTTAGCTTATGATTATATTAAGTTAGAATTTCTTACACCAGAAACAGATTTATCTCCCATTATTCCAGCTTTAACTAAAGTATTTGGTAATGCGTTAGGGGCGAGTGTTGCTGAGTTAAATTTTAAAAGTATTACGGATCAAATGTCAGAAATGATGTATGAGTTTCCCTTTCGGGTTCCTGCTTATTATGCCCTAATTATTCGCTCAATGGTGACATTAGAAGGCATTGCGATCGGCATTGACCCTAATTTTAAAGTTCTTAGTAAAGCCTATCCGTATGTAGCCAAAAGATTATTAACTGATACTTCTCCTGAACTGCGGGAATCTTTGCGAGATTTATTATTTAAAGACGGGAGTTTTCGTTGGAATCGGTTAGAAAATTTATTACGAAATGCGAAGAATTCTTCTGATTATGATATTGATCGGGTTTTGGATCAAGCGACTGATTTTCTTTTCTCTCAAAGAGGTGAATTTATTCGAGCAAGGTTAATTGATGAAATTATCAATGCTGTTGATATTTTTGGTCGTCGTACTTGGTTTAATTTATCAACAATGGTTCGGGAACAAGTGGGGTTAGCGGTACAAGAAACTCCTTTAGAATTTAGAGATAATTCTCAGACGACTGAACATTTACAAAATATCTTGAAAATCTTACAAGATACCCCCGGATTTGATCCTATGCGTTTGGTTCCTGTGATGACTAAACTATTAACTAAATCAGAAACTCAACAAATGGGACAAAAAATTGTAGAAGGCTTAACACACAAATTTGTCGCCCGTCTCATTCGTAATATTCTCCTAGAATTAGATAAACCGAAAGAGAATTCTATTCCTTATCATCAACCTCAAAAATCTTTACCTTCTGCTTCGTAATTAGTTATAGGAAATCCGTTTAATTACTTGTCATTGCGAACGAAGCAATAGCGCACAGAAGCAATCCCAAACCCAGTGATTGCTTCTCTTTATCATGTTTATTATTATAAATGAAGATGCTATTTATTAGTGTAGGGTGTGTTAGACGGCGACAATCTTTGCTATGACTAGGATTTAACAATCCGTCGTAACGCACCAATTTTAGATAGGTTAGTATAGTAGTGGACTGTTTGAGCTAATTTATTGTATTATAATTTCGGCTTGTTGGGTTTCGTGCCTCAACCCAACCTACTTAAAGATTAACTGCAATTTCTTCAATTTCATCCAAATCAAATAACCAATCATTCTCTTTATTCTCATCATCTAAATCAAGATTATTGTCAAAAAAAGTTTCATAATAAGGGCAAATACTTTGACAATTACTAATATGATTAAATGATTGTTTATTGTCTAAATAATCAGATAACCAACTCTCTAATTGACCTAATAAATAACTTAAATCTTGAGCAGTTTTTTGATGAGTTTTACTATCATAAGTAAAGGTTAAAGATTGAGGTTCATTAGGCAATTTAACAAACCAATAAGTCATAGAAATTTGTTCCGGTAAATAATCAGAAGTTTCGGCTAATAAATATAAATAAAGTCTGGTTTGCCAATTTTTAGCTAACTTCTCTTTATTTTGTGGTTTAAGATAAGTTTTCCAGTCTAAAATCTGCGCTCTATTATCTTCAAGAATAAGTAAATCATAAATAGCAGTTAATAAATAATTATCAAATTCTAAACTACGAGAATGTTCTGCTTCTTTCCAACTTTCCTCAGTAAGATGATGCTCAATTTTTACCACATTAACTAAAGCATTTAACGCTTTTTGTAATTCTTGATCTTCTCCTAAAAAAGATTGTATAGGTAATCCTAATTGTTCCTGCTGCATCAATTGATGAAATTGACTGCCCCAAGATAAACTATCTTGAGTATCTGGACTTGGAGGTGTTCCTAAATCTTCTAAATATAAACGTTGAAACTGAGGAGGACAAGTTTCTAATAGATTTAATTGAGATTGAGACAGACGAATTAAAGGTTTATCCATAGAGTTAATATAGTTCCTTTTTTAAGCCCGCACCCTCAAGGGTGGGGCTAATTAAACAAAGCCTGTCTGCACAGGCTATTATCGAACTTGATGGCCAATATCTCGACGATAGTATTGACCCTCAAAATCAATTTGCTCAACCCCTTGATAAACAAGGGTGATAGCTTCATTAAAATTTTGACCTAAAGCTGTTACTCCTAATACTCGTCCCCCATCAGTCACAAGGCGATCGCCATTTAAACGAGTTCCAGCCTGAAAAACTGTCACTCCTAACCCCTCAGCTTGTTCAATACCTGTAATGGCTTTTCCTTTCTCATAACTGCCCGGATATCCCCCAGAAGCCATTACTACACATACCGCACTACCGGGATGCCATTCTAGGGGTTGAAACTCCCCTAAACGCTGTTCTACACAGGCTAATAGCACCTCATCCAAAGGCGTTTTTAATAGGGGTAAAATGGCTTGAGTTTCGGGATCACCAAAACGACAATTGTACTCTAATACGATAGCTTCTCCTTGGGGTGTGATCATCAAACCTGCATAGAGTACCCCCCGATAGTCAATACCGCGATCGCGTAATGCTTTAACGGTAGGTTCTAAAATCTCTGTTTGTATGCGTTGTAATAAAGCGGGCGTAGCGATGGGTGCAGGGGCATAAACCCCCATTCCTCCGGTATTTGGCCCCGTATCTCCTTCCCCAATGCGTTTGTGATCTTGGGCGGGTAATAAAGAACGTACAGAAATACCATCAGTTAAGGCTAAGACTGAGACTTCTTCCCCTATTAAACATTCTTCTACGACTAAATGAGAAAATCCCTCTGCCATCAAGGTATCAACAGCATTTTGGGCTTCTTCAATGGTTTGGGCCACAATGACCCCTTTTCCGGCGGCTAAGGTATCTGCTTTGACGACAATAGGGGCCCCTTGTCGAGTAATATAAGCTTTAGCGGCGGATGCATCCGTAAATGTTTCTCCTTTGGCGATCGCAATTCCAGCTTCAGCCATCAGGGTTTTGGCCCAAGATTTACTAGATTCAATTTTAGCTCCTTCTTGGGTAGGGCCAAATACTTTAATACCCTGTTGTTGTAAGCGATCGGTAATACCAAGGGCTAAGGGAATTTCTGGCCCCACTACCACTAAATCTATGGATTTTTCTTGGCAAATTTGGGCAATTTTTTCGATATCTTCGACGTTAACTGGAATATTTTGACACTTTGATAATAATGCAGTTCCCCCATTACCAGGAACGCAGATACACAGTTCTACTTGAGGAGACTCTAGAAGTTTCCAAGCGAGGGTATGTTCTCGCCCCCCATTGCCAACTACTAACACTTTCACGCTTATTTTTACCTGTTTTCGGAGATTAACGCCAATTAAATTATAGAAGGCAGGGCGGGTTTATCGAAGTTATTGGTAAGAATCATGGATTTTTGTCAAAATTTGCTAGTTTCATAGATTCGTCTAAATAACTGGCTAACATAGACGGTTAACTTTATTAATTCTAATGGCATTAATTTTAGCTATAAAAACTGAAAAAGTCAAACAATTTTTGAGATTAGCCGGAGAAAAGAAATTTGATTAGCTGCTTCTCCAATAACAATTAAGATGTTGCTAAAGTGTTGCTTGAATTAGAAAAAGAAACCCATCGTTGATATTGATATTTTTCTAGAACTATAAAAACAAAAAAAATGCAGACCCAACGGTCTGCCAAACACTAAGAGGTTTGCTCTGAAATTACAGAAATTTAAGCGTTTTTGTCGTTCTTTTTAGCTTGACCTAATTTGCGTTTGAACGCACCACCAAAAGCAACAGCAGCACCAGCACCTAACATGGTCAGGGGTTCGGGTACAACACCACCGTCATCAGGCTTTTCGACTGTGAAAGAACTGGCGTGGGGACATGAAACCCTGAAAGCCTTACCAGATGACGAAAAGAGCAAAACATGGTAAAAAGAAAATGTTCTTTTTTTAGCGATCGCCGTCTAAACCCAAAATGTTACCAGAAATTTATAACAACCATTTAACAAAGTATCTGAAAAAATCGGAATATTTAATACTGTTAATCATGATAGAATTAGTGCAAGTATATAGGAAAATTAGGTTTTATGAGTTAGCTAGTTATTTTCCCAGTCCCATTTTATTTGAAAGTAAGAGAAAAAAGTTAAAACGGTTTTTCGAGATTCCTTGTTTGACAATTGAAGGAGTATGGATACCTATCATAAAACAGTGGTTAAAGCAATCATTTAGTACAGGAGATGTCTTACATATTGCCATAGATAGAACCCAATGGGGGTTGATTAATATTTTGATGGTAAGTCTGGTAATTGATAATAGAGGAATTCCCTTATATTTTGAGTTGCTAGATCACATCGGTAATAGTAACTTTGACACACAGAAAAGTATATTAGCCCGAATATTACTCTTTCTAAAAGAATATAAAATAGTTGTCTTAGGGGATAGAGAATTCTGCTCAGTTGAACTAGCAAAATGGTTACATGGACAAAAAAGAGTTTATTATGCACTCAGATTGAAGAAAAGCAACTATATTGAAGTAGAAAAGGAAATGTGGACGCGACTAAAAGATTTAGGATTATCTTCAGGAATGTCTTTATTTTATCAAGGAGTTAAAGTTACGAAAACAAAAGGATTTATAGGCAGTAATATAGTGGCGAAATGGAAAAAGAAGTATAGAGGAATAGAGACAAAAGAAGCTTGGTTTATTATCACAAATTTAACCAGTATTGATGAGACGATTGACGCTTATAAAAAGAGATTTTGTATTGAGGAAATGTTTCGGGATTTTAAGAAAGGTGGTTATGATTTAGAAAGAACGAAATTAACAGGACATCGCCTTACTTCCTTAATTATATTGATTACTCTAGCTTATTCAATGGCAACATTTTCTGGAAAAATTATTAAAGAGAAAGGATTGGCAAAATATGTGGGGAGAGTCAGAAAAAACAAGAAAATGCGACGGAGACACAGTAACTTTTATATCGGTCTTCATGGAAAAGATTGGGTTGACTCTTGTGATTTATTTACCGTTGAAGCCCAGGCATTAATGCAATTAAGCCCCGAAAAACGCGCCTATTATCGACGAGGACGACGGGCTATATCCCTGATTAAGTCTAGCTTATAGATTTTTATGTCCCCACGCCAGACTAATATTAATCCAATTTTGGTTTGATATATCGTATTTTGTAGGGGCGGGTTTAGCTAGGATATTGTCCGTAGTTCAAGAATTATGTACAAAACCCGCCCTTTATTTTAGGTAATCACTAGTGGTGTGTGGGCAGTTTTATGAGGTTGTAGGGGCGGGTTTAGCTAGGATATTATCCGTAGTTCAAGAATTATGTACAAAACCCGCCCTTTATTTTAGGTAATCACTAGTGGTGTGTGGGCAGTTTTATGAGGTTGTAGGGGCGGGTTTATTCTAATGTTAACTTTTTACCATATATTTTGATGAAAACCCGCCCCTACGTTACTGATATTTTACATCAATAATGGTTCCTTCAATACAAGTTCCTTCTAATAAAATTCCCTCTAAAACTGCTTGTTCAAAATGAGCGCATAATAAGTTAGCCCCACTTAAATTAGTCCCTCTTAATACCGCACCTTGAAAAATTGCTTCTTCTAAATCTGCTTGAGATAAATCTGCTCCTGACAGATTAGCATAACTTAAATCAGCTTGTTGTAAAATTGCTTTAATTAAGGTTACTCCACGTAAATCACAACCTCGAAAATCTGCCCCACTTAAATCTAAATGACTCAAAATAGCCCCTGCTAAAAAACACCCAGAAAAACTGGTACGATTAACAATAATATCTAATAAAGTTGCTCCTCTAAAATCACTATGACGACAATCTGTATCCGTTAAATTTGCTCCCGTTAAATCTGCCCCTCTTAAGTTTCCTTGTAATTTTGCCCCCTTTAAATTCGCTCCCGTTAAATTTGCTCCTGCTAAATTAACTTGACATAAATTTGCTCCCGATAAATCTATTCCTGATAAATCATTTCCTGCTAGATTTTTAATTTTACCAGCACAAATGTCACTTAAATTGATGATTTGATTCATATAAATCTCAAAACAATTAAATTAAATTTCTAAAGATTTGTTCGACTAATTATGTTTTATTTTGTCGCTTCTTCTAACCAAACGGCCGGAAGTTGACTAGGACGATCCGGTAAGGCCATTAATCCCATTTCAGCTAAGCGTATCACAGTTGCCAGAGAATCAACTAAGGCCGGATCAAACCACGTTTCTCGATAATTTTGACACTTTTCTAACCCTTCTCCTAAACTTAAGGCCGGGCGATCGCCTCTCGGTTGGGTTAATTCCTGAAAATAACTCACTAACCCTAAAATTCGCGCCTCAATGCCAATTTCTTCCCCTTTTAACCCATTGGGTTTCCCACTGCCATCCCAATGTTCTAATTGATGAGCTACAATCTCTTTAATGGCTACAAGTTCAGGCATGGTAGAAAGCAACTGGGCCCCCAATACAGAGCGATTACGCCAAAAAGTATACGTCGCATCATTTAACTGTTCTGGGGGTTGATTAAACACTTCTGTGGGAGCTTCTGCTAATCCAATACGATAGAGTAAACCGGCCAAACGAAGTCGTCTTAATTTTAACGTAGGTAAGTCCAGTAATTGTCCTAAAGTTTCCGCTAATGCAGACACTTGCAGAGACGCAACCGAGTTATCTGTATCCCTTTCATCAACTTTTTGGGCCATTCTTAAGAAGGCTTGCAGTTTATTCGCCGCTAGGTTACGATTCAATCGTAAGGCCTGACCTTCTAATTCCACCATTTCTCGGTTTTGACGGTTAATAGTAACTAATTGTTGTTGACTGGTTTGTAAGTAATTAACAATACGAGAAACAACCCCACTTAAATCTGTGGAAACGTTGCTCATGTTAGCAGCAATATGCCGTTGTTGTTGTCGTAAATTATCTGCTAAAGTTGGATTATAAAAACGCATCGTTTCAATTAAAATTGTAGCGGTTTGAGCCACTAAATTACGCTCAAAAGTCCATAGTCCATAAAATTTTCGTTCTGTATCCGTTTTTGGTTGACTATCAGCGCGATATTCTTCTACAGAAAGTTCTCGACACAGTACCATTGCAGCATAACCAGGTGATAATATCACTAAATTCCACTCATGAATTAGCTCATCATTATCATCTAAATTTACTAAAGATACATTCTCTAATTTGCTGGTTTTATGACTAGAAAATCCACTATCAGGAACCGCCGCAATAACGATATGATTGGAACATTGGGCAATTTCAAAGTAGCGATCTGCTTCTTGTAAATACCATTTTCCTCGTTGAAATGTAACTAAGACTAGGGGCTTTTCTTCGGGTACTTTAGCATTAGCTTGCAAAATATGGTCTTCTAAGGCATGACAAAGGGCAACTAGGGTATTTTTGAAGTAAACACCGTAACTTGAGGGTAATTGACCATCAGGAAGGCTTGCTTTAAGTTGATTTAGGGTAGACTGGGATGTCATGGGAGAGTTTTTTTTCCTGGGAAGTTTTAGACTTAAAGATAACTATAACTTATTGTCTTGATTAGAAGAAACCTTGTTAACTGTCTATGTTGATCATTCCTGTTAGCGATCGCTTTTGGCTTAAAAATGCTCATATTCCTCATTGTCTCTTAGAAAATATTAATTTACTCCCTTACACTAGGGAAGGTTTATGTCTGGTTGATCTAGAAATTGTTGCAGGTAAAATCACTCAAATTTGTCCTACTTCTTCTAGTTTAGATCGTTCTGGTGTAGACGTAAATAGAGGTATCATTTTTCCCTGTTTTGTGGATATTCATACTCATTTAGATAAGGGACATATTTGGCAGCGATCGCCTAATTTAACGGGTACGTTTGATGATGCTTTAAACACCGTTAAAAAAGATGCTCAATTATATTGGAAAGCGTCGGATCTTTATCGTCGTATGGAATTTGGTCTTAAATGTAGTTATGCTCACGGAACAATGGCTATTAGAACTCATTTAGATTCATTTGGTCAACAATCTCAAGTTAGTTTTGAGGTCTTTAAACAGTTACAACAAGAATGGCATGATAAATTAATTTTACAGGCTGTTTGTTTAGTTTCTCTAGATTATTTTTTAACCCCTGACGGTGAAGATTTAGCTAATAGAGTGGCTGAGTATGGAGGAATTTTAGGGGGAGTTGCTTATCAAAATCCTGACTTAGATAGACAGTTAGATAAAATATTTACTTTAGCTAAAGAAAGGGATCTAGATCTAGATTTTCATGCAGATGAAACCAACGATCCGAATTCTATTTGCTTACAAAAAATTGCGGAAGCATCCTTAGGAAATAAATTTACTAGAAAAATTATTTGTGGACATTGTTGTAGTTTAGCTGTTCAATCTCCTGAACAAGTAAACCAGACTATTACTTTAGTAAAAGAGGCTAATATTAGTATTGTTAGTTTACCTATGTGTAATCTTTATCTTCAGGATAGAAACCCTAACATAACTCCTTATTGGCGAGGAATTACTAAAATTCATGAGTTCAAAAAGGCAGGAGTGACCGTTGCTTTTGCCAGTGATAATTGTCGTGATCCGTTTTATGGATTTGGCGATCATGATGGTTTAGAAGTGTTAAAAGAAGCGGTAAGAATTGCTCATTTAGATACCCCTTATGATAGTTGGTGTGCTAATGTTAATCAAATTCCTGCTGATTTAATGGGGCTTGATAAATTAGGTAGAATTAAGATAGGATTAGACGCTAATTTGATTATTTTTAAAGCCCGTTATTTTAGTGAATTATTCTCTCGTCCTCAAAGCGATCGCCTAATTTTAAGACAAGGTAAACTAATTGATAGTTCATTACCTGATTATAGGGAATTAGATGATTTAATGATTTGATAATGTTTAGAAAAAACAAGTAACAGGAATTTGAAAAAAATTAGCAAGTTGCTCAATTTCGGAAACGGTCATATTTTGATAATGTTGTAAGATATCTTTAAACCTAACTTCATTACCGGAAATTAAGATGAATTGTTCTAATTCTATATTTCTTTCTTCAAGTAAAGTTTTTAATACCTCTATCCCAGAAATATCAGGAATAGAATGATGTACTTCCTCATATTCAGTAACTAATAACCCTAACAAATGAAGATAATCTCTTTCATCTTGAGTTAATTTACCTCGATCTAGTAAAGTATCAATAATGACTTGAGTTTGATCTAATTCTTCTTCAGAATTAATTTTTCTAGGAGAAAAATCTTGTATTAGTTGTAAATAAGATTTAGGTGTACCAGGGATCTTGTTTCCAGTTTTGTTTGTCGTATTCTGCATGAGTCAGTATATAACGAATGTAAGTTTCTTGATATTGATAATCAACTAAAGCAATCAATCTATAAGAATTTCCGCTAATATTAAAGACGATAAAATTTTCGACTAAATCAGCAGAAGGAAAACTTTGACGTAATTCAGCAAAGTTCCTCCAATTAGCTTTACTTGTAATTTTATACCAAGTCTGGAGGTTTGCTTCAGCATTGGGATGTTTTCTATAAAATTCTCTAAGTTTCTTTTTACTAATAATGTGCATTGAGATCTATTCTATAGCAGTCTTAAATCATTTGTGACTAATGGTATAGATATACTTAGATGCTGCGGTTATCGTAGTTCGAGTACGCTCACTAACCGCGATGTTCCGGGAAGCGCGATCGCACGAAGTATGCCCATTCCACATTTACACCTCATTTTAAAATACTATATAATATTAATAGGTAAAAATCCAAATTTGTGTCATGAATAATTCACCAATTGTCAACTTACCAATTTTTATCGATAGACAGAAAATAAAAGAATTTTGTCAACATCATCATATCTGTAAATTATCATTATTTGGCTCAGTCTTAAGAGAAGATTTTACTCAAGAAAGCGATGTCGATTTTTTAGTTATTTTTGCAAAAGACAAAATCCCTGGTTATATTCGTTTAGCAGGTATGGAACTAGAATTATCTGAACTCATTAAAAGGAAAGCAGATTTACGAACACCTGCGGAATTAAGTCGTTATTTTCGTGATAAAGTTGAACAAGAAGCTTTAACTATTTATGTCAAAAATTGATGATTATACTCGGTTATCTCACATGAAAGATGCCGCAGAAGAAGCCTTATTTTTTATCAATCAAAAAACTAGACATTCTTTAGAAATCGAACGAATGTTAGTCTTGTCTTTAGTTCGTTTAATTGAAATCATTGGTGAAGCTGCTTCCAGAGTATCTAAAGAAAAACAGGCACAAATCACCCAAATTCCTTGGCCACAAGTCATCAGTATGAGAAACCGTTTAATTCACAATTATTATGAAGTAGATTTAGATATTGTGTGGAAAACAGTTACAGAAGATTTACCACCATTAGTTATTATTTTAGAGCAAATTATTAATGAAGACTTATAAAACATATTCTTATTAGATCAACTTTCATCATTAATTAAACTATTCTTACCCTTTCCATAAGTATCTTAAACCCCTATTAGGGATAAAGCGTGTCACAATATAAAAAAATGAAAATATAACAACGGAGAGGGATATGGTTGCAACCCCCATTAAAACAGAAAAACGCTTAACCATACAAACAGCAGATATTACAGCAGATACCACTACCATTCGTTCCCTTGACTGGGATAGAGATCGCTTTGATATCGAGTTTGGACTACAAAACGGAACCACTTACAATTCTTATATCATCCGAGGAGATAAAATTGCTTTAGTGGACACTTCTCACGCAAAATTCCGTCAACTTTATTTAGATACCTTAACAGAATTAATTGATCCTAAAACCATAGACTATCTTGTTATTAGTCATACGGAACCAGATCATAGTGGTTTAGCTAAAGATATATTAGCCCTCGCACCCCATATTACCGTAGTCGGATCAAAAGTTGCCATTCAATTTTTAGAAGACTTTATACACCAACCTTTTGGACGAATTTTAGTCAAAAGTGGAGAGTCTTTAGACTTAGGAAAAGGTCATGTTTTAGAATTTGTGAGTGCGCCTAATTTACACTGGCCTGACACCATTTTAACCTATGATCAAGGCACTCAAACTCTCTTTACTTGTGATGTTTTTGGGATGCACTATTGTTCTGATAGTCTCTATGATGAACACTTAGAAGCGATCGCCCCAGACTACCATTTCTATTATGAATGTTTAATGGGTCCTAATGCTCGTTCTGTCCTCTCGGCAATGAAACGGATGGATACATTAGGAGAAATTACAATGGTGGCTAACGGCCATGGCCCTTTATTGCGCTATAATGTTCATGAGTTAGTAGAACGCTATCGCACTTGGAGCGAAGAACAAAGCAAAGCTGATAAAAGCGTCGCCGTGTTTTATATCTCCGACTACGGATACAGTGATCGTCTTTCCCAAGCCATTGCTAAAGGTATCACCAAAGCGGGGGTAGCCGTGGAAATGGTAGATCTAAAATCGGCTGATCCCCAAGATGTCAATGAGGTTATTAGTCGTTCTGCAGGTCTTGTCATCGGAATGCCTCCCTTAGAAGGGACTCATGACAAGGAAACTACAAGTAATATGGGAACCATTATCGCTGCTGCGAAAAACAAGCAGTATATTGGCATGTTTGAGTCTTATGGGGGGAATGACGAACCTATTGATCCCCTTTTAACGAAGTTTCGGGAAGCAGGTTTAAGTCAAGGGTTTAATGCGATACGAGTTAAAGATACCCCCACAGAAGCTACCTATCAACTGTGTGAAGAAGCAGGAACCGACTTAGGACAGAGTTTAACCCTTGATCGCAAAGTCAAACAACGGAAGTCCTTAGATAGCGACTTAGACAAAGCTATTGGGCGTATTAGTGGCGGTTTATACATATTAACAGCAACCAAAGGAAAAATCAAGGGGGCGATGTTAGCATCTTGGGTAACACAAGCAAGTTTTGATCCTCCGGGGTTTACGGTTGCAGTGGCAAAAGATCGGGCCATTGAATCATTAATGCACGTAGGAGATAGCTTTGTTTTAAACATTTTAGAAGAAGGAAAATATCAACCATTAATGAAGCATTTTCTGAAACGGTTTCCCCCTGGTGCAGATCGTTTTGAGGGAGTAAATACCCAAACTGCTAATAATGGATCACCGATTTTAGTAGATGCTTTAGCATATTTAGAATGTGAAGTTGTAAGTCGTATGGAGTGTAGTGATCATTGGGTTGTTTATAGTAAAGTAACCAATGGAAGAGTCTCAAATACAGATGGTTTAACAGCAGTTCATCACCGCAAAGTAGGCAATTACTATTAAAATAAGTATTGATTACTTATTGTTTGTCTAGATATAGGGTGGGTTAGACGCGGCCATAATTTTGAGGAAAAACTAATAATTTTTTATCCGCGTCGTAACCCACCATTTTAAATATTGTAGGTTGGGTTGAGGAACGAAACCCAACAAACCCAAATACTAATACAATAAATTAGATGTGTCAGTCTAGTAAACTGGGTTAGAAGCGGCAATTATTTTGAGGAAAAACTAATAAAATTTTATCCGTGTCGTAACCCACCATTTTGAATAGTTTAGCTTATTATACAGTTAAGTATGTCAGAAAAAAAAGGAGAACTTGATCAACCATCATCTTCAGAATTACCATCTTTTTCTGATACTTCTTCACCGCAGTTTAAACCATTACAAAGAATTGAAGACAGGTTAACACAAGCAAAGTCACCGGAAGATATTAAACTATGGACACAGGTACGAGGAGACATTATTAAACAGGATGAATATATCAAAAATGGTAAACATCAGCGTTCAATTGAAATAATGCAGATTATTCGTAAGACTTCATTATCTGGTATAGCTATTATAATTGGACTAGGATTGATTTTTAAGGGATTAACTTTACCAGGACTTTTTATTCTTGGTACAGGATTTTATGAACTTGCACTAGACTATGTAAAAAATATTATCCCCCAACAAAGAAAGAAAGAAGACAATGAGGAAGAATAATGATTTTGATGTCGTAAAATATCGCAGTTTAATTGTCGGATTATTTTTAACGGGAATTACGATTATTTTACTATATTTTGTGGGACAAGATGAACAGATTTCAGAACTAGATCAGGTTTTAGTATTTATTACGGGAATTACAACAATAGCAGCTTTATCTGCTTTTGCTAATTTTAGTGCTATATCTTGAAGATATGATAAAATTAATGTAACGATGGAATAAATTTAATGTTAACCAAAATTATTGAGATTAGACAAAACCAGATAAAATTACCAGAATTAATATCTTTACTACAGGAAAATGAAGAAATTGTCATAACTGATGGTCATATACCTGTAGCACGTTTAACAAGTATTAATGATTCAGGTTCAAGAACTCCTGATTTATATCCCCATTCAATCATAATTAGTGAAGATTTTGATGAATCATTATCTGATGAGTTTTGGTTAGGAGAAGAATGAAATTACTCCTGGATACTCATACTTTTATTTGGTGGAATAGCGACTCTTCTAAACTCTCTAAAAAAATATTAGATTTATGTGGTGATCGTAACAATATCATTTTACTTAGTCTTGTCAGTATTTGGGAAATAGAAATTAAATCTAAACTTGGAAAATTAACATTAAATAATTCTTTATCAGCTATTATAAAACATCAGAAAATAACTAATAATATCCAACTATTACCTATAAATCTAGAGCATATTTTACAATTAGAGACTTTAAATGTTTATCATAAAGATCCCTTTGATCATTTATTAATTGTTCAAGCAATGTTAGAAAATGCCACTTTACTCAGTAAAGATTCTAAATTTGGTAACTATCCTATCAAAGTAGAATGGTAAGTATTGTAGGATCATTATTAACAGTAATAGCGAGATTTGCTTTTATTTATTTTACTTCTTTTGTCTAAATTTGTGATATAATGCGACTGAAAAGACATTATTTATAACTTAGGAGGACTAATGACCGATATACCGATCAAAATTGTTGGCCATGAAAATCAAAATTTAACTTATACAAATGCTGTTGTTTTGTATGATGAAGGAGGAAGCATTATTTTAAATTTTGCCTTAATTGATAGACTACCAGAGGTTTTAAAAGACTTGTTTGAAAAAGGAACAGATAACCAGTAAATTAGTGAAATAGAAGCTTTATCGGAATATGCAAAAGAGTTATCATTTTATTCAAAAATCAAATCTCTTTTCAATAAAAGTAGTTTTGAATTAGAATGTATTAACTCCAAAATTATTAGCAAGACCTATGAATTAATTAAGTGTCTAAGTTTAATTGCTACTAAAAATAATTTGTGGTGGAATCAACCTTTAGGTAATATTAGTATAGATAATGAAATTGTCTTAGAATGGTGGCATAAAGAAAAAAAACTCACTATTTATGTTTGTAAAAATTCCATAGATTATATAAAAGTTTGGGGTTCCGATATGGATAATGAAATGGAAGATGGATCAATTTCTTTGAATGAAAATGAGTTAACATCTTTATGGAAATGGCTTACTGAAAAATAATTAGGATAGTATTAAAGTGAGTAATGATTATATCAGCATTGAACCTTATGAAATAAGAACAAAATAAAATAAATTTACAGGATATAGCAATTACTTACCCGTATTATTCCTCAAAGGAAATCGAGTAGAAGACTCTAATTGTTCTCCTATTTTTTGATAACGAAAACTCCAGAAAATAGAAAAGGGCAAAAATAACAAACATCCGTAAGCTAAAATTACCTCAATTAAAGTTCCTGTCCCGTCGGGAGAAGTTTTGAGAACAAACAAGGCAAAAAATAAAACACAAATAGGGATAAAAGCTAACACGATTTGCAGCAAAAAGGCAAACCACCCTAAACGACGAAAGGCAATAGGAATACGAGGGGGAATCAGAGATTTTTCTGGGCTAGATGGATATTCAGTCATTGTGTATAATGGTAATTGTTATTCTTAAATCTATAGCGGTCTTATTCCTGGCAAATGACTTAGGACGGTTATATTAGCTTAGTATTAATTCAAAATGTACTTCGTAATACCTTTAAATCTTCCTCATCTAATCTTTCAGCAACCCCACTACGAATTAATTCCGAAAAATCCTCATTAGGAACCATAAAACATAAAGCATATAAACGAGAATTACCGATATTTCTAATTTCATGAATTCCCGTCGGACGAACTAAAAGACTATCTCCTGCATGAAGAGGAATATCTTTTCCATCACAAATAGCTAAACCCTCTCCTTTAAGAATAAAAAACATTTCCACCGCAAAATTATGACGATGAGTAGGAGTTCTTCCTCCAGGATCAAAAATTTCTACACAGACGGTCAAAGAATCCTCCGCTAAGCTAGAATCAAAAACAATAGCCAAACGGTTCGTATCTTGGGGAGTAATGCGAAACACTTGGTAATCTTCAGGAGATTTAATCACCGGAATCATACAGTGATCACTCGATAGTTTAGAATTAGCACTCATGTTGAACCTCCATTGGCTAAAGCCGAGTGGATTCTTTCTTCACAGGCTCTTAACTAGGATTTCTCCCCCGTCAGAACGCCTCCAAAAGCATTTTAAATCACGGACGTACCAGCCGCAATAAGATTTAAACCTCTATCTCTTATTACCATAGAAGCAGCTACGTCTCTATCACATTTAAAACCACATTCATGGCAGTGATGGACTCTCCTCTTCGAGTCCGCAGTTTAGTGGATCTTTTTATAGTATTTTTAGGTGGGGACTTCTCCCGACATTTTTGTTAAAATATAGGATAAGTCCTTCGTGTAGTGAAAAGCTAGGAAATTTAAAATCTAGCCCTGGACACAGACAAACGCCGTTCAACAATCGACAATGAACAGTTATCTTAATTCTCCATTGTCAATTCGTTGGTGACACCTTAAGCTATTATCAATCAACCAAGACCTAAACGTCAAAACCTTATTTGAGTTTATTATTACTATTGAAGCTAAAACTTCAACTTAAGACACAATGACCACAGATAACATCCGATTACGCAACGAATTTATTAATACACAAGTGATCACCCGTGATCAAGGTAAAAAGTTAGGGGTTGTCAAAGAAATCTTAGTCGATATCGATCAACGAGAAGTTGTCGCGTTAGGCCTACGAGATAATATGCTTTCCTTGTCGGGAATGCCCCAATATATGTATATTTCAAGTATTCGTCAAATTGGGGATGTGATCCTAGTTGATAATGAAGACGCGATTGAAACTGTTGATATTGATGCTTATACCCCCATTATTAACTGTGAGGTCATTACTGAAGTGGGAGAACCTTTAGGACGGGTTCGGGACTTTCAGTTTGATTTACAAACAGGTAAAGTTTCCTCAATTATTATCGCTTCTTTGGGTTTTCCTCAAATTCCAGATCAAGTCCTAAGTACCTACGAAATTTCTATGGAGGAAGTTGTCAGTAGTGGGCCAAACCGTTTGATCGTTTTTGAAGGGGCCGAAGAAAGACTCAATCAGTTAACTGTCGGTGTTCTAGAACGCTTGGGTATTGGTCGTCCTCCTTGGGAAAAAGAAGAAGAAGACCTGTATTCTCCCCCAACGGCCAAACCTGAAAATCAACTGGGAACAGGTATTCCTGTTCGTACTCCTGTTCAAGTTCGTAAACCAGTGGTTGAGGAACGGTGGGATGAAGATACCTGGGAACAACCCATCTCTACACCGGCCCCTCGACGACAAGCAGAAGCTTATCAAGAGTATGATCAAGAGTCAGAAGAAGATAACTGGGGAGAAGTTCGTCGGGAAAAACCCCTTTCTTATCAACCTCCCCGTCGGGAAAAAGAGTACGAATACGATGAGGTAGAGGGAGATGTTTGGGATGATGATCTTGAACCTGAACCTTATAATCCCCCTCGCGTTAATATCCCTCAAAAACAAAAAGAACGGGAATATTACGAAGAAGAAGCATAATGTCGGGTTTATTAATAATTGTAGGGATCAACGGTCGTTGACCCCTACAATTAGTAGTTATAGCCCTTTTTCTTCCTTGTTTCCTGACTTTTGCCATGATTCAATTTCAAATTCAGCCTGACAGCGATATTCCTGCTTCTAAACAATTATTTGACCAAATTCGGTTTGCGATCGCTTCTCGTCAATATCCCCCTGGCCATCGCTTACCTAGTACCCGTCAATTAGCCACTATTACGGGATTACACCGCAATACTATTAGTAAAGTCTATCAACAATTAGAAGAATCGGGGCTGGTAGAATCAATGGCCGGTTCAGGAATTTATGTTAAAGCGCAAAAATATGAAACAGGAAATCTATTAGATTCTCCTTTATTTACTCAATATCCTGATGCGAGTTCTGTTATTCACAAAAGCTTTGATGAATTATTAAAACAAGGTTTAACTCTATCTCAAATTAAAGAGTTATTACTAACTGCAATTGATTGGCGATTACGGTCTAGCGCACAAGTATTAGTAACAGTACCAATTCAAGATTTAGGGGCAGGTGAATTAATTTTACAAGAATTAGAAAAAGCTTTAGCCATTCCTGTACAATTAGTTCCTATGGAAGAATTAGCTCAAGTTCTTTCTCAAACAAACTCAGGAACAGTTGTTAGCAGTCGCTATTTTATCGCTGAAGTTGAGTCTATTGCTGCCCCTTATTCTACTCGTGTTATTCCTGTAGATATCTATGATTATAGTCAAGAATTAGCCTTAATTAAAAAATTGCCCTCAGATACTCGTTTAGGCATTGTTAGTTTAAGTCCTGGTATTCTAACCATAGCAGAAATTTTAATTCATAGTTTACGAGGAGATGATTTATTATTAATTTTGGCCCAAGCAAGCGATCGCACTAAAGTTTTAGGATTAGTTCGTTCTGCTCAAACTATTATGACAGATCCGGCGAGTTATCCGATTGTTAAACAAGCTATTATAACAGTAAGAGATGATTTAATTCGTCCTCCTGATATTATTTGTTCTGAAAATTATATTGGTGAGAAATCCATTAATCTTCTTAAAAGAGAGTTAGGATTAGGATAAATTGTCATGCATCTAAATTAGTCCTATTCGACTGACGAATATTAAATAATAAACTCATTCCTATTGTCCAAACAATAGCAAGCATCCATCCTCCCAAAATATCACTAGGAAAATGAACACCTAAATATAAACGAGTCCAAGCTATTACTAACACAAATAAACTGCCAAATATGCCAACCAAAAGACTCCAGCGACTTCCCCAGGTAATCATTAAAAGAATCATTACTAAGGTCATACTTCCCATAGCATGACCACTAGGGAAAGAAAAATCTTCAGGTCGAGAATACATTGATTCCCAAAGATGAGGACGTATTCGATGGAAGAAAATTTTAGTATTTACACTAATAACCAATTTACCTAAAAGTGTAATAATGAAATAAGCTAATTGTCGCCATTTTTTTTGATAAATAAGTAAAATAATAATAGGTATTAATAATCCAGTAATTTTGGGAAAATCGCCTAACTGTGTTAAAATTTGAGCTATCTGATCTAAAAAAGGTTGAGCAGTGGTATGAATTTGTAATAAAATAAAAATATCCCAAGAGAATCCTTTTTTAGCTTCACTAACTTTCCACGCAAGAATACTAAAAATTAGTAAAGGTATAATAGTACCAATAATTAAAGTTCGCCAATTAATAATTAACCAATTGTAGCTTTTTTTTCGGATTTTAATTAAATCAAGATTCTTCATAATAATGGTTCTACAGGACAAACTATGCTAAACTAATAATTAATAAAAGGCTAAAGCCTTATTCTATAAAGACTAAGTCCGCCTGCGCGGACTAAATTTTAGGTTGCGTAGGCAACCTTTGTTCGTATAGCTTAACTCTGAGCGAGTGAAGGTCTATCATTTGTAATAATTTAGCATAACTTGTCTGGTAGAACCATTTTCAATTATAGCAAATCATCCTTAAATATGCCTTATTGTCAACTTATATAAATATTTGACAAACAAAATATGTCACTAAACATATTAGTTATTGATTTTTTCTCTAATTTCTTGCCACTTTTCTAACCACTTCTTTAAACTAGCATCATTGATCTTACTTTTCTTTTCAGCAACCTTTACAATCGATTTTAATTCTTTAATAGGTTGTCCGGTTTGTTGTCCCCAAGCTTCAATTAATCTCTCACTGTTAAGACTTTTATCATTCAATCCTAGTAATTTTTGTAACTGTTTTTGTTCTTCTAAATTAATAGTTGAAATAACAAAATCACTACTTTCCGCTTTTTCTAACACTCCAGCTAAAGCTTTAATATAAATTGAACTATTATTAATACTTGGTTTTACTAACTTGATAATTTGACCAAATCGATTATTTTTGTCCCAAATTAACACTATTATTATCACTAACACCTGAATAAAAATAGGCAATATTGGAGTTTTAGCAAAATAACTAAATATATTTCCTCCTACTTCTTTTTCAATAACTTCTTTATCTTTATATCCATGTAAATATTCATCTACATAAATAGGATTACCTGTTTCAGTGACTAATTTAGCTAAAAATTCATAATTTCCTGGATTATCTTGATAAGCATTAGCCGCTAAATCTGGGGTAACAGAGGCAATAATTTGTCCTTTACCAATTTTTTCTTGCCAAATAATAGCCCCAAATTTATCTCCAAGAATGGTATCATTTTCTTCTTTATTTCTTCGTTTTGTCTCAATTTTGATTTGACCTAATTTATAATCATGTAAGGTGGTAAAATTAGCTTCAGTAACTGATTTTTTAACCCCTAAAATGATTAATTTATTGCCTTTTTTGAGCCAATCTTTTTGTTTATTTATTAAAGCAGAAGGAAGGTTATTAGGATAAATTTGTAATAAAGTGATAGACTCCTTATTACTTAAGATTTCTAAGGGTTTTTGCCATCGTTTAATGGGGGTTCCTTTTTTTTCCATATAAGCATACCAGGCCCCATAACCATCAGGATTACGATTATAAGTTGACCCTCGATTGAGTTTATTATTATTGGGGGCAACAAAAATAGTAATAATGATTAAGATAATTATAAAAAAAAGTCCAAATAACCAAATTTTCCGATTATTATTTGTTTTCATATATCTATTTTTTGATAATCTTGTTGACAAGTTTCTAATAGAGAAAGAGTCGGATTTTGATTGCCAAAACAGATTTTTTGATGTATAATTAAGATAGTTTCATAAGGATCGGGATCAGGTTCCCCTAAGATTGAAGATTGACATCCTCCCATCGCTAACCACCTTGGTTGAAGCCATTATTTCTCGTCAAATGGATGGAGAATGATGAGACTCTTAGACATTTCTTTGACTACGGATTCTTGCTTTTACTGAGTCCCAAGAACTTGCTAAATTAGGATCTTGTGAGTGAGATAGTTTTCTTTTAGTGAGTTCTTCTTTTTGCCAGCTTAGTACAGGAACATTAGCTGGTTGAGTTGCAATATTATCCCAGAGATCTTCGAGAAGCTGTAGCTTTTCTGAAAGTCCTAGCTCAAAAATTGGTGCAAATTCTACTGTCATGACTTAATTCTATGGAGAAGTAACAATCCTATTTTACCGCAAAAATAGGAAATTTGTGTCTTGATAACGTGATCGCCTGTTTTCATATATCTATTTTTTGATAAGCTTGTTGACAAGTTTCAAACAGAGAAAGAGTCGGATTTTGATTGCCAAAACATATTTGTTGATGTATAATTAAAATAGTTTCATAAGGATCGGGATCAGGTAATTGAGAAGTTAATAATTGATATTCGTCATTAGTCATACTAGCTTGATGGGGGATCATTCCACTGTCATTTAATCTTTGTAACATTGCTAAATATAAATAACGACAAGCTTGATAATAGTTTCCTTGTTGTTGAAATTTTTGAGATCTGGCGAATAACTTATCAACGGATGATTCTTGAGATAATTTATCTTGAATTTCTTGAAATGATTGATGAGTTTGAGTTAACATTAACTGGAAGTAAGGAAACCATCTTTTAATGATTATCCAGGTTAACCACAGAATAAGAATAACTAATAAAATAAGAAAAATACCCTTAATAATTTCCCAGAGAAATGACAAATTAGCTATCGGGTTTAAATCGGGGTTAGGTAACTTAAAATTCCATTTTTGCAGTTGTAGTTCCCACCATTCTCCGATTCGTTGTTGTAACTGTTGTAGTCGCCAACCTAAACCATCTTTTTTAAAGGATTCTTCTGTTAAAAAAATTAACATACTCTGAGCAAAAAACAAATTAAAAATATTTCGTGAAATAATTTTAACACTTTCTGTCTTCTGCGCCTTGCTTACAAATAAACGAATGTTTGTAAGTGCCGCGTCTAATCCACCCTACGAATTATAACTTTTACTTATCACCACAGGTACGGGAGAGCAGATTTTATTCTTTTTCCTTTAAATACCGACTTACAAACTCAGAAGGAGTAAAACAGTCAAATTCCCTTGTTTCTTTAACTAAAACCTTAATTAACTTATGATTTGCTGAAATAAAAGATTGAGCTTGACCAACCTTTGCTGTTAAATAAACTCCAACATCTTCACGAGGAATAACCGCCACCGCTTCTATTTTAGCCAACTCAGAATCATCAAGCTGCACATGATCAACCTTTAAATTTTGCCAAATTCTACTAATAATTTCTCCACTTAAATCCTTATTTTTTAAACGTTTAGCCACTCTAGCAATTTGATCAATCAACTCCTCAGAAATTATTACCCTAACAGCATAACTATTAGGCACTTCCCACCCTAACCAGCGTAGAATGATCCATTCAGAACTCTCAGGTTCGATTACACCAATTAAATACACATTAGTATCCAAAAAAATTAATGAAGGAATCGTAGTCATCTCATTTATTTTCGGTTTTGCTGACGCTCTTGGAAAATTTCTTGTTTAACATCTTGTACCAATTGAATAATTTTTTCCCTTGAATCATAACCCGCTTCAGTCAATGCTTGTTTTAATTCATACTGTAATTTTTCAGGAGTCATAGCTATAGGTTGTTGACCCTCACTTATTTGCTCAACCTCTGCTTCCATCTCTTCAAATAAAACAATCACGCGCACCGAACTGGGAAAACTCCCTGGAATTGGATGGTCTAAAGATAATCTACCTTCAGTATCAATTTTGCCAGTTGATTGAATTATTTTCATCATTAAAACCCTGCTACAAACGACAATACTGATTCATCTTCTTAATCTTATATTACATAATCACAAGTTCGCTAGAAGAATGATATTGTAATTCTGTATAACACAAATGATTACGAAATAGTCGAGCATTACTGGGTATGACATTAACTTCTCCCACAAAACTCATGACAAAAGGAGTTGCGGGGTGATCGTAAATTTCGGACGAGGTTCCAATTTGTTCAATTCGTCCCCTACAACAGTTATATGACGCGAATGAGATTATCCGCGATCGCTATCGTCTCCTGTTTGAATTAGGGGAAAAATTCCAATATCATCTACTTAATTGCAGTACCTATCCCCCTCAAGCAGTTGCGAGTTTGTTACGGGGGTTAATCTATCAAGAGAGAGAATTAGGTAATCAGCCTGATACTAACGGTTGTTATCATTTTGATTTACCTATTGATATTATTGCCCGTAGCTGTCAACTTAATCAGCGTACCGTTGAACAAGTGTTAAAAGGCATGGAAAAAGCGGGTTTACTGACTTCTATCAAGGGCGAATCTTCCAGCGATCTTCTTAATGTTGTGGCCCCAGAAGGATTAAAAGAAGTTTACTCCGCGACTAGAGACAAAGTTTCTTGGTGGCCAGTTCGTTAGATCTTAAATAGTTCTTCATTTACCTATGTTTGCTGGTCTTAATTTTGCTGATAGAGTCTAATTTTGGATCAACTATTTTTCGTCCCAAACCCTGAAATTGAATAGCTAAATTAGTTTTCTTTCCTGAACCCAAAATATGAGTAATTTCTCCTTCACCAAAACTATGATGAATTACGCGATCGCCTACTGACCAAGTTAATTCAGATGCGGGACTATTTTGAGAAGATAAAGCAGGTTTTTTTCCTGGAGATTTAGAACGAGTTAATTTAATATTACTACTCAATAACTCTTGAGGTAATTCACTTAAAAATTGGGAGGGTAATTTCGCTTCTTTAAACCCCCAAACAAAGCGTTCTCTGGCACAAGTTAAGAATAATTGTTCTTGGGCCCTGGTGATTCCCACATAACATAAACGTCGTTCTTCTTCTAAGGATAAAGGATCACTTAAACTGCGATTATGAGGTAATAATCCTTGTTCTAATCCTACCAGAAATACAACAGGAAATTCTAATCCTTTGGCCGAATGAAGGGTCATTAATGATACTTTTTCTTGTCCTTCTTTTAACCCATCAAGATCAGATGCTAAGGAAGCATTGGTTAAAAATCCTTGTAAGCTTTTGTCTTCATTTTCTTCTTGATATTGGGTCACTGCATTATACAATTCAAAAATGTTGGCGATACGATTATCTGATTCTTCTGTTCCTTTTGCCTTTAATTCATCTAGATAACCTGATACTTCCATGACATCATTTAAAATTTCTGCACCAGGTAAATTTTCTAAGTTTTCTTGAAATTTTTTAATCATGGTAGCAAATTTATTAATAGATTTTGCCGCCCTTCCTGCTAAAGTATTAACTGAGGTTTCATCACTGATAATTTCCCATAAGGGGATCTCTAATTCTTGAGACGCTTTGATTAAAGCATCCATCGAAGTTTTGCCTATTCCGCGACGAGGACTATTAATAATTCTTAGTAAACTAACTGTATCAACAGGGTTGACAATTAACCGTAAATATGCCAGGGAATCTTTAATTTCTTGACGATCATAAAACTTAAATCCTCCTACAATTGTATAGGGAATATTATTCTGAATTAAACCTTCTTCAAAGGAACGAGATTGAGCATTAATACGATAAAGAATAGCAAAATCTCCCCAATTTAATTCAGGATTACTATTAATTAATTGTTGAATAGTATCAATGACAAATTGTGATTCAATGCGTTCATCATCTGCCTTATAAAAATAGATTTGTTCTCCTTCTCCTCTAGTGGGTTTGAGAATTTTGTCAATGCGTTGTGTATTATTTTCAATTAACTTATTAGCTGCTTGTAAAATGTTTTCTCTAGAACGATAATTTTCTTCGAGTTTAACCATTGTGCGGGTATCTTCATCCGGTAAACTATCCCCAAAATCAGATTGAAAATTTAATAAAATCGTAAAATCTGCCATGCGAAAACTATAAATAGATTGATCCGCATCTCCTACCACAAAAATAGAGCGATCTTGCCAATTCCATTGACTTTTGTCAGTTTCTCCATTCGTTGTTAATAAGCGAATTAAATCATACTGAATTTGATTAGTATCTTGATATTCATCTACTAAAATATGTTTAAATTGAGTATGCCAATAACCTAAAATTGATTCATTTTGTTTAAATAAACGAACTGGAACCAAAATTAAATCATCAAAATCTAGAGCATTATTCGCCGCCAGTTGATTTTGATATTCTTGGTAAATCTCAGCAATAATACGTCCTTTATAGTGAGTATTCTCTTTTAGATAATCATCAGGAGAAAGACCTAAATTTTTAGCATTACTAATAGCATAACGCACATTACGAGGCTCAAATTTTTTATCATCTAAATTGAGTTGTTTAGTAACAATAGTTTTAATCAAACTTTGCACATCAGATTCATCAAAAATAGAAAAATCTCTTGTCCAAGTGCGTCCCCGTTCATCCTGATATTTATTAATATCGTAGCGCAAAATACGAACACATAGACTATGAAAAGTACCGATCCAAAGTTTTTTAGTAGTTTGTTTATAAACTTGAGAAACTAGCTTTTTTTGTTCATATTCAGGCAACAATTCAAAACGAGTATTATGTTTTTTCTGAGCCATTTCTTGAGCAAATAACTTCTCAATTCTCTCTTTCATTTCTTTAGCTGCTTTATTGGTAAAAGTAACAGCTAGAATGGATTCTGGGTCAACTTGATGATGACTAATCAGATGAGCTATTCTGTAGGTTAGGGCCCTTGTTTTACCGGAACCTGCTCCAGCTACCACCAACAAAGGGCCACAAAAATGTTCTACAGCAAGACGTTGTGAAGAATTGAGTTGAGAGAGAAAATCCAGAGTAGCACTCATGAAGCTTAAGGGGTTAGTCTTCCCCGTCTAACAAGTTATCTTATGTGTATACTATCGTTAATCGTTCCATCAACGACAATAATCGCCCTCAGATTCAGGTACAATTACTTAGTTCGTTAGAATAACTTAATAAAAAATTCTTGAATATTGCCACAATTGGTTAATCAAAATGGGAATTGTCCTATACAATAGAGATAGCGGAGACGAATGTTTCCGTTCACTCCTCACACCACACTCCGCTCGGGCTTTGTTCGAGCGGTTTCTTTATCTAACTTAATATAAAGTTAGATTGAGTGCTAGGATTACTAAGGTTTAGGAACTTTAGCCTTAAAAGCATAAATTCTTTGTAAAATTATCTATTCTTTTGGGTTAAATCCACAGAGTTTTCGTTATGGTAGAATTCTAGAGTATTCTCAAGCAATGTAAGCAATCAAAGGAATTCTCGGTATGGCAGACACACTTCAGGTTACAGATGATAAGTTTAAAGAAGAGGTTTTAGATAGTGAACTTCCTGTATTAGTAGATTTTTGGGCCCCTTGGTGTGGCCCTTGTCGTATGGTAGCTCCAGTAGTAGAGGAAATCGCTGAACAATACATTGGTAAAGTCAAGGTGGTTAAACTCAATACTGACGAAAATCCTAACACAGCCAGTCAGTATGGAATTCGTAGCATTCCCACTCTTATGATCTTTAAAGGGGGTCAAAGAGTTGATATGGTGGTTGGGGCAGTTCCTAAAACAACTTTAGCCAGCACCCTGGAAAAGTATCTTTAACTTCTTCTGATCTAAAAAGACAAAAGTACAATTTAGGGGTAACTCAGGTGAAGTTTGCCCCTAATTTATTTCACGGTTGAATCCGCACTCTTTGGGTGATCAAGGTCATACCAGTTCCTCGCACTAATAGGGCGGAAAACCAACGATCTTGGGGCTTATCTTCGGCTTTTACCCGTTTAAAGAGACCACCGGACTGTAATAAATCGAGTTCGATCGCAGTAGGTTCTAAAAAGCGTGAACTCTCTACTGTTTGGGCGATCGCTGTCCCTGCTAATAAATCATCCCCCAATGGTTCTTGGATAATCACGTCAAAGTCAAATTCTTGGCCAACCTTAACGGTTTCAGGTAAATTAACCTTAACCTGGGGAGCATTCGCACCAGAACTTAATTGAGTACGTTCGCTTAATATTTCTTGACGAATTAATTTTCCGTCTTGGATAGTTTGACGGGATTTAATCGTCGCTTTGAGTTGAACGGGTTGCCTCTCCTGAGAGCTACTACCTTCAATAGTCGTTAAGGTTTGGGCGACCCAATTGTTACCTTCTTTTTGCCAAGACTGGAGTTCTGTCCTATATTTTAACTTAGGATAGCTTTTCCACAGTTTTTTTAAGCTTTTAAACATGGTATCGGCCGTCAGTCCATCGGCCGTCACAAACTGGGAACTATAAAATGACTGAATTTTTTCATTATCCTGACGGTTTGCTGTCGTATCGATCTGAGTAATTAAGGCTTTTAATTCGGCAGGGGCCGTTTCAGGGGGTTCAGCGCGAACGACAGAATTGGTACCGACACTTAAGCCAAAACCCAGTAAAAAAGAGAGGAACCAACGCCAATAAATCATCGAAAATTTGGGTTTGAAACCCCGTCCTTTTGGGACGGCTTTACATTTAAGTTGTTTCGCTATATACTAGCGGTATAGCGAAACGAGTAAGACTATGTACGCCACTCAAAAAAACCAACTCAAAAGACTTAGCCAAAGGGAATTTAAAGCCCTCACTGCCTTGTGTCGTTTGAGTAAAAATCTTTTTAACGTGGCATTGTACGAATGTAGGCAGTATTTCTTTACAGAAAGAAGACGCTTGACCTACGAATCTAACTACCATATTTGCAAGTCTAATGAAAACTATCGGTTGCTTAATACCGATATTGCTCAACAGACCATGAAGATAGTAGATAGAAGTATGAGGTCTTTCTTGGGGCTGAGAGAGGCAATTAGCATAGGGAGATGTGATCAAAGACCACAACTGCCCAAATACTTGCCTAAAGAGGGATATTTCCCTTTGATTATTCCTAGAATTAAACTCAAAGATGGAATATTTGAAATTCCCATGTCTAGAGAGTTTAAAAAAGAACATGGTGAGGTTAAAATCCAACTCCCAGAAAGACTGAAAAACAAAAATATCAAGGAGGTACGAATACATCCAAAATACTCGGCTCGATGGTTTGAGATTGAGTATATTTATGAAGATGAAAAAATAGAGACATCTGTTAATTCTGATAGTGCTATTGCTATCGACTTGGGAGTAGATAATTTGGCGGCTTGCTTTGACACTGACGGGCATCAATTTTTGATTGATGGAAAAAGACTTAAAAGCATTAATCAGTGGTATAACAAGCGCAACGCTGAACTTCAATCTGAAGGAGATAAGCAAGGTATTAAAAGGTTGACAAACAAACAAGCTCAACTCAATCAATGGCGCAATGATTCCATTCGAGATTACCTCAATAAATCGGCTCGAATAATAATTAACCATTGTTTGATTTATCAAATTGGCAAGTTGGTAGTTGGCTATAACCCAGGCATTAAACAAGAGATTAATATCGGGCGTTCCAATAACCAAAATTTTGTTCAAATTCCTTTTTGGCAATTGAGACAAAAACTTAAAGCAATGTGTTCTCGATACGGAATCGAATATTTTGAGCAAGAAGAATCTTATTCCTCTAAAGCAAGTTTTTTTGACCGTGACGAAATCCCTGTTTACAATGCCGATAATCCTGGTAAATACAAATTTTCCGGCAAAAGGATTAAACGTGGATTGTATCGGACAAAGGATAAGCATCTTGTTTGTGCAGATATAAACGGCAGTGCCAATATTTTAGTTAAAAGTAAGCACAGACTCAGTTTTGAGCGAGTGTCTAGCGGGTTTTTGGCTAACCCTTTAAGGACTTATGTCTCTTAAGAATCCCCGCCGTTAAAAAAGCGAGGGAGTGTCAATCGTCTATTTTGCTTTAGGGTATCCTGGTTAAGAACACAGGATCTTTGTCTCATTCTAGCTCAATTTATTGATAGTTTGTTGTTATTAATATGGTTCGTTTATTGATTGCTGCGAGTGGAACTGGGGGACATTTATTTCCGGCCTTGGCCTTGGCTGAAAATTTACCTGATTATGATATTCAATGGTTGGGGGTTCCTAACCGTCTTGAACAAACCTTAGTCGGAGATCGTTATCCTCTACATACGGTAGCGGTTGAGGGGTTTCAAGGCAGTTCTCCTGTGAAAAATCTCCAGATTTTTTTGAGGTTAGTGAGGGCTGTATTTCAAGTGCGACGGTTAATTAAAGAACAACAAATTGATTTAGTATTTACAACGGGGGGATATATTGCCAGTCCGGCTATTTTAGCGGCCCGTTTACAAGGAATTCCGGCAATTATTCACGAATCAAATTATATTCCTGGCAAAGTCACTAAGTTATTGAGTCGTTTTTGTGATACGGTCGCCTTGGGTTTTGCAGGAACGGCGAAATATTTGCCCCAAGCTAATACTCAATGGGTCAGTACCCCTGTGCGATCGCAATTTTACACTCCTCAACCGTTAGATTTACCAATTCCTGAGAATGTGCCTTTAATTGTAGTTGTAGGGGGTTCTCAAGGGGCTGTATCTGTTAATCAATTGGTGCGTCAATGTGTTCCCTCTTGGCTGGAATTAGGGGCTTATATCGTCCATTTGACGGGGAATAATGATCCTGATGCTGGAAGTTTAACCCATCCTCATTATTTGGCTTTGCCATTTTATGACAATATGGCGGGGTTATTACAACGGGCTAATTTAGCGGTTAGTCGCGCAGGGGCCGGAACTTTGACAGAATTAGCTATTACTGAAACGCCAGCTATTTTAATTCCTTATCCGTTTGCGGCTGAAGATCATCAAACTTATAATGGACGGGTATTTGCTGAAGCTGGGGCAGCTTATTTATATCCTCAAAAAGAGTTAACGGCTAAAGTGTTAGAAGAAGTAGTTGTAAATTTATTAAAAAATCCAGATCAACTGCAAAAAATGGCTCAAAAAACTCAAGAATTAGCTGTAATTGACAGCGCACAAAAATTAGCAGAATTAGTCAGGGAGAATTATGAATTATGAATTATGAATTATGAATTATGAATTATGAATTATGAATTATGAATTATGAATTATGAATTATGAATTATGAATTATGAATTATGAATTATGAATTATGAATTATGAATTATGAATTATGAATTATGAATTATGAATTATGAATTATGAATTATGAATTATGAATTATGAATTATGAATTATGAATTATGAATTATGAATTATGAATTATGAATTATGAATTATGAAAGAAGAGAAGACAAACCAAGGAATATTCGGGAACGTTCTTTTGACTATGCCCTCCGAGCAATTAAATTATATCAATTTTTACAGGAAGGAAAAGATGGTGCAGGTTGGATACTAGGAAAACAATATTTAAGATCTGCCACTTCCATTGGAGCTAATATAGAAGAGGCACAGTCAGGACAAAGTAAAGCTGATTTCATTCATAAAATGAGTATCGCTCAAAAAGAAGCAAGGGAAAGTCTATATTGGTTGCGCTTGCTAGAAAAATCAGAGATTGTTCCGACAAACCGCATTCACTCTCTCACCCAAGAAACAGAAGAACTTATCGCCGTCATTACCACCATTATCTGCAAAACAAAACAAAACCATTCATAATTCATAATTCATAATTCATAATTCATAATTCATTTTATTTTTGACTGCGACTACCAAATAAATGAGTGTAAACATAGGTAAATTCGCACCCTAAAAAGAAGATTTGACAAATTAAATAAATCCATAATAAAAGAACCATTACACTACCAATAACCCCATAAGCGCGGAATTGTTCACCAATACGAATAACTCCATTACTAACTAAGCTTTGTAACAAAGAATATAAACTAACAGTAAGTAAAGCCCCTAACCAGATATCACCCCATTTTATGCGGGTTGAAGGTAAAATTTTAAATAATATCATAACAACTAAAGTAAGGAGGAAAAAAGTTATTCCCACTTGCAAAGTATTCCAGAGAAGGGCTTCATCTATTTTAAACCAGTGAATAAAATTTCCCACATTTTTCAGTATTTTTAAAATTACTTTAATCGCAATATTAGATAATAAAGAGACTAGAATTAATGCTGCCGTGCTAAGAACTAATAAAAAAGCTATAATTTGATTATTAATAACTTTGATAATTTTCCAAATTAATCCTGTCGAAGTAGATTTTTCCTCATGAACTTTCCAAATTTTATCAACAGCCCTATCTAAAGCCCCAAAAATTCGACTAGCTGTCATAAATAAAATACTAAATCCAATAATTCCAGCCCCGACACTACTTTCATTCAAATTAACTAACGTACTTTCTACAATTTTATAAGCATCTGTTGGTAATGAGCTATTTGCAAAGGATATAATTTGACTATAAGCATTGGTATTTGGACCTAAGATTAAACCGAAAATACTGAGAATAACAAGGAAAATAGGAAATAAAGAGAAAATAGCATAATAAGCTAATGCTGCCCCCATTTCTAAACATTCATCTTCTTGCCATTTAATGAGAGTACGAATTAATAATTGTGCTATTTTTGAGGGGATAATTTTTGTTTTGATAAATTTGATCACGGCTATTTATTTATCAAGTATCGCAATAAATAATTAAATTGTAAGGCTAAATGTCAGATTTAAGGAAACAATTAATTATTTTAACAGATTTTTAGTTATCAGATACGTGATTTCCCGATTATATCAACTATTTTTTCTTTAAATCCTGATGGTTTAAATCTCAGAGTAGCATTATAATTTTTCTTAAATGTCTTGGTATAGTTTTGTATCTCTTGGGTTGTTAAAAGACATTTAGTATGAACAATATAACAAAATTTAGTCCCTGTATATTTATTCTTAGAAACTTGCTGAATAGTATTTTCAATCTGCTTTATAGCTTCATCAACCCGACGACCTTTTAATTCAATATATATTTCGATTAAAGGATGATCAATAGTGATTAGATAATCACACTTTTTTCCTGTTATATTTAAACAGCCATCCACGATTATTTTGGTTATCATAAGTTGAGACTTATTCTCTAAGTAAAATTTACTTTTACCTTTTTTATCTTGAATTAAAATACTCTTATGATTTATGTTTTCTGAACATTCATCAAAATTCATTTATGATTAGTCCTCAAGTTCTAAATCAACTAATTTTTCAAAAATATCGCTAAACTCATGAGAAACCTCATCAATAATATTGGTATCAATTAGCTGATTTTCTTGATTGATAATACTTTTCAATTCTCCATTCCCTAAAGTATAAACCCCAAAATCATCAATATCTAAAATTTGATTTTCAGGAACAATATCAAATAACTGTTTAAGTTCTTCTTTTTTATTGCCTCTTTCTTTTATTTTTTTCTTAGTATTCCCTGCTTGAATTAGATTATTAAAAGCAGTTAAAATATAAGGACTATGAGTAGTAATAAAAAAACGATGTCTTTTATCAGTTATATTAAATACGAGTGCAATTAATTCAATAATATGCTTTTGTGATTGAGGAAATAAATGTGCTTCTGGTTCTTCAATTAAGAAAATACTGTTAGATGTACCAGCAAAAGTTATAAAAGGTAATATTTCTAATAAAGTGGTCATTGGTAAAGCCTCTTGTTGACCAGAAGAAGCATTAGAAACTTTAATTTTTTTTCTATTTTTATGAGAATAAATCCAGTCTTGACCATCTTCTTGAACATAGTTTCCTACAATTATTTGACTAACAATATCATTAATTTTAGAAAGATAATTTTTATCAAAATTATCTTTCTGTCTGTAAATTTGTTTAGTAAACTGATAATCCTGACCAAACTCCTTTAAAAAATAGTCAATAGATATATTAGATGATAAAAAAGCAAAAATATTTTCCTCTAAATTAGCATAAAAAGATCTTCCCGCAGGAATAAAAAACGGTTGTTCAAATCCCAATATATTATTACTATTAAAAAGATTTTTTTCTAAAAGCTCATCTAAATACCCAAAAGTATCAAATTCATCATCTACTGAATATTTTCTGCTATCTTCTTCTTTTTTCTTTTGGTAAGAGATAGTCATTTTTCGCCGTGCTTTAGCTAACTCATCCGAATAGTATAATCCTAATTTTAAGCGACCATTTGATAATTTATCTGTTGTCACTTTAATCCAATAATTATGCAAATGATAAGTAATTTCAAAATTTTCTGATCGCCAAGAATAATCAGTAAAAATGCTTTTAAATTCTTGTAAAATAATCTTATTGAACTGAACTTTAGTCTGATTCTTAAGAAGAGAAGCTCTATACTTAATAAAAAAATCTTTAAAAAAAAATATCAGTTTCCCTAAGATACTTTTACCTTCAGCTTGTCTGCCAATAATAATATTGATCTTGGTTAAATCAAGCTCAATATGTTTTAAAATCAAAAAATCATGCACGATAAGTTTTTCCATCTAACAACTCCAGATGTTCTAATTAATAATCTCTTAATTAATATCAATTTTTATGATATACTTATTCAACTAATTCTAATAACCCTTTAGGGGGATTAATTTCTATTCGCTTATTATCTAAGTCAACTACCGGAACAATATCATAAACAAAGGGAATTAATATTTTATTCTTCTTAACTTTCTCTTTCTTTTTATTAGAAATAATTTCTTCTTCTACCTCTTCAATTTCTATCACTTCAACAGTAACCTTAGACCGATTTAACTCAATTTCTAATAAATCATGTCCCGATTCAAAAATGTCAGTCACAATCCCAATTAATTCGCCCGTTTTTTGATGATAAACTTCCAAATTAATTAACTCTGAGACATGATATTCATCTTTCTCTAATTTTACGCGATCGCTACTTAATACTAATAACTTATACCCTTTTAATGCTTCTGCTTGCGTTCTAGTTTCTATTCCTTCCAAACGAATAATACAGATATCTTTTCCAGGAACATATCGACCGCTAATTAGTCCAACAGGTTGAGGAGATGAACTATTAAGCGGTTGTAACCATCGTTGTCCAGGTTGTTCAAATCTTTCAGGAAAATCAGTACTAGGAACTACTTTTAATTCCCCTTTTAATCCCTGTGCAGCCACAATCTTGCCAATCTCTAACCAATTATCTGTATTTTCTTTCATAAGATGAAGATGACTCATTTTTATTACTTTATTTTGTTCTTATTATAAGCTCCATTTTACCCTAGATTATATATTCAATTCTTAAGAATTATCTCAAATACTTATGATTTATGTTAAAATTAAATAATTGAAAAAATAATTAACTAAATTACGGTTGATTTTAATGACTATTCTGCAAGCAGATTTTTATAAATATTCCTTAAATAACCCAGAAAAAACTGTTCAATGGCAACTGCTTATTTGTGATTCTCAAGGAGAGATAATTCATGACGCGACTTGTCAGCAATCTGATGCAAATGCTAACTGGTTAATTGTCCAATTGAAACCAATTATAAATAAATATTCTCCTGATTTCATCCAAGTTTTTCGCCCTCAATGCGTCGGCTTATTAACAGTCGCTTGTGAAGCTTTAGGTATTCTAATTGAACCCACCAGACGCACTTCTAAACTTAAAGAAATTTTGCAACAACGTTATAATACTTCTAATTATAATCCAGTTAAATTAGAACAATTGCCACCTCAAGCATTACCGGAAAATTTATGGGGAGATCAGTGGCGATTTGCTTCATTTAAAGCAGATGAAATTGTTGACTATTTTAGTGATCACCCAATTCCTATAATAGATTTTCCTCAGATTTTAAACCCTTTTAATTTAGGGATACCTTCCAGTATTAATATTCCAGGAGTAGTTATTTATGGTGGCAAAAAATCTATTTATTTAGCTCGATGGTTAGCGGAAAATAAACCTGTTTCTTTAACTCATATTCCCACACAAGTTAATCAATCTGGGGGTTTAATTTTAGAATCAGGATTAATTGATCGTTGGGTTTTATTAACTTTTGATGATGCTGAAATGTCCCAATCTGCTCAACAATATGAATCTCGTAAACAAGCAAGTCAAGGACTTCATTTTTTAGTCGTCCAACCAGATGATACTGGAATGACTTATAGTGGAGTTTGGTTATTACGAAATGAGGAAATATAATGTTAGAACAATTAGAACAAATTATACTTGAACCTGATAATTTGTGGAATAAAGTTATTGGACAAACTGAATTTGCTCTTAACTGTGGTGCATTACACAGCATTCCCACTGACACTGAATTTGTTAAAGAGGGAGAGATTAATTTTTTAGTGAGAGTGTTAACAAATTTAGACCGTAAAGAAAAAGCTAAACAAGAACAAGAAAAACAAGTTAAACAAACAGGAAAAAACTTTAATCCGTTTCTACCCTATGAACAAGATTTATTTGTTACAGATATTTCTAAAACTCATTTATGTCTCTTAAATAAATATAATGTTGTTCCTTATCACTTATTAATTATTACTCGTGAATTTGAAGACCAAGAAAGCTCGTTAAATCTCAATGATATAGGAGCATTATGGGCTTGTTTATTACAAATAGATGGACTAATATTTTATAATAGTGGTCAAGTTGCAGGAGCTAGTCAACCTCATAAACATTTACAATTAGTTCCCCTTCCTTTTGCCGATGAAGGTGAAAGAATTCCGATTGAACCTTTCTTAAAAAAAGCTCAATTTGAGGGCGAAATTGGAGAAATTCCGAGTTTTTCTTTTAGTCATGCTTTCACTTATTTAGACATTAATCATAATTCCGATTTTACAGAAATTATTCATACTATTTTAAGAAAATATGAAAGTTTATTAGACAAAATTGGTTTACTAAGAACAGAACAAAAACCATCAGGAGCTTATAATCTTTTGATAACCCGACAATGGATGATGGTAATTAAGCGATCGCAAGCAAGTTTTGAGTCTATTTCTGTTAATTCTTTAGGGTTTGCTGGGGCCTTTATTGGTACGTAATCAAGAACAATTGCAACAATTAAAAAGATTAGGTCCCATGACTATTTTAGAAAATGTAGCTCAATAAACCTGATTGAGTTTGAAAATTTAGGCATTTATTCTAAATTATCTTGAATGTGATCCTTTAGATTTGTAGTAAGAGTTAAACGGATCATCGACTCTAATAATTTCAAAAAGTTCCCTAGTTGCAAAAAAACATTACAATTTGTATCTTATATAAAGAGGTCACTTTTAAAGCTTAGGAATAATAAATTCGTGAGAAGTAAGGGTCATTATTCTAGAAACGGGTTACTACCCGCCAAAACTAGAGTTCATCTACTCAATTTTACTCAACTTGATGGGGGCAGTTCCATGGACTTATCACTAGGTGTCTTAAGATGTTTGTTAGTATTATTAGAATTTGTGGAATTTTTAGTCACACCGTTGGGACTAAGTGCTGGTCTATTTTTATTATTTTGGAGTACCTTTATGATTTCAGGATAAAATTGTAAAACAATCATCAGTTTTATTATGGGGTAAATAATGACAACTGAAATATATCAATTTGATTGTAAACTTTACGATCAAGATTTTCTTCTTTGGTTAGAAACAACTATTAATAATTTACAAAAACGTCAGTTATCAAGACTTGATTATGATAATCTGATTGAAGAATTGTCCGCTATGGGAAGAAAAGAAAAACACGCTTTAGAAAGCAATTTAATTATTATTTTGCTTCATCTTCTTAAGTGGCAGTACCAACCGGAAAAAAAACGAACAGTTGGCAATATTCTATTATTAAACATAGACGAAGACTGGAAAGACAATTAGAAGATAGTCCGAGTTTACGGACTTATTTAACAATAAGGTTTAATTATTGTTATGAGTATGCTAGAAAAGAAGCTGCTGCAGAAACAGAGTTAAACCTTAATATCTTTCCTAAAATTTGTCCTTTTACCCTTGAAAATGTACTAAACCCTGATTATTTACGCTGATTTAATTATAGACAAGAATTATTTCAAGATTAACAAAATGGAATAATAGCACTATTTAAAATTAAGATAAATTTCGTTTAAAATCCTCATTAAGAACAGCATTTTCTATTTGAGTCTTAAATGTATCAAGCATTCCTATAACTTCTGTATGTAACTCTATATATTCTTCTGTGTCAATCATCAAATAGTTACCGTGTGCAATTTCATTTCTGTTTTTTAAAAGTTTCTCATCTATTAATTTTGACTTAGTAGAATAAAGAGAAAAATCTAATCCTAAAATATAAGTGATTTCTTTGAAAACTTCAGAAGAAAGATTTGAAGCCGTAGAAATCGCTTCTTTAGGTAGGGAAGATTTATTATGTAACTCAACTAGAAAAAAATCACAAACAGGTATATATAATGATGCTTTATTTGTCTCTTTTGCTTCCTTTAGCTTATCTTTCATTGCCAACGATAAAAAGTTACTAGAAAGTTGTTCATAACGAAGCTTTTTAAGCCTAACATATTCTAGATAAGAGTTAGCAGCTAATTTAACAAAACCTTCCCAATGGGAATATAAAATACAGATTCCACTGCGAGTTAATAAGTTATGTTTTTGAGGTGAAAAACCTTTGTTTTCTACCAAAGATTTAAGTTCTGAAAGTTCCTTCTTTCTCCAAATAAGATCGTCTGAAAGTCTATCACTTAGTTGTTCAGCAGTCTGGCGTTTCATGAGGCAGAAAATACCCCTCTACCAAGGGGAATAAGATAGGGTAAACGTCTTACAGTATTCACACCTGCACCAGACCACTTTTGATAAGTTTGATTTGACCAAATACTCTTTATTTTATCAGATATTAGATTAGTTGTTGGCAGATTTTTATAATTATATCCTATTCCTAATGCGACTACTTCAAATGCAGATAATATAAATTTACCAAGAAATCTATCCTGTTCAGATTTATATCTTTTGAAGCTATTATCTCCCGTTGTTTCATTAAGTATATCAAATGTTCTCTTGAATGCTGTTTCTATGTGTCTATAGTCTAACTCTTTATTAGTAGCGATTTCGCGTACTTTGTCTGTTAGAAACTCATTAACATCGCCTCCTAATTTTTCAATATTTTTCTGATCTTTATCAAATAGAAGAATAAAGCGTAATACTAATTCCATATCATACTTTTCTTCATAAAGCCTATCACTCAAAGCAATACAATTTCTAAATGATTCATAATTAGCAAGTGAACGCATTAATTCATATAAATCTTTATTCAACATCACAAGAATACAATTTCTCATTTCTTGAGGAGTAGCGGGTGATCCTCCCCTATTTAATCGTAGAAATAACTCATATTTAATAATGGGATCACTTTCTTTTTCAACAATATTAACAGTAATTTTTGATCGTTTAATCAATAAACGTTGTGTCTGTGTCAGAGAATTTTCTGGATCATTGGGATCATCCCACTTTTTGCCTTCCAAAGATGCTAAATATGTTGTTTTTTGTAAAGAAACTGGAACATCATCTTTTTCTTGTTCCTTATCTTCTTCTTGTTCATCTTTTTTTAAAATACCAACAAATTCATAGATTGTTGATAGCCTCTGAACACCATCCACCACATCCCAAACCCCATCATCTCTTTGACTAACAAAAATTGGTGGAATAGGAATACCCAGTAAAATTGATTCTATAAAAGCCGATTTTTGATGATCCGACCAGCGAAAATAACGTTGAAACTCTGGATAAATATTAACCTCATTGTTCTCATAAAGACTTATCCATTCGCCAATAGACATAGAATAACTATCTGTCCTAATTTCTTTTCTAGTTTTGTCAATTTCTTCTTGTAGTGGCATAATTTAAAGTAACTTAAATTGAATTTTTATTAAATAGTATAATCGCAAATATTAATAATTAGCCAGATAGCCCGCGCAGGCGGGCTTTGTTCTTATAGCCCAACCCTTTAGGGTTAGGGCGTTTTAGACAATAAAATAGCTCTGGAGTGAATGACAAAAAAAAATGGATAGGGACATAATATATTATGCCCCTACATTCAATCATTAACCCTTGGTTTTTTGGGCCCAAACTCTAGTAGGAAGTCCCCAAATATAAATAAAGCCTTCTGCTGCTTTATGATCGAAATGATCATCTTCTCCATAAGTGGACAAATTCGCACTATAAATGGAGTTTTCTGAAGAACGACCTACTATTTTCGCATTGCCTTTCAACAATTTAATGCGTACCATTCCCGTCACTCGTTCTTGAGTTTGATCAATAAAAGCATCAAGAGCTTCTTTTAAAGGAGAATACCACAAACCCCGATAAATTAATTGACCGTAAGTTTCTTCAAGACCGCGTTTATATTGAGTAACATCAGCCGTCAGAGTCAGACTTTCTAAATCTCGGTGAGCATCAATTAATACTAACAAAGCCGGGGCCTCATAAATTTCCCGTGATTTGATGCCAACCACCCGATTTTCAATCATATCAAGACGGCCAACCCCATGTTTACCTACTGTGTCATTGAGTTGACTGATAAGGGTCACGGGATCAAGAATTTGACCATTAATACTAACAGGAATACCCTTTTCAAACCCAATCTCAATATATTCGGGTTCATTAGGGGTATCCGCGATCGCCTTGGTCATCAGATAAATTTCTTCCGGGGGTTCCGTCATAGGATCTTCGAGAGGCCCCGCTTCCATACTGCGTCCGAGTAAATTACGATCAATACTAAAAGGAGAAGACTTCTTAACCGGAAATTCCATGCCACAGCGTTCCCCATAGGCAATAGTTTGTTCCCGACTCATATTCCATTCTCTGGCGGGGGCCAAAACCTTTAAAGTGGGGTTAAGGGCTAAAATACCCAGATCAAAGCGTACCTGGTCATTACCTTTGGCAGTACATCCGTGGGCCACCGCATCAGCCCCATATTTTTCAGCCGCTTCGACTAAGAGTTTAGCAATGAGGGGACGGGCTAAAGCGGTAGACAGAGGATAGCGGTTTTCGTAGAGGGCATTGGCTTTAATCGCCTTAAACGCATACTCTGTGACAAATTCTGAGGTAGCATCAGCGACTAAGGACTCAATTGCTCCAAATTTCAGAGCTTTTTGCTGAATAGGGCCTAATTCGTCCCCTTGCCCTAAGTCCGCAGCCAAGGTGATCACTTCATCTACTCCCCATTCATTCTTGAGATAGGGAATACATACGGAAGTATCAACCCCACCAGAATAAGCCAGCACAACTTTATTAGCACGACCCATAAATATTTTATCTCTAGCAAACAACTAATGATTAATTGTACTTTAGATAACTGTGTCAAGTCATTAAAAATGGTCAAGAATACAGGACAATTTTCGTTCTATTAATACTTTCTAAAATGCTCTACTTGTTGGGGTTGAGTGTTCCTCATGATTTTAAGATAAAAAACAGATTAAAACTTTATAAACAATGTTCCTCTAGCCAGTCAAAGACATCTTCTAGTTGTTCTTTATTAACTAATCCATATTGCCAAAGAATCATGGGAAAGTGATGAGGCATGGCGTATACGTCCCGAACAGCTAAGGCGATAGACTCAGCCGGAATCGCTAAATCATCTTTTAAAAAATCGAGGAATCTGATAGTCATTTGATTCATAAGAATAGGGGTAATAAGATAATTTTATCAAGGTTATGAAGTCGGCTTTGGTAAATAAATCCATTTACATTAAACACACTCATTGTGTCAATGCTGTGTCAAAAATGCGTAAAGAGAGTGACAATTTTCGATTTGGCCCCCTTCAAGATTTCTTTAGGTTACAAGTAATACAAAAAAAACAAATTTTATATACCAACTAAGGCTTTAGTACGATTTTCCCGTATGTGTGGTGATAAGTAAAGCTTATGATAACCTATCCGATATACCGCGCCACAATCCCTCTTTTGTTTTATGATGGTTAATGAAAGCCAGAAAAACAATAAGGAAGTAGGCGCAGTAGCATGAACAACCAAAGTGCTTTAAATATTGAGCAATTCCTAGAGTATTTAGAAACCGCTGAGACTGTTGATGACGTGCCTCCTGAAGAAATTGAAGCGGGAGAGAAAGCCTATCAGGAATATTTAGAAGGCCGCGATACTGGCAAATCTAAAACAGAGTTAAAGGCTGAATTAGGATGTGGCGTTACATCGTGATATTTATAAATAATAGGGATTTATTTTTTGTGTTTCTTTTTATTCATTAATTTTTGTGATCGAATGGCAACTCTCACATCAATACCCTACAATTAATAAGTTTATCTGCGGACAAAAAATCGAAACGATAATCAAATTTAATATTAACAGGGATAATCATCTCAGGTGTATTATTATTAATAAATGAGGACAAAAAAACGTCAAAAACTGCCGAAGCAGTCTAGAAAGATTGACAACTAAAAAAGTAATAGCGATAGATGTTTCTGACGTTTCAGGGAGTTTAGTCATCACTAAGTTGAGGCTAAATCTTCGTTTTGCTTGTCCGAATTTCCCCTCAATTGCGTTATAGTGATGTTTTTTTCCCACTTAGTACCCCTATAACCTTTATTGTATCAGGTTTTTGTCCTTATTCAGCAAACCCTATTTAAACCAGAAACAAAAACCGAAAGATGAACTACCCCACCGTAAGACGGATGGGGTTTCCAACTTCACAGGGAACTGCATCTAACAAAACTTCGGTTTTGTTAGGTTGTCTTACATTCCCTCCATTGGCTGTGTCGCTAGTTCCTAACGACAATATCCGCAAGGCTTCAAATAAAATGTTTTTTGCCGCGTTTACATCACGGTCGTGATGAGTTTGGCATTTATTACAAGTCCAGGATCTAATGTCTAAATCTAAACTATCTATTCGATTTAGGCAGACATTACAGGTTTTAGATGAGGCAAAAAATCTCCCTACTTCAATATAGGTTTTTCCATCCCATTCTGACTTGTATTTAAGCATGGTACAAAATTGTCTCCACCCACAATCACTAATAGCTTTTGCTAGATTGTGATTGCGTACCATGCCTTTTACATTAAGATTTTCTACGGCAATAACTTGGTTTTCGTTTACTATCTTGCGGGATAGTTTGTGTAGAAAATCTTCTCTTACTCTCTTGATTTTTGAATGAACCGTAGCCACCTAGTAGACGACTGATAACATGGTAACATAGATTTTAGAGAATGTGGATGCTTCTGCGTTTATTTACTGGTCGCCATTTATGAGGCAGTCTTGTTGGCGGGTTCCCCGACATAAAAGAACTGCCGTCCCCACCCTATAGAGGGATGGGGAATTCTGGCGACATTAAGTTAAAGTAAGACATAAATACTGGAAATCAGAACCCCTGGAAGAAGCCCCAGGGGTTTAAAATTAAAAACCAGATCCAATTAAAGGAAGGGCTAATAATTAAAGTCATTAATTAATGAAAATTAAGCAGACCATCCACTGTGGAAGAATTCACCTCTGGGTTTATCAGTCCGTTCGTAAGTATGGGCCCCAAAATAGTCACGTTGCGCTTGGGTTAAATTCTGAGGTAAGTCAGCACGACGATAGCTATCAAAGTAGTCTAAAGAAGAACTAAACGCAGGAACCGGAATTCCTAATTCATTGGCTAATACTAACACTTCGCGCCAAGCATCTTGACGGTCTAAGATACTTTGTTTAAACTCAGGAGCTAACAACAAATTAGGTAAACTAGGATTATCGACAAATGCCTTCTTAATCTTATCTAAGAAGCCAGCCCGAATAATACAACCGCCTTTCCAAATACGAGCCGACTCAGGTAAACTGATTTCGTTATTGTAATATTCAGCAGAAGCTTTAGCAATTAAGGCCATCCCTTGAGCATAGGAACACATTTTAGAGCAATATAAAGCATCCCGTACTTTGCCGACAAAAGCTTTAACATCTCCATCAAAAGTTGTAGTCGGGCCAGGTAATTGCTTAGAAGCTGCTACTCGTTCTGCTTTGTAAGAAGACATCACCCGTGCATTAACCGCAGCATACATGGTCGGGATGGGAACTCCTAACTCTAAGGCACTCATAATTGTCCAACGTCCCGTGCCTTTTTGACCAGCAGAGTCGAGAATTAAATCAATCAGATGGGTATTGGTTTCGGGGTCGATATATTTGAAGATATCGGCAGTAATTTCAATTAAGAAAGAATTAAGTTCATCGGTGGTATTCCACTCGCTAAACACTTCATGCAGTTGAGGATTAGTAAGACCTAGAGCATTTTTCATGATGTCGTAGGCTTCAGCAATTAGCTGCATATCCCCATATTCAATACCATTGTGAACCATTTTCACATAATGGCCAGCACCACCAGGTCCAACAAAAGTAACACAGGGGCCATCATCGACTTGAGCGGCGATTTTGACTAAAATGGGTTCTAATTCTTGATAAGCAGCTTTAGTGCCTCCAGGCATTAAGCTAGGCCCTTTTAATGCGCCCTCTTCACCACCACTGACACCCATTCCTACGAAACCGAAACCAGTAGATTCGAGATATTTGGTGCGGCGTTCGGTATCTTCATATAAGGAGTTACCGCCATCAATAATCATGTCTCCTTCATCAAGAAGGGGTTTGAGTTGTTCAATAACAGCATCAACGGGTTTTCCCGCTTGTACCATTACCAGAATTTTGCGGGGACGTTCTAAGGTTTGTACGAATTCTTCTAAAGAATAGGCCGCTTTTACGTCTTTACCTTGGGCCCGGTTTTTCATGAATTCTTCTGTCTTGCTTGCTGTACGGTTATAGACAGCAATGGGAAAACCACGACTTTCGACGTTGAGGGCGAGGTTTTCTCCCATTACCGCCAAGCCGATTACGCCAAAGGTTCGCTTTGTCATATAATTCCTACCAACTCTACGGGTGTCTTATAAAGAGAATTAACGGTCTTGTTTGACTGTTGTAATGTGTCTAGGGAACACGCTGATTAGTTTAACCCTATCTTTTAGTTAACCTCGGTTCTCTAAATAGAATCTTAACTAATTCGAGAAAAAAGTGATGAATGATACCAAAATTTCGGAGCATCTTGTAGGGGAATAATACTATTAATCCCTTCTTAAAAAGTAAAATAATTGTAAATTTTACCAATAAATTCTTAGGAGTAATACTACATTTAGACTAATAATAAATTTATAACTAAAATTTATGAGTAGAACTTCTCAAATTACCCAAATTATTAATAAGCGTCAACCTTTGACTAAAAACATCGAAAAAACGGAGGTGAATTTAAATAGAATTGCCTATAGACTTAGCCATCTTGAAGAGCATCGTCAAAGCTTACTGAATAAAGTTGATGAACCCAACATAATTGGACGTTTAAAAGAGATTGATTTTTCTAAGATTCAGCAAGATATTGCCTCGGAATTACAAGCACTTAATAAGCTCAAAAGAAGGTTTTCAAGAGATACTTTAAATATTGGTGTTATTGGACGTGCAAGACAGGGTAAAAGTCGTTTATTGCAAAGTTTAACAGGATTGAGTAAAGCAGAAATTCCTGATGGTAGTGGTCAACATTGTACAGGGGTTCGCAGCACAATTCATCATAACCCTAATATGTCCATCTATGGTGAGGTTTTTTTCTATACAGAACGTTCTTTTATTGATGAGGTGATTTCCCCTTATTATGAAGAGTTAAAATTAGGAATTAAACCAATTAATATTGATAATTTTGCCAGCCAAGAACTACCTTCCTTACCCAATGATACCAAAGGAGCAGAAGTCAATGCTAAATATGAACATCTACGGCAATATTATAAGCAGGTAGATCAATATCGTTCTCTGTTAAAATCACCTTCACCACGACAAATTACTAAAGAAGAAATTAGAGAATATGTAGCACAAGATAACGAAAAAGGAGAACGTATTTATTTTAATTATTTAGCCGTTCGAGAAGTTAAAATTACTTGCAATTTCCCTAAAGATGATGTAGGAAAAATTGCCTTAGTTGATATGCCAGGATTAGGAGATACGGGTATTGGTGATGAGAAAAGAATGGTAAAAACTATTGGGGAAGATATTGATGTAGTCTTATTTGTTCGTATGCCAAAAGCTTTCGGAGACTTCTGGGGTGACGTTGATGTGCAACTTTATGATACCGCTTATAGTGCTTTAAATGATCTGCCCGTAGAATTATGGTCTTTTATGGTTCTCAATAAACTGAATGATGAAAATAACTTAACACAATGCGAAAGTTTAAAAGGTGACATTACCAATAAATATATCAAGGTTGTCGACTGTGTAATTGCTAATTGTGCTGATTCTCAAGAAGCTAATAATCAAGTTTTAGACCCTATTCTTAACTATTTAACTAACAATATTACTGACTTAGATCGGCAATATGCCTCTGCTTGTCAGGATCGCCTCAAACAACTCCAAACATCGGTAATTGCTGAATTAGAAAAATCTCAAAATGCTTTAGGAAAAGGAAACTCTTCAACAGATATGTCTGAATTTCTGCTCTTATTTGATAAATTTTGGGATGATTTAACAAATGGTCTAGAAAACTTACTTACACAACTGAGTCAACAAATTAATGATCAGGATCAAGACTTTAAAAAATCCGTAAATAAGGCACTTAAAACTTGCGAGGAAGATACAAAAATTCCTTCATCTTTAGAAGAAATTGAAACAAGACGTAACAATAAAGGGAGTTATAATAGTGCCTATAGTGATTACTTAAATGAAATTCGCGCTCATCTCTCCCAGCATTTTCTCTCTCTGGATAATGGCTTAAAACAATCTTTAGATCGGGTCAAAAGTCAAGTAGTAGATGTATTAATTAACAAGGTAAATTTAGGAGGAATCACAGAAGCACAAGGAGTTAATTTTTTGTCGGCGATCGCTAAACGACTAACTGATGAAGATCAACTAAGATTCGGATTCAACATCCTATCTGAATTTGAACTTTCTTATCGGGGGACTATTCAACATCGAATTCGTCAATGTCTGAATGGTTTAACTCCTGATAAAACGAATCTTAATCTATCAAAACAGTCTCCCAATGCAAAGGAAATCATGAGCAATCTTAAAGTGCTTCATCAAGAAGCTGTTTTTCAATGTGAGACAGCTTTAGAAGATTTTCTTTGTGAACCTTCCCAAGCTGGTTTTGCCATCGTAGAGGAATTTCTTGATCGTGTACTTCGTGCTGAAAATGTTAAGCGTGAATGGCAAAATTTTCTTTATAAAGAACGTGCTTATATTTGGCCCAAAGAATTTGAATTATTGGGAGAACGTTCCCGACTCCGTCAAGAGTGGCTAGAGGCAGTACAAGAGGCGACAAAAGCAAATCAACAAGACTTCATTCAATTTATTAATTAACATAGCCAGGAGAGATAATGACAGAAGAATTTAAAGTGACAATGTTAGGACACAGAGGGGTTGGTAAAACCAGTATTTTAACTGCTATGTATGAGCAGTTCGATGAGACATTTAAGGACACGAATTTGCAATTGACTCCTGATCCTGAAAGTTCCGCACTCCTACAAGAACGTGTAGGACAGCTAAAAGCTTTGCTTGATGATTTTGAAGCAACGGGAGGATTGGAAGGAGATGAAAATCCTCGATCTTTCTACTTTGATCTCGGAAAAGTAGGTGCTAAACCCTCTATGAAACTCGTATTTCAAGACTTTCCTGGTGGTTATATCAACAATAATCCAAAATTCGTTGAGAACGCCATGGAAGAATGTGTTGCTGTTCTAATTGCAATTGATGCTCCTGCACTTATGGAAGCTGGAGGGAAATGGAATGATTTGATGAATAGACCTAAGCAGATTTGTAATTTTTTTCAAAGAAGTTATGGTAATTTACAAGAACCTAAACTGGTTATTTTTGTTCCTATTCGTTGTGAGAAATATTTGCAAAATGACGAGGATGCTAAAAAGTTACTTAGGTGCATTAAGTCTGAATATGAGCAACTTTTTAATTTCTTCAAAAGTGAAAAATTACTTACTAAGATCGCCTGTGTAATTACACCTGTGCAAACTGTAGGAACTGTATTTTTTAGTAGTATTAAACCGGAGACAATAGATGGAAAAGTACAACCCCATTTTTATTTTCGCAAAATGAGTCATGATGCTGGATATACTCCAAAGGATAGTGATCAACCGTTGCGCTATTTATTAAGTTTCCTCCTCCAACTTCATCACGGAAAAAAATGGGGAAAGTTTAACTTTATTCGTCAGCTTTTCAATTTAGATAAATACCTTTTAGAATCTGCTAGAAAGTCGGCTATTAAATGTAAAACATCTGGCGGTTTTGATATTGTACAGGGTAAAGACAAACTTTTTATGGATAAATAAATAAATAGGAGTCAACTATGAAAATATATGTACAAAGTGCTGGTCGTTCCCAAGAGCAAGATTACTTTTGGCAAACAAATACAAGTAAGTCCCAGGAAAAGGTAGACGAACCAGAATTTCTCAATAAGGCTAAAAGTTTGCTTCAAACTCCAGCATATTCAATTTTTATAGGGCGCGAAAATGATGAATTAATTTTGCTAGTTACCGGAATGAAAGCAAGTCAACGTAAAGATTATATGGGTCGTGTCATACGTAATTCTATTGCGTTTATTACTGAAGATAGTGAGGAAAATGAGAGAAAAATAAGAGGACTGGCTGTGTTTGCATTAAAAGAGCAATTAGAAAGTAAAATTGACGATGCTATTACAGTAGAAGAAAAACAAGGATTTAAAGTTGATTATCATAAAATACAGAATCTTATTGAAACACCATCTAACATCGGGAATAGTGATGGTGGAACATCAATAGAAATGATTGGCAAAAATACCGAGAATAATAGGAATATTATTGCTCGTGAAGTTAAAGATAATCGTTTACCTAAAGAAACGGATAGTTTTCAAGCATTAGTAGTTGTCACTGGAATTAAAACAGAAGATGTCCTTAAAAATGAAGGAGTTTGGCGAGGATTATCTAATCTTATTGAGAAAGAAAATTTGACACCATATGATGCACCTAGTCAACTTCAAAAAAATTTTACAAGCCATCAAGAACGTGGAACAACATATCAAAAATATATAGTACCATTAATAATTTCATTAGGTGGTATTGGGATAATTTGTTTATTATTTTTTGGAAATATAATTCAATTTTTTATTGGGCAAATTTACCCAAATTCCAATAGTTTTTTTTTAGCTTCTATTAGTCCTAATGCTCAGTATTTTGTAACAACGGATTCTGCTGGAAAAATGTTAGTCCAAAATACTGAAAATAATACTAAAAATATCATTGAGAATAAAAGTTCGATCACATCAGTTACCATTAGTTCTGAGGGAAAATATGTTGTTACTGGTGATGAAACAGGAAATGTACAATTATGGGATGTAATTACAAAAAAAAAACTTGACTTAATGACTAATAATAAAAATCCTAACCTGAAACATGAGAAAAAAGTTTTGTCTCTAGCAATTAATGTTTCTGGGAATAACATAAAAATTGTGAGTGGTGGGGCTGATGGACAACTGCTATTATGGAAGGTAAATATCAAAGACAATCAGGTTAATACTGATATTTTAAGACTTAACCAATGAGTAACCTACAAGCTAAAATCAAGACTGATAGTTGGATAAATGCTACTTGGAGTGAATATATCCAAATAACCGAAAACTCAGACTATCAAAAAGCAAAATTTTACTACAACAAGGGAAAATTTAGAATTGAAATGTCCCCTTTAGGAAATGACCATGCAAGTGATCATAATATTATCACCTATGCAATTAATCTTTATGCTGTTGTTAAAGGGATTAATTTGAATGGAAAAGATAACTGTACTTATCGTAAAACGGGTTATCAAGATGCTCAACCCGATTTATCTTACTATATTGAAGACACAGTAGATGCTGTTCCCTATGGAACCTCAATTATTAGTCTTGATGAGTTTTCACCTCCTACTTTAGTTGTTGAAATTGCTAATAGTTCTTTAGCTGATGATAAAGGAGAAAAAAAAAATTTATATGAAGATTTACAAGTCAAAGAATATTGGATTATTGATGTTAATAAATTAGAAATTATTGCTTTTGCCATAGAAAATGAAGGAAGTCATCGAATTAGAGAGTCTCAAGTTTTACCCAAATTAGAAATTGCTTTATTAGAAGAAGCTATCAGAAAAACTCGCCAAACGAACCATAGTAAAGTTGGCTTATGGTTATTAGAACAATTTCAAAAATAATGGTATTATTTCCATTCGGGATGAGGTTCAATAGGTAAACAAGTCCCAAATTTATTAATCTGATTAATCATTTGATATAATCTTCCTAAATTTCTTTGATTGAAGTACAATCTTAAACGGGGAAGACTAGCTGTTTCATCTTTAATTTCTGTTGGTAATACTTGACTTTTTTCTATTTTTCCTTTAACTAAAATATCAGAATATTCTTCATTAAGTTGTTCTACTTGTGCGTCTGTTAATTGTGAGTTAAGACGCATAACTAATAAATCTTCCACATAACGAATAGAATGATAAACACAATAAAATTGACGAATCACATTACAAGCAGTAGCTAAACTATCAGTTATTGTATAAAGACTAGAATCTTCTGCACTAATTAAACCCCGCGCTAATAAATTGTTATAATTGTACTCATTCCAAGCTTTCCAATAGTTTCCCCCAGGTTCATCTATTAATACTAACGGAGAGGGGCCATATTTCCCTGTTTGACATAAAGTTAATGTTTCAAATGCTTCATCTTGAGTGCCAAAACCTCCAGGAAATAAAGCAACTGCATCACTTTCTCTTAAAAAGAAAAGTTTACGGGTAAAGAAGTATTTGAATCTAATTAATTTATCATCCCCTGCAATAAAAGGGTTAGTTCCTTGTTCAAAAGGTAACTCAATATTTAACCCAAAAGAATGTTCTCTCCCTGCTCCTTCATTCCCTGCTTGCATGATACCACCCCCGGCCCCCGTTAGTACCATAAAGCCAAATTGTGTGATATAACGAGCAAATTCGACAGCTAAGCGATATTCTGAACTTTGGGGGGATAGACGAGCAGAACCAAAAATGGTAACTTTACGAGTATGACGATAGGGATAAAATACCTGAAACCCTTTTTCTAAGTCTTCTAGGGCAGTTGTTAGGATTTTCCAGTCTAAACGGTCAATTTCTTCGTCCGCAATTCGCAATAAGACAGCTAAGGCTCTTTCTATTAGTTTACCATGTTGATGCTCTGGTAAGTCCTTGATTAACTCTCCTAAGTCTTCAGCTAAGGATAGTTCTGTCGGTTTTTTTGATAAAGTCATGGTGATGTATTGAAGACTACCTACATTCTATAATGCTATATAATAGATTATTATAACTACATATCCTTGGCTGATAAGCCTAAAATAACAGAAGATAAATATTAATATGAATTATGCTAAAATTAACCATAAAACAAGTTAATTATATTCAAGAAATAGAATCCATAAAAATGATTCGTCAAATTGTATTTCAAGAAGAACAAGGAATTAATCCTGATTTAGAATTTGATGGATATGATGAAACCTGTCAACATCTTTTAGCTTATTTAGATAATCAACCTGTCGGAACAACTAGGATTAGATTTCTTGATCAAACTACTGCTAAAATTGAACGGGTTGCTGTATTACCTCATGGTAGAGGACAAGGAATTGCTACCGAATTAATGAAAGTATCTCTCAGCTTAATTAAAGATAGTAATTGTCCAAAAGTTATTGTTAATGCTCAAAAATATATTCAGGAATTATACAAAAAATTAGGATTTGAAACCATTGGCGATCGCTTTGAAGAAGCAGGGATTACTCATGTTAAAATGATTAAATATAGTGTTTAATTTGAAAAATAAATACTTGTGGCACAGGCTTATAGCCTGTGACGGGCAAGATGCCCGTTCCACAATTATATCTGATTTAACAATATGTTAAAATAATTAAATAAGACACAAAAAATGTATGAATGAGCCACAAAAATGGTATATTATTAAAGGGAAAGAAGGTTATTGTCAGATTATTTTGGGAGAAGATAATAATGTCTTTGAATCTGAACTAAAATGGGGGCCATTTAATTCACAAGAAGAGGCGATCGCTAAACGAGTGGGATTAATTAGGGCAGGAAAATGTCAGCCCAAGTAAGTAATAATTAAAAATAATATAGTCAAACCCTGAAGGGTTAGGCTATATAAACAAAGCCTGCCTTCGCAGTCTTTTATCAGGCTGTGTAGACAGCCTTCGTTCTTATAGTATAAGGCTTTAGCCTGGAGATACTTGTTAAGTTAATCAGTTTAAATAACCTTTAACAACAAAACTTTTCAACACAACGGATAAACATTTCAACCCCCATAGATAACACAGTTTCATCAAAATCAAAACGAGGATGATGATGAGGATAAGCTAAGCCTTTATCAACATTAGCTGATCCCAAAAAGAAATAACAACCAGGGACTTCTTGCAAGAAAAATGACATATCTTCTCCCCCCATATTTTGACAATTCGGAACAATTCCCACCGGAGTTTCTACCACATCTAAAGCAACAGAATGGACTAAATTTGCCATTTTTTCCTCATTAATAACAGGAGGATATAAATGCCAATAATCTAACTCATATTTAGCCCCATAACCTTGACAAATACCCGCCACAATTTCCTCAATTCTTTTTCCAAAATAACCCTCTAATTCAGGCTTAAAATAACGTACAGTTCCACTCATAAACGCCTTATCAGCAATTACATTTAAAGCCGTTCCTGCTTGCAGTTTTCCTATGGTTACTACTGCTGAATCTATGGGGTTAATATTACGAGAAACAATAGTTTGTAAAGCATTAATAATTTGCGCGCTTAAAACCACAGAATCTACCGTTTGATGAGGCATAGCCCCATGGCCTCCTTTTCCGAACAAATTAAGCTCAAAACACTCCACAGCAGCCATTATTGCCCCACTGCGTACCCCTACCGTCCCCAAAGGAAGCACATTCCATAGATGTAACCCAATAATGGCATCTACATCAGGATTTTTGAGAACACCTTCAGCTATCATGGGTTTAGCCCCTCCCGGACTTTCTTCGGCCGGTTGAAACAAAATCTTAATAGTTCCTTTAAAATTAGTGCGATGATGCCAAAGATAATAAGCGGTTCCTAATGCGATCGCGGTATGACCATCATGGCCACAAGCGTGCATAATACCATCATGTTGAGAACGATAAGTAACCTCATTTTCTTCTTGAATAGGCAAAGCATCTATATCAGCGCGAATGGCTAAAACGGGGCCAGGAAAAGGACTTTTAATAGTAGCGACAATTCCAGTTTTGGCAATACCTGTCTGATAATCAATGCCCATTTGTTGTAATTCTTGGGCGATAAAAGCGGCGGTTTTATGTTCTTGAAAGCCTAATTCTGGTTGTTGATGAAGTTGTCTACGCCATGCCACTAAACGAGATTGTAGGGCGCGAATTTCTAGGCGAATTTGAGATAAATTAACCGAAGGAGATTGAGGAAAGCTAGAAATCATATCAGATAGGGTAAATCTGAGTTAACTATAACCTTTATTTTAGAGTTTAGGCCAGTAAAGCTGGCTGTTTAATGACAAGACAACTTCTCTAGATCCTAAAATTGGTTGCTTTCCTCAATGACTCGTTAGTTAGTGATCATTTGCTCATATTTTTGTTTTAAATTACGATCTTGTTCAATTATTTTACTTATCTGATTAAAACGATTGATTTCTAATCCCTGGCCTTTAATCACTCGTTCTTGTTTAGACTGAGAGACTTCCAACACATTATTAACTTTAACTAGGGCTTTTTTAAACTTTTCGATTTCTTCTGGAGAAGCAGATTTATCTGATGATTCTCCAATTCTAGTGCGAGTTTGGCCAATTTCCATAAACCGTTGAGGACTAAGATCTTCAGAAGCGATCGCTTTGGCCATCAGTTCTTGAGTTTTTTTCTCAACAATTTGTAGTTGTTTTACTGCTTGTGCATATTGTCGCAGTTCTAAAGCACTAAGTTCCGGTTGAGTAGCGTTGACAATGGATTGTTGAGGTACAATGGTTTGACTATGGCTTACCATTGGTAATGATAGTCCAATAACCCCAATAATTCCCCCCACCACAAGAGATTTCAGCATAAGTATCATTTCCTTTATCAATGATTAGATGAATTGTAGCGTGTCTACTAACATTTTTACTTTATTAGAGATTTTCATTTTAACTAGACCTGAGTTCGGTGTTAGAAGTTCGGAGTTCGTCGTGGATAATTTTTTCAACGAGAGAATAAGGGTTGCCAGACTCCTGCTTGTGGCGAGTTTTCCACAAATTACCTTATTTTGAACTCAGGCCTGTGAGATGCAAAAAAACATCAATACTATAAATCATTCATCTTCCTCTAGATCTCCCCATTGATCAACAGATGATTCCGCCGCTTTTAATGATTTCTGGGACTTAATTTCATAGGGAGAAGCCGAAGGAAGTAATTCTAATTGTTGAGGCTGATTTGTCTCTTTTTCAATAGATTGATTTTCTCCCCTGCGTCGTTCTGAAGTTCTTTCTTCACTGGTATTTTCTGCGACAATTTCATATAAAATGGCTAACTTATTTTTGCTTTCTCCTTTGCGTAAAATCCGCCCCAATCTTTGCACATATTCCCTAGTAGAACCTGTTCCTGATAAAATAATAGCTATCTTAACTTCAGGAACATCTACTCCCTCATTTAAAACATGAGAGGTAACTAAAGCTTTATAAATACCTTCTCGAAAATTAGTTAAAACCTCATGGCGTTCTTTAATCGGGGTTTGATGAGTAATGGCTGGAATTAGAAAGTCTTGAGAAATACGGTAAACAGTGGCATTATCGTTGGTAAAAATTAAAATAGAATCGGCATCATGTTCACAAATTAATTCAGTCAAAACTCGCAATTTTCCATCGGTTCCAGCCGCTATTTCTTTTGCTTCTCGATGAGCTAACATTGCCCGTCTTCCGGCCGGATTTTTAGCACTTGCTTTGACAAATAATTGCCATCCGTTTAAACTCCCTAAAGAAATATTAGATTTCCGTAAAAAATCATTACGAATTGCCATAGCATTATCATAACGTTTTCGTTCGGTTTGTGATAACTTAACTTTAATTTCGACAATTTTATGTTGGGCTAAAGTATTACCTGAAAGTTCCTTAACTCCCTTACGATAAACTACCGAACCAATGAGACTATCTAACTCTCGATGGGAACCATCGGTGCGTTCTGGTGTCGCTGTCAAACCCAAACGATAGGGTGCGATGGCGTATTCTGCAATAACTCGGAAGAAATCGGTCGGTAGATGATGACATTCATCGAAAATGAGCAAAGCATACTGATTTCCCAAAGTTTCGGCGTGAATAGCCCCACTATTATAAGTAGCAATTAAAATAGGTGTGCGATCACGTGATCCTCCTCCTAATAATCCTACTTCTATATCAGGAAAGGCCGCCATCATTTGAGCATACCATTGGTGCATCAAATCTAAGGTAGGCACTACAATTAAGGTGGTACGAGGGGTAGAAACCATTGCTAACTGTGCTAAATAGGTTTTCCCTGCTGCAGTTGGTAATACGACTACTCCTTTGCGTCCTGCTTGTTTCCATGCGAGTAAAGCTTCTTGTTGATGGGGATAGGGTTCTCGTTCAAAACTAGGAGTTAAGTCTAGGGGAATAAACTCTTTTGCTTCGTCAATAAAACTAATATTATGAGCTTGTAAAGTTTCAATTAGAGGACGATAATAAATAGCAGGAACACGAAACTTTTCAATGCGATCATCCCAAGTAGCAAACTCCATCCACTCTTTACCTTTTGGGGGAGGATGAACAATTAAAGTACCACGATCATATTTAAGTTTAGAAGGACGAGACATTATGAATTATGAATTATGAATTATGAATTATGAATTATGAATTATGAATTATGAATTATCAAATTTTAGAGTTTAATCAGGTACACTATAATTTGCTATTGTTTTTTGTTCATCTGTTGAATTGATTAAATACTTTAAAATGCCGACTATTTGGCTGATATTATCAATAAAATAATCGTTCAAATCAACTTCTATAATTTTATCAATCAATCGTAAAAACTTCCAATTAGTTCCAGTTGTAACTACTCCATAGATTTGAAAAATATGATTATTTTTTCTTTCATTAAATATGTGAGCAGCAATCATTTCAGCCATACATTGAGGTAGTCCATTTTGAATATTATCATTTTTGGCTTCAACTAAGGCAACAACAGGAGTTTTAATTAATAGTTGTTCAGGAGAGCGACTAATTAGAAAATCACAAAATCCATTCAAACCTTTTTCTGAATCTATATTAAATTCTTTTCCTGAAAAAAAACTAATTTGATAATTAAACTGCTTTCTTAATTCTACTAAAATAGGAGTTACAATTAACTCAGAACGAGCTTTTTCAGTATTAAGAGAATTTCATGACACAGAAGAAGAAGCATGAGTTAAACTCCAATCAGGTCTAAGATGACAAGCATCTCGTAAATAAGAGTGATAAATCTCTTTTTGAGGTAAGGGGGTATTAAGATGAATTAACACTCGAATACAGCGTTTTAAACTGCCTTCAACCTGCATTTGTTGTACATCTAATAAGGGAACAGTATCCCACTGAGGACGTTGACGAGCGATCGCGGCCGGAAAGATAGCATCAAGATCGCCAGTAGCGGTAAATGTTACACTAACAATGTCTTCGGGATCGAATTGGTTACGGGACTCGATCGCATCTAATAGTTCTGTGACAGCTTGTGCGATCGCTTCTTTGGTATTATCTGAAGCGGTGGTTGCTCCGCGAATTCCCCGTACTTTCCAAATACCCACTGTGTCTTCCTCCGACCCGTAATATTTAATTGTATCATCATGTTTAAGGTCGATACAACCATAAGGGCTGACCATTAGTCGCTAATTCAAATTCTAGCCAATCTATAGCCGATCCTATCTTTGATTTAGTTTTATTACGGGAAAAAAAACGATTCCAGACAGATTTCGGTTCTTCAATGGTATAACATTGAGCCTTATCTGGGTTAAGTCCCGCTAATTCGGCTGCCCAGAGGCGAGCATCTTCTTCTGTCCCTAAGCGATCAACTACTCCTAATTCTAAGGCCTGTTGTCCAGTAAAAATACGTCCATCAGCAAAACTTTTGACTTTTTCTATTTCTAGATTACGACCTTGAGCAACAGTAGAGACAAATTGTTGATAACTCACATCGATCATTTCTTGAAGAATGGTTTGTTCTTCGGTGGTTAATTCTCGATCAAATGAGAGAATATCTTTGTAAGGGCCTGATTTAATTACTTTAAAGGATACGCCAATTTTAGCAAGTAATACTTCTAGATTATTGCCTCTTAAAATTACGCCAATACTTCCAGTAATAGTTCCAGGGTTAGCAACAATATATTGCGCTCCTACCCCAATATATACCCCACCAGAAGCGGAAATATTACCAAAACTGGCGACAATTTTTACATCTTGACGTAAACGTTTGAGGGCCTCATAAATTTCTTGAGAATCTCCGACTGTTCCTCCAGGAGAGTCAATTCTCAATAATAAAGCCGGAAATTTCTTTTCTTTAACCGTTTTTAGGGCTTGAAGAACATTTTTACGAGTTTCTGAGCCAATAGCTCCGGTAATTTCAATTCTAGCAATTTGTTTACTCGGTCTAGGTTTAAAAGGCCAAATCATAAGCAAGTGAGAGGTTGTAGGTATCTATAATGTACCTTCATTTTGACAGATTTTGTGTAGATGCTAGAAATTGTCTTGGAGATGTCTATTTTATCCATAAACTTTTTGATAATATTCTTGATATTCTTGTGATAATAAGGGTTGCCACCAATCTTGATTATCTAAATACCATTGAATGGTTTTTCTTAAACCTCCTTCTACTGTTTCTTGAGGTATCCAACCTAATTCTGTTTTAATTTTAGTGGCATCAATGGCATAACGTCGATCATGGCCTGCCCTATCTTTAACAAAGGTAATTAATTTTTGAGCAGGTTTAACAGGTAAATTAGGGGCTAATTCATCCATTAAGTCACATAATATGGTCACTAAATCAATATTTTTAACCTCATTATTGCCCCCAATATTATAAGTTTCTCCTGGTTTTCCTTGGTTAATTACTGTCTCTAATGCTGAACAATGATCCCCTACATATAACCAATCTCTGATATTTTGTCCGTCTCCATATACGGGTAAAGGCTTACCTAATAAAATATTAATACACATCAAAGGAATTAATTTTTCAGGGAAGTGATAAGGTCCATAATTATTAGAACAATTCGTAATAATTGTGGGGACATTATAGGTATGATAATAAGCTCTTGCTAGGTGATCACTTCCTGCTTTTGAGGCAGAATAAGGACTATTAGGAGCATAGGGAGTTGTTTCTGTAAAAGCGGGATCATCGGCTTCTAAACTGCCATAAACTTCGTCCGTAGACACATGAAGAAAACGGTAATTTTTGGGTTTATCTTTGCTATTCCAATATTGACGAAAACTTTCTAATAAGGTAAAAGTTCCAATGACATTGGTTTGAATAAAAGCATCGGGACTAATAATAGAGCGATCAACATGAGATTCTGCCGCAAAATGAGCCACAATATTGATATTTTCTTCTTTTAAAAGATTATCAATTAACTGGCGATCGCATATATTTCCTTCAATAAATTTAAAGTTTTCTCTGTCTTCTAAACTAGCTATATTTTGACGATTTCCCGCATAAGTTAAGGCATCTAAAACAATAACATGAGAATCAGGATATTGGTAACACCAATGATGAACAAAGTTGGAACCGATAAATCCTGCACCACCCGTAATTAAAATACTTTTTTTTTCTTCAGAAAGTAACATAAGCTCACTCAAAATATTCTAGATTTTTATTAATTAATTTAAGGAGATATTAGGAACAAGACGGAAAAGTAAAGTCAATAAAGCAGTTGCCACCGCTACAACAATCGGAACAATTAGAGAACGAAAACCTTGCAAATCAGAAATTGCCTTAACCATTGTAGATTGTTCATTTTCTACCTTTTCCAATCGCTTGTCCATACTGCTAACTTTTTCAGTTAGGGTTGCTTGTCCTACTTCTAAATTGGTGAGACGTTCATCAATTCTATCTAATTTTGTCTCAAACTTTTCGTCTATCCGATCTAATTTTGTCTCAAACTTCTCGTCTATCCTGTCTAATTTATCCTCAATACGCTTTAAAACTTCCTCTATTGAATAGGTAACGGTGACAGGTTCATTCATGGGTTAAACTCCTAATAGATTCTATGTATCGACGCATTTAATCACCAAATAGTATTCATTTGTAAGATGAAACCTGGCAAAACTGGATCGCCAATCACAGTAGTTGGATTTTCTAAACATTCTACTTCTATTTGGGGGCGGTAAATATAGACTCGGTGATTTTTCCGATCAATTAACCAACCTAATTTTACCCCGTTATCGATATATTCTTTAAGTTTATCCTGAAGTGATTGAAGTTGATCACTAGGGGAACGTATTTCAACGACAAAATTAGGAGCAATAGGAGCAAATCTAATTCTCTGTTCTTGAGGAATAGAATTCCATTTTTCTAAAGTCATCCAAGCTGCATCAGGAGAACGATCTGCACCATTAGGCAGTTTAAACCCTGTAGATGAATCAAACCCAATTCCTGTGCCATTATCATCAGTCCAATTGGCAAGTTGTTGACTCAGTTTAAAGTTACGATTTCCGGTTTCTGATCCTGCAGGGGGCATAATTATTAATTCTCCCTTAGGGTTGCGCTCAATGCGATAATCTCGGTTTAATTGACACAAAGCGAAGAATTGTTCGTCTGTCATGTCGAGGGCAGGCGACATTTGTAAAACCAAAGGTGTGTTCTCAGTCGATAAAGTAGTAGGTATCATCTTTCAAGTTTCCGCTAAGATGGGTTAAATCAATTCAATATCTTATTGATTTTTATCTACTGATTTTAACAGTTTTTCATAGCGTTTGACTGATATTTTAGCTTTGGCAGATATCATAACAGAAACTTGACTAGGAAGAAGTCCGGTAAAAAACTTTCCTAATTCTTCATCTTCTAGATTATCTGTTTTCCAGTATTCCTGACAAATACTGGTTTGATCGTAAAAATGCTCTGCTTTCTCTTTTAAAATGTAATCCACAAAAACTCCATACAAGACATATTCAGACAACTTACTTTGATTACATAAAACTTCAATATATGATCGTCTAGTGATTTGTTCTATTCGTTGATGCATTTTTAACACATTTTCTCGCTTCCAGGTAATTAAATTACCGATATAACCATCGGGATAGTTTTGGGGAGTTAAACCAAGAATATTGCTAGCGGTTTCATACCAAGAAGTAAATGAATCAGTTGTCTTTCTCTGGTTAACGGGCTTGAATAATCTAACTTTATCTCCTCTGATAAAGGTGTTTAAATCAAATTTCCTAACAAATGCAACATCAGAATCAATAAAAACTAAAACATCTTGCTCAAGATATTCTGACACAGCAATTTTAGTAATTTGTTGAATTATCCAATTACGAACTGGTAAACTTTTAAAACTAATCCATCCATTTTTCAATCCGGGTATTTTCTTTATCCACCAGGGTAAAATAGATTCTACAGCAATAATTTCTGTGTTTCGTTTTTTAAGTTTATTAAATAAAGTTAAATCTTTTTTGTCAACAATAATATAATGAGTATAATCAGAATTTACAGATTTTTCAATGCTCCATGACAACAATTCACATCGCTCGAAATCAGGAGAGTAGCTTAAAGTAATTACGCCAAATTTTTGTTGTTTCATAACTCAAAATTTTTCCATTAATTTAATACTAATCACCAATATTTACCTGCCAGAATACTCCTTATATGGACATACATTAAACTAACTCAATGTGAGAATCATCTCCCACCATAAACCGCAATGCTTTCGGTCGTTGAGGAGCCATTTCTAGTTTAGCACGTCGCCCAATCAAACTGTCAACAATTCGTTGATGAATTTCGACAATTTTTGCGCCTTCTAAAATAACACTATGTTCAAGATCAGCATCAATTAAAGTCGCGTTATCACCAATACTGGTATAAGGGCCAATAAAACAGTTTTCTATGTGACAATTTTGACCAATAATTACAGGTCCGCGAATCGTACTATTAATTATTTTAGAGCTTTTTTCTATATGTACCCGTCCGCTAATTTGACTTTTCTCGTCAACTTCTGCCTCAACAACTATATCTAATTTATTATCTAAGATAATCCGATTTGCTTCTAATAAATCATCTTTTTTCCCTGTATCTAACCACCATCCCTCTAGTTTTAATGCTTCTACTGTTTTTTGAGTATCAATTAATTCCTGAATAGCATCAGTAATTTCTAATTCTCCCCGCGCTGAGGGTTTAATTGAGGCAATGGCATCATGAATGGTAGGAGAGAAAAAATAAACCCCCACTAAAGCTAAATTTGATGGGGGAACTTTTGGCTTTTCAACTAACTGTAAAACCCGTCCTTGTTCATCAACTTTCGCCACACCAAAAGCAGTCGGATTAGGTACAGAACGTAATAAAATTAAGCCATCAAGGTGTTTACTTTTAAACTCATCTAAAAAGCTATTTAAACTGTCTTGAATTAGGTTATCTCCCAAATACATAATAAAGGGAGAATCTCCTAAAAAGGGTTGAGCTACTTTAACCGCATGAGCTAACCCTAAAGGATGATCTTGAACGATATAGGTAATCTTAGCTCCAAATCGCTCCCCATTTCCTGTTTTTTCTGCAATTTCTTCGCCAGTTTCAGGACTAATAATAATGCCAATATCCGTAATTCCTGCGGCTACAATTGATTCAATTCCATACCACAAAATAGGTTTATTAGCAACAGGAACTAATTGCTTTGCCCCTGTATAGGTTAAGGGGCGTAATCTAGTTCCTTTTCCACCCGAAAGAATCAGTGCTTTCATGATTAATTTTATTGAATTTACTTGTTAATGTCTAATCTAGTCTACTTGTTTACTAGGCTCCTTGAGCCTTGTTTATAATTAAATTTTAGCATCGACAAGTAGCTTAATTCCATAATCCTAAATTTACTCCTTTTTGAAAACATTTGCTACTCTGAACAATTTCTCTGACTGTGTTTTGGTCTTCTTCAGACATTTTATCTTTCCATTTATCGCGCACTTGTTTTGAGTCTCTATATATCGTAAAATATTTATTAATCATTCCAAATTCTTTTATCAATGATTGTTTCGGGGAAGAAGATGTACTCTTTTCTATAAAATCAATGGTTTTTTGGTGCAAGTCTAATCCAAAATGTCCTAACACTTTTTCCGCTACTGCCAAAGTATTATCGACTAATTCTTCGTAAATTACCACTAGACCATGGGGGGAATCTTGACAAGCTAAGAAGGATTCTTCAACTTCGATATACCAAAGCAAGGCTTGTTTTGCGGCCATTGTCATATTTTCTATGTTTCCTTCATATTTTTCTGCTAATTTAGGTTGATATTCCTTAAGTAAATTATTGATAATTCCCAGTCTTCCTGTTGACATTAAAAATAGATTTTGACCTTTTATAAGTGAAGATATAACAGCACAAGGATGACGCACCATATAAACAATTGGCATCCGAGTGTTATCGATTAAATTCTTCGGAATCTCAATATATCCCACCTCTTTAAAAATTAATAATGGACTCTGTGTCGGAGTGTACATTTCTCTAAAAAGCATCCTTAAAATATTATTTTTTCTAGCCAAAGGATATAATAATGGGCGACCTATAGGAAATCGGGAAGAAAAATTTTTTTCAAAAAATGGAGGTTTATCAATTTCTGGATAAGCAGGAAGTAAGCTTTTATACATATGAATTATGTCCTGCTCTGAAATTTGATTGGATTTTAAAATCTTTATTAACTCAGCTATGTCTTGATTGTTTTTTTGTAATCGATGAAATGGCTCAAATCGATAGACAACATCAGGGTGACTATTAAGAATAGAACCAAGCCAAGTTGTTCCACTTCTTCCTGTCCCAAATATAGCACCAATGTTAGTTTTATCTAGTTGATTGTTCATGATTTCTTGTTCTAAATCTTTTATTCTTTACTAATTATGTAACAATAATAATCGCTTTCAGGCTCATTGCTCTAACATTTGTTTGAGCATTTGTTTGAGAGAATTACGCCAATAAGGAGCATAATTCCTTAAGATAGAGGTAATTTTTTGTCCTGATAAAACTGAATAAGCAGGACGTTTAGCAGGAGTCGGATAATCAGAGGTTGTAATCGGAACAACTTGATTAACTTTTATCGGAAAACCAAGGGTTTGAGCTTCTTCAAAAATGGCTACAGCAAAATCATACCAGCTAGCGACTCCACTATTAGTAAAATGATAAATTTCAGAGGTATTTCTTACGTTGGAATTTGCTAATAAATTAGCGATCGCATTAGCAATATCTTGAGCATAAGTTGGGCTACCCACTTGATCAGCCACGATACGTAGTTGTTCTCTTTCTTGCCCTAACTTTAGCATAGTTTTGACAAAATTACTTTTTCCATAGGTTCCATAAACCCAAGCTGTTCTTAAGATAGCATAAGCATTAGTGTGTTTTTCTATACCTTTTTCTCCGGCTAGTTTAGACTGTCCATAGATACTAAGAGGATGAGTGGTATCAGTTTCAAAATAAGGGGTATTTTTAGTTCCATCAAAGACATAATCGGTAGAAACCTGTAGCAAAAAAGCTCCTATTTTTTGAGCTTCTTCTGCCATAATAGTAGGAGCTATTCCATTAATAGCAAAGGCTAAATCTGGTTCACTTTCCGCTTTATCTACAGCCGTATAAGCGGCCGAATTAACAATAATATTAGGTTGATTTTTTTGGATAGTTTGACGAATTTGATCTGGTTGGGACAAGTCCATCATTTGACGAGTAATTCCAATGACCTCTCCCAATGGTTTGAGGGTGTATTGTAACTCTTGACCGAGTTGTCCGTTACTACCTGTGAGTAAAATTTTTGTCATGAGGTCTTTAGACAATAAATTATTATCAATTATACACGATTTGGGAATAATTGTTAAGGAGGATAATACCTAAAAAACTGATTGATTGAGTTCCCAATATTTTAAGGCACAGTGGTTCCCTTGAACAACAACAGATGCTAGATATCCCGTTTGAGGGGTTAGGGTGAATAATGTCCAGTCTGTCAAGGGTTTTCCACTGTGGGGAAGGGCTAAAAATTTAGGCTTTGTCTTTAAGGATACGAAAATTTGATCTAATCCCCCTGATATTCCTTCTCCTGTTGCTTTTAAATAGGCTTCTTTTGCTGTCCATAATTGAAAAAATGTTTGTTCTTTTTCTGGGGAAGTTAAAGGACGAATTATTTCATATTCTTGGGGACAAAAAAAGCGTTTGGCTAGTTGTTCGGCATCGGGTATAGGACTATTATATTCTACATCTACTCCTATTAAGCGATCGCGGGTAATTCCATAAAGTGCTAATTCTTCTGAATGAGACACATTAAATTCTAATTTATTGGGGTTTATGTCTTTAATAAGTGTGGGTTTACCACGGGAACTATATTCAAATTTTATTTGATTAGGAGCTATCTTTAAGTAATTACTTAAAATGATTTTAAGGGTAGTTCTAGCTACGATAAACCGTCTTTGATGTTGTGCCAATACAAATCTTTTGGCTTTAGTTTGTTCTTCTTCATTGAGGATATTAAAAAGAGTCTTAATTTCCTGATCTGATGATTCCAATTTCCTCCGCCATAAATGAATATCTGAGGAGTTTATTTCTATATTATCAGGAGCATTATACCACATTTTTTGACAATCCAATAATTATATAAAATATCTTTATTTATCTAGTATTAGGTGAAAATTTTCTCAGGCAACGGGAAGAAAAAAGCGAAAGATACTGCCTTTTCCGACTTCGCTTTCAACTTCAATTGTTCCTCCTTGCAATTCTACCAGACGACGTGTAATTGCTAGTCCAATTCCTGTACCTCCAGAATAACTTGATCGGGATTTATCGGCGCGCCAAAATCGTTCAAAAACAAAGGGTAAATCTTCTGGTTTAATGCCAATTCCTGTATCGGTAACAGCAATCCAAACTCGATGACGATTGCGCCAAGCTTGAACCGTAATTGTTCCTTTTTCTGTATAACGAATGGCATTTCCTAATAAGTTAACTAAAATTTGTTCGGTGCGATCGCTATCTGCTAAAACCGGAGGTAAATCTGAGGAATAATCTAATTTAATTATGGGGCCATCATCCATAATTTGATCGGCAAATTTTTCTACTAATGATTTTAATAAAGGAACCAAAGAAATCGGCTGGACACTAATTGATAAATATCCTGCTTCTACTTGAGAAAGTTCTTGCAAATCATGAATTAATCTTTCTAAACGTCTGGTTTCTTTAACTAAGCGTAAATAAAGCTCGGAAGATGGTTCTATTGAGCCACTAGCTAATTCTTCTAAATAACCTCTAATAACCGTTAAAGGGGTTCGTAATTCATGAGTCATATCGCCAATTAATTCTCGTCTTCTTTGCTCCACATTCTCTAAACTACTAGCCATTAAATTAAAACTATTGCCCAATTGATTCCACTCAGGAATCTCACTAACTGGCATCCTTTCATGTAAATTTCCTGCGGCTAACTTTTGGGTGATGTCCTTCATTTGATTTAAAGGTTTCATAATCCGTTTAGAAGCCCAATAACTGAGTATTCCGGCGGCACTAGCACCAGAAATAAGCGACCAAACAGCACTATTATCCCAAGCAGTTTCAAAGCCTTTTACTAATAAAGTCCGAGCCGAACGAACAGTAAACAATCCTCGTCTTTCTAATTGTTCTAACCGTACAATAAACATACCAGGAGAAGATAACTTAGCAATACAAATAAAACTGCCTAATCCTACTACCATAACCAGTAAATGAGATAAAAATAATCGAGTTCCTAGACTAAGTTTTGCCATTTGAAATAAATAGTACTGGCGGGTTGTGATATAGTCGTAATGCTTTAATAATAGGGGGCGGGTTTATTTAGTTTGTTTGTGAGAATCATTGATTTATGTAAAAAACCCTCCGGCGGGTTTATCTAGTTTGCTTGTGAGAATCATTGATTTATGTAAAAAACCCGCCCTTACCGTCTTCTTCTATATGATCAAATGTAACAAAAAATCTACCATGACCTGTAAATTTTGCTAACTTATTGATTGATAGATTATTATTTTTCCTGTCATAGAATCTAGACAAAATTATGGCTTTAATTGTCCAAAAGTATGGAGGCACTTCTGTTGGTTCAGTAGAACGGATACAAATAGTAGCCCGACGCATCCAAAAAACGGCCCAAGGGGGTAACGCAGTAGTAGTTGTTCTCTCGGCTATGGGCAAAACTACTGATACTTTAGTCAATTTAGCCCAAGAAATCACCTCTAATCCGTCTCGTCGAGAAATGGATATGTTACTATCCACAGGAGAACAGGTTTCCATCGCCCTGATGAGTATGGCCCTGCAAGGGTTAGGACAACCGGCCATCTCTCTAACTGGGGCCCAAGTGGGCATTGTCACCGAAGCGCAACATAGTCGCGCCCGTATCCTTTCCATTAAACCTGATCGTATCCAAAAACATCTAGAATTGGGTCAAGTTGTAGTTGTCGCAGGTTTTCAAGGTATTAGTACCGGAGATGATCTAGAAATTACGACTTTGGGTCGTGGGGGTTCTGATACTTCGGCAGTTGCCCTAGCAGCAGCTTTAAAAGCCAATTATTGCGAAATTTACACTGATGTACCCGGTATCCTCACCACTGACCCCAGAATTGTCCCAGATGCCCAATTAATGGCAGAAATCACCTCTGATGAGATGTTAGAATTAGCCAGTTTAGGGGCTAAAGTATTACATCCCCGGGCCGTGGAAATTGCCCGTAATTATGGAATTCCTTTAGTAGTACGCTCAAGTTGGAGTGAGGCCCCAGGAACTTGGGTTAATTCTCCTATACCAAAGGCGAGATCTTTAGAAGGGTTAGAACTTACTAAAGCGGTTGATGGGGTGGAATTCGACGGTGATCAAGCAAAAGTGGCCTTATTACGAGTTCCTGATAGGCCAGGTATTGCGGCCCGCTTATTTGGGGAAATTTCCCATCAAAAGGTCGATGTAGACTTAATTATTCAATCCATCCATGAAGGCAATACCAATGATATCGCCTTTACTGTGATGAAAAATGTCTTAACCCAAGCTGAAGCAGTGGCCGAAGCTATTGCCCCTGCTTTACGTACTCAACTGGCTAATACTCATGAAGCAGAGGTATTAGTAGAAAAAGGGGTAGCTAAAATTGCGATTGCCGGGGCCGGAATGATTGGCCGGCCAGGAATTGCCGCTAAGATGTTTAAAACGTTGGCCGAGGCGGGTATTAACATTGAAATGATTGCTACCTCGGAAGTTAAAGTAAGTTGTGTTATTGCTCAAGAAAATGGCGATCGCGCGATTCAAGCTTTATGTGATGCTTTTGAGGTGGAATTATCTACTCATCCGGTGTCGTGCAAATCAATAGATAGTTGTCTCCCTGTGCGTGGGGTAGCATTGGATACGAAACAAGCTCAAATCGGCATCCGTCATGTTAAAGATCGTCCGGGGATGGCTGCTAATATTTTCGGCATTTTAGCGGAAAAAAACATCAGTGTAGACACCATTATTCAATCCCAACGTTGTCGTATTATCAAGGGAATGCCCACCCGTGACATTGCCTTTACGGTTGCCCAAATCGATGTAGAAGCCGCCCGTATCGCCTTAGAAACCTTGGCTATGGACTTTGATGAGGTGACGGTGGATACGGACATTGCTAAAGTGAGTATTGTGGGGGCTGGTATGGTGGGACAACCAGGGGTAGCAGCCAAGTTTTTTGACGCTTTAGCTAGGGAAAAAATCAACATTAAAATGATCGCCACCTCAGAAATTAAAATTAGTTGTGTGGTGGGGAAAGAAGATGGTGTCAAAGCCTTAAAAGCTGTGCATCAAGCCTTTGATTTAGCAGGGAAAGAAACTGTAGACGTTCCTGCTTAACACTCCCTCGCCGTTCTACGGCGAGGATTCTTAATATGATAATTAACTTTAAAGACTTGCCAGAGGAACGTGAGTTTTAAAAGTCCAGCACTGTTGTAAAAAAGACTCTGCTTCGGGTGTTCCAAATGTTACCCCATCTGGCAATTTTACCTCTTTAGGAGCTTTAGGAAGAGGCATTAATCCATAAACCTTAAAAGCTTCATTTGACCAGGATAAATCTCCTTGAGCATCTTGTTTAAAGTAGAGAGTCCCATGAGGCATTTTTAAATGAGATAAAAAGGCAGGTGCTGAAGGATTGCCATAGGGTTTAATGCGAATAACTCCCCCATAATTATCTTCATAAAAGATTTGAATATAGGGAATAATTGAATTACCATTAGCCTCATTGGTTGTTACTTTAATCGTTTTTTTCCATTCTCCATCTGTTGATTGATAAAGTTGAGAAAAACCATCAGATTCGGGAGTCAATCCATTTTTATCAAGGATAAAATAATTGGATTTTCCTTCAGTGATTCTTTGCTCAATTTCGGCGGGTGATTTTTTTTCAATGGGGACTTCAAAAATGATATCCACATTAGAATCTTCGTGAAATGAGTCTGCTAAATTGATAAATTTTTCTTTCGCTTGTTTAGTATTAATAGAAAGCTGACTCTCTTGAAAAAGTGACTTATCACAGGTAATCCCTTGAGTCACTTGTGCTTGTGTGATTGGCTGCTTAAAGAAAATCATTAAGAACATCAACACTGTTATGCAGAATACTTTTAATTTCCCTTGCATTGTTCACTCCTTATCTATAATTGGTCATCGGTAATTATATCATATTAAGAGTATATTAGAGATTAGTAGATAATAAGTAGGGACACAAAGTTAATTACCTAAAATTTGTAGTAGGGGCGGGTTTTTCTTAACCCGCCGGAGGCTTTTTTACATAAATCCATGATTCTCACAAGAAAACTAGATAAACCCGCCGGAGGCTTTTTTACATAAATCCATGATTCTCACAAGTTGTGTTCCTTATAGTTTATTGTCCTACTTGAACAATTTGCTTAACTGTCAGATCTAAATCTGGAAAAGTAGGTGATACTAGACAATTATCACCTTTAAATTGAGTGACTTGATATTCCCCATCAATTAATTGATAAATAAATACTGTCGGTTCTTTAGGATTACCAATAAAATTACGTCCCCCTAAAGCAGCATAATCAATAATCCAATATTCAGGGATACCCATTTCTTCATAATCAGCCCGTTTTTTGAAATAATCATCCCGCCAATTAGTGCTAACAACTTCTACAATAAGTTTAACTGACTCTGCATTTTCAATAATTGATTCACTCTCCCAACGTGGCTCATTAATAATCAATTCTTGGTTTAAAATAATAATATCCGGTTCATAGCCAGACTTTTCATTGCTAGGCTTAACAATAGATTCCCTGGGAATTGTCCAAATGCCTCGCTTCCCTATCTGTTTAATATTGAAAATTAATTCTTCTATGAGGAAACCTGTGACATTTGAATGTTTTCCTGTGGGTTTTGGCATCTCAATAATAATTCCGTCATGGAGTTCATAGCGTTGGCCTGTGTTGGGATACCAGGTAATAAAATCATCGAAAGTAACAAATTTAGTGGAGGTTTGAACCATAATTTACCTCTTTTACTGGTTAATATATTTTAGCAGAAACTCTTTTAGAGTACATCAAACAATGCGATCGCTAATCTGTAGGTTGGGTTGAGGAACGAAACCCAACCATCATAACCCCATTCTTTACAGAAGGATTACCCAAGCTAAAATAGAGTAATCAAACAAAATCAATAAAACCGATGAATTTAGATAATGAACGTTTAACAGATTTAAGTATTGAGGAATTAGAAGCCCTCGCTAACAGTAGTTTAGTGCCAAAAACTCAAGCTAAACTTAATGAATTACTCGCTAAAAATATTAATGATCAACTTTCTACAAAAGAACAAATAACCCTAGATAACTTATTACAACAAATTGATTACCTTAATATCTTAAAGACCAGAGCAAAATATACCTTAAACTGTCCTCAAATGATTCGAGTTCGTAAAATGTGGGTTAAACTGGGTGAACATCCTCCTCGAATCTAGTGCGATCGCTGATTTATTCCCCCACTGTTGCTAAAATTAACTGCATCGCTTGTTTAATAATTTCAGAACGGTCAACCATAGAAGCAATTTCTTCAACTTCATAACGACCCTCAAAAGCTTCGACTGCCGCACCCGATAAAGCAATTCTATAGGCATTTTCTACTGCCTGTCTCAACTCCTCAGATGACAAATAATTGCCACCTGCTTTGCGTCGCTTATTGGTTTTCTGAATTTCATAAACCGCGTTTTCAATCGATAAATCCCAAGAACGAGTAGAGCGTTTTTCTGCTGCTCTTTTAATCAAATGTAACAAGAGTATTTTAGCATAGCTTGATATCTTATTAATTTTGTCATCTTTGCTCATCTCCGTCATTTCCTCCACCATTAGCAAAGCATCAGCGATATTTCCTGCTAATAGCAAATCCTTGAGTTCTAATAATTCTTCCATTACATATTTCTCCTAAGTTTAATTCTTTCAAATTACTTATTTACAATGTTTTTTTAGAAGGGACAAAACTAATTCAAAAGCATTCGGTTGAGTTTGGACAGTATAAGCTTCCCTTTCTAAATCTTTTCTATGTATATCTTGATAACGATTAAAAAAAGGTCGAGCATAATTAATTGGTTCAAGGTCAAGATTTAATAAAGTTATTTTACCTTTACCTGCACAAACTTGAGCCGCATGAGTCCCTTCATGAATTAACGTAGGTACAGCAATTTGTAAATCAAAAACTACAGGGTTAATCCAGATTTTTTTAGCATCAGGTCTTAATAATCCATAGGCCCCTTGTTGTGGAGGTAACTCAATTAATACTTGAAAACCATAAAGTTCTAATTGCTTTTTTAATACCATAAATTGCTGTTCTTGACTCGGTATTTGAGCCAAAAATATTAAAGAACTTAAGACAAAATTATCTAACATTTATTCCTTGACATCTCCTGTTACTAATGGTAAACAAATTTCGACTCTTGTTCCTAACCCTAACCCTGGACTGGATAACGTAATAGTACCTCCCATTAATTCCATAAAATTACGAGAAATTGCTAAGCCTAAGCCCGTTCCGCTATACTTACGGGTTTTGGAAGCATCTATCATCACAAATGGACGAAAAAGTTTATCTTGTTGGGCCGGATCAATCCCAATTCCCGTATCTTTGATTATAATATATACCTGTTTATTATCATCTTTGATTTTTATTTCAGTGGCAATTGTAATACTTCCTTTATCCGTAAATTTAATCGCATTACTAATAATATTTAGAATAACTTGTTTAAGTTTGGAAGGATCAGCATTAACAAAAATTTCTTGTTTATTATCAATAATATTTAACGTTAAATCTTTAGTTTGAATAGGAGCAATTTGTAGATAAACCACTTCTAATAATAACTGATTAATGTCACAAAGTTCAATTTTAATTGAAAGATGACCCGCTTCAATTTTAGCCAAATCTAAAACATCATTAATAATTTTTAATAGATGAATAGCAGATTCTTCAGCTTGTGACAAAAATTCTAATTCTTCTTCACGAGAATCACAAAACCCCTGTTTGATAATATGGATACAGCCAATAATTCCATTAAGAGGAGTTCTTAATTCATGAGATGTTGTTGCTAAAAACTCACTTTTAAGACGGTTAGCATTTTGTGCTTCTTGCCATGATAATACAATTTCTTCACCCCATAATTTTAGTCGTTCAACCATATCATTAATAGCCATACCTAATTGATTTAATTCCCGAATTTTAAAGTTAATAGGGATAGTTTCTTTAGCATTAATAGTATCTTTATTAAGAGCATAATCTCGTAACTTTTCTACCGGACGGGATAACTCCCAAGCAATATAAAGAATAGCTAACAAACTGACCATTGCTAAAGCAAAAATCATCCACAATAAGACTCGTTTAATTTCTGATAAAGGAGAAAGGGCATATTCTAAGGGAGAAACCGCTAGAATGACCCATTTTTCTCCTTTATCTTGAGTCACTGGACTGGGAATCGAACTATAACCTGCTACTACTTCTAAGCCATTTTTGTCCAGAGAAAATAAATGTAAAAAATTGGGTTGTCCAGCGATGGCCCTTCCCATTAAACTCTCAATACGATCTGTATCATCTTCCTGTTTAATGTTATGTCCTATGCGTTCCGATAAAGGATGGACTAAAATTACTCCATACTGAGTGATAATGACGGGATATCCTGTGAGAAAACCAGGATTAATTTTATTTTTTTTGAGCAAAGTTGATTGAATTTTTAGCGCATATCTTAATTGTCCTTGACTGTCATAAACAGGTGCTGTTAATAATAAAACAAACTGAGACTGATTCGATGAATTAAAAGAAGATTTCTTAGGAGGCAAAAGTTGAATAATAATCTGCTCAGGACTCGTTAATAATTGAGTTTGTTTTTTGGGCCACAAAGTTTTATTATTAGAAGTCAAAGGAGATTTTTGACAAGTGTTAGCAATTAATTTTTGACTCGTTAAATTTTTTAATTGAATACATTTAATTTCTGTGGCCAGTGTAGTAGTAAGTTGTTCAATAAACTTTTGCTTATCCTGTAGAGATCCAGCTTTAAGAACCACACTATCACTAGCGGTTACTAAGGTTCCTTGTAACCCTTCAATAGACTGACGAATACTTTCACCTTGACGAATGGAACTTTGGGTTAAATTTTGTCTTGCTGTTTCCAAAAAAGCAGAACGGGCTTTACGATAAGTGACATAAACTCCCATCAATAAAACGGGAACACTTACTAATAATAAGCGAGATAATAGAATACGACGAAATGATAATTGGCCGACTCCCATATTAATTTTAAAATAGGTTAAATAATAGAAAATATTAACTAATAACGAATCCCAGTTATTATTTGCTATTCTAACTCACTGTCCTTAGTAGGGGGGAATGGCCATCATTAGTGTCAACTTAAAATTAAACCCCAAGACACACAAGCTTTCCCACCATCCCACCCACACCCTGCCAAGGGTGGGGTTAACTGTACAAAGCCAGCATAGGCTGGCTTTGTACAGAAAGTCCGCGCTCGTCGGACTTCGTTGGTATAGCCACAGGCTTTAGCCTGTCAGCGTTTTGGACTAAGTTGACACCAATGAATGGCCATTCGCCCCTACTAACTCTGTCCACCCTTGTTCCCTCCCCTATTGTTCTAAAATAAGGTATAATGAAAAATTGTGAGTTTTTACCCAAACTATGAACGCCGAAAAAATCATCAATGACATAGAAGCAGAATATCTTAATCACACCTTACCGACCATTCACGTAGGTGATACCATTCGGGTAGGTGTGAAGATTGTAGAAGGAGGAAAAGAACGAGTTCAACCCTATGAAGGGACAGTAGTCAGCATGCGTAATGGAGGTATTAGCGAAACCATTACCGTCCGTAAAGTATTCCAAGGAGTAGGAGTAGAACGAGTCTTTCTCTTACACTCCCCACGGATTGACAGTATTACTATAGTACGTCGAGGCAGAGTACGCCGAGCCAAACTCTATTATTTACGCGATCGCGTCGGGAAAGCCACCCGCATCCGGCAACGATTTGATCGCCCCTTATAAAAAGATCCCACAACCGCCTAAACAAAAGAACAAAAAAGAGTCACCTTGCGCTATAATTGAAAAAAGTCAGAGCATAAACCTCAGTTATAGTTCAGGATGTGCGCTCTTAGTTCAGTTGGTAGAACGCAGGTCTCCAAAACCTGATGTCGGGGGTTCAAGTCCTCCAGGGCGCGTTTTTAAGGGTTGAACAATCAGCCAACTAGAAAAGACTGACAACGGTTACGTTGGGGAGGAAACACAGTGGTTAAAAAAGACGGGTCAAAAAAAGACAAAAGCGAGGTTCAACAAGCAAATAGCCAATCGAAATTAGCCAATCTTGTGAACGAGACCAAAGAAGAACTGGTTAAAGTTGTATGGCCCTCTAGACAGCAACTTCTCAGCGAATCAGCGGCCGTAATTTTAATGGTTAGCTTAGTGGCTACAGTCATTTATTTAGTTGATAATCTCTTCAGTTGGGGATCAGGGAAGGTATTTTAATGAGTTTTGCCCAAGATTCATCGCCCGAACTAGAGCAACTCGAACAACAGCAAAAAGCGGCTCGCTGGTATGCCGTTCAAGTCGCTTCTGGCTGTGAAAAACGGGTTAAAGCTAACTTAGAACAGAGAATTCATACCCTAGATGTGGCTAACCGCATCTTACAGGTACAAATTCCGAAAACGCCTACTATTAAAGTCCGTAAAGACGGCTCCCGTCAGCATGGAGATGAAAAAGTCTTCCCTGGCTATGTCCTGGTGAAAATGATTATGGACGATGATGCTTGGCAAGTCGTCAAAAATACCCCGAATGTTATCAACTTCGTTGGAGCAGAACAAAAACGAAGATATGGTAGAGGCAGGGGCCACGTTAAACCAGTGCCACTTAACCCATCCGAAGTGGAACGAATCTTTAGACAAATTGAAATACTAGAACCAGTCGTCAAAATCGACATGGAAATTGGTGATAAAATTCTGGTGCTTTCAGGGCCGTTTAAAGAATTTGAAGGAGAAGTGGTGGAAGTTAGCCCAGAACGGAGTAAACTCAGAGCTTTACTCTCGATTTTTGGACGAGATACCCCAGTTGAACTAGAATTTAATCAAGTTGAGAAGCAAAATTAGCGATTAGCGATGAAAAAAATTTCGGCCATTATTAAACTAGCCCTACCCGCAGGAAAAGCGAACCCCGCTCCCCCAGTCGGCCCGGCCTTGGGTCAACATGGGGTGAACATCATGGCATTCTGTAAAGAATACAATGCCAAAACGGCTGATCAGGTAGGAATGATCATTCCTGTGGAAATATCTGTCTATGAAGATAGAAGCTTCAGTTTTGTCTTAAAAACCCCTCCTGCATCAGTTTTGATCCGTAAAGCAGCCGGAGTCGAAAGAGGTTCTAATCAGCCTAATAAGACCAAAGTAGGCAGTATTAGCACCACTCAACTGCGGGAAATTGCTCAAACCAAAATGCCCGATCTCAATGCCAATGACATTGATGCGGCCATGAATATTGTTGCAGGGACTGCCCGTAACATGGGTATTACCATCAAAGACTAATTTTGTTTATTTATTGGAAGGGGAGAGGCATTGCTTCGTTATTTACCCTCGGAGAAAACATGACCAAAAAAAACTCAAAACGATTCAAAGCAGCCTTAGAGAAAGTCGATCAAAGCAAAACTTATGAACCTTTAGAAGCTCTCCAATTGCTTAAAGATACGGCAACTGCTAAATTTAATGAATCAGCAGAAGCCCATATTCGCCTAGGAATTGACCCTAAATATACGGATCAACAATTACGGACAACGGTTTCCTTACCCAAAGGAACCGGACTAAAAGTACGGGTTGCTGTTATTGCCAGAGGGGAAAAAGTTCAAGAAGCTAGTAATGCGGGAGCCGATATTGTTGGTTCAGAAGAATTAATTGAAGAAATCCTCAAAGGAATGATGGATTTCGAGGTATTAATCGCTACCCCTGATATGATGCCTAAAGTGGCTAAATTAGGTCGTTTATTGGGGCCAAGAGGTTTAATGCCTTCACCCAAAGGGGGAACCGTCACCAGTGATTTAGTCAATGCGATCGCCGAATTTAAAGCAGGGAAATTAGAATTCCGGGCTGATCGAACTGGGATTGTTCATGTTATGTTTGGAAAGGCATCCTTCACCCCAGAAGATTTACTGGCTAATCTCAAAGCCCTACAAGAAACTGTTGATCGTAACCGTCCCTCCGGTGCCAAAGGACGTTACTGGCGCAGTGTTTATGTCTCCGCTTCTATGGGGCCATCAATCCCAGTTGACATAAATGCCTTGCGGGATCTAAAACTGTTAGAGGCATGATCTAACTACCCATTACAATTAAAACAGTAAACAGTTATCAAGGATCATTCTTTACTGATAACTGATAACTGATAACTGTTAAAGGTTTACGCCAAAGACAGCAGGGGCAATAAACGCTTAATGTCCTGCCGAGGTTTAAAGCTTGAAGTAAGGTAACAACAGTGATAAAAAAGGAACTAATTAACCTTTTTTGGCTGGCTTGACCTAATTTCGGCCCCGGCGAAAAGCTAGGGGCTAATTTTTTGCCCGTGGGTAAACTTTCCCAAAACTACAACATCAAGGAGGTGAGAAGACAATGGGAAGAACCAGGGAAAATAAAGGGACGGTAATAGCGCAAATCAAGGAACTCTTGACTGACGCTCAATTAGCCTTTGTAGTTGACTATAAAGGGCTATCCGTTGCCGAAATTACCGACTTGCGTAACCGTCTGCGTCCAACGGGTTCTGTGTGTAAGGTGACTAAAAATACCTTTATGCGCTTAGCTGTTGAAGAAAACGAGACTTGGAAACCGATGACCCAATTTTTATCGGGTTCCTCAGCCTTTGTTCTCGTCAAAGACGATGTCGGCGGTGCTATTAGAGCTTACCAGGCATTTAAGAAAGACACCAAGAAGACTGAATTTCGCGGTGGCGTAATGCAGGGGCAAGCTCTTAATGAGGAGCAAGTCAAAGCGATCGCGGATTTACCGTCCAAAGAGGAATTAATCGCTCAAATTGCTGGTGCTATCAATTCTATCGCTACTAAACTGGCGGTGGGTATCAACGAAGTGCCGTCCTCTGTGGCTCGTGGTATCAACGAAGTACCCAGTTCTTTGGGTCGTGTTGTTGGTGCGATTGCGGCTAAAGAATAGGGCAAAGTCTTTAAAAACTCTGCCCTTGTTTTAAATTGTGTTTGTCTGATTATCCAATTTTTTGATTTATTGTCAAGGAGTAAACTATGTCTGCTGCAACTGATGAAATTCTAGAAAAGCTAAAATCTTTGACCCTGTTAGAAGCTTCTGAATTAGTAAAACAAATTGAGGAAGCATTTGGGGTTAGTGCTGCTGCGCCTGCTGGTGGCATGATGATGATGGCTGCTGGCGCGGCTGGTCCTGCTGCTGCGGCTGAACCTGAAGAGGAGAAAACAGAATTTGACGTAGTTCTCGAAGATGTTCCGGCCGACAAGAAGATTGCTATCCTTAAAGTCGTTCGCGCTATCACTGGTTTAGGCCTCAAAGAAGCTAAAGATTTAGTTGAGTCGGCACCTAAAGCTGTTAAAGAAGCTACTGGCAAAGATGATGCTGAAAATGTCAAGAAACAACTTGAAGAAGCTGGTGCTAAAGTTAGCATCAAGTAAGGTTTCTTTTTCTGTGTGAAAGATTAAGACAGGTATTTTTACCTGTCTTTTTTTGTAGGTGCTTAATACTATAAAACTACTTACCTAGGTTCGATTGTTCATAACCATTTTAAATGCGTAATAGCTTACTAGCTGTTTTTGGCTTGATTGTTTAACCAATACCTCAAATTCTCCACAGTTGAAAAATCTAATAATGCCTCTCCTAATGCTTCAATACTATCCAAATCCAAGGCTTTTATTGTTGCTTCTAAGTTGGCATCAATTGGTGTTATCTTGCGTTTAAGAAGACGTACAATTAACTCTTTTTCTCGTTCTGCGCCTTGTTCAAGTCCCTGTTCAAGTCCCTGTTCAAGTCCTTGTTCAAGTCCCTGTTCAAGTCCCTGTTCAAGTCCTTGTTCAAGTCCCTGTTCAAGTCCTTTTTCAAGTCCCTGTTCAAGTCCCTGTTCAAGTCCCTGTTCAAGTCCCTTTTGCATCCAGCTAGTGGTAATTTGCATAACTTCCTCTTGTTCATTTACTCTAATTGACCCCTAGGAACTAACCTCAACTAATACTTTTAATACCCCTCGACGTTGAGCATGATTAAAGGCTTTTAAACTATCAATTAAAGGATAACGAGCTTGAATTAAAGAAGCAACATCTACTCGGTTATTAGCTAATAATTCTAATGCAGGAACAAAGGGTCCACAACGAGAACCCATAACCGTAATTTCATCGACTACCAAAGCCGAAGCATCTAGGGTTAATTTTCCTGCGTAGGTACTCTTTAAAACCAAAATACCACGAGGAGATAAAGAACGACGAGCAATCTCAAATCCTGCGGGGTTTCCTGTACATTCTACGGCAATATCAAAACTTCTTTCTTTTAGCTCATTTTCTAACCCGGTTTTAATGTTTCTAACGGCTAAATTAGCTAATTTTTCGGGATGACGACCAATAACTAATAAATCACATCCAGTTAAGGCTAAAGTTTGCGCCACTAATTGTCCTAATTTACCATCTCCTACTACTAAAACCCGTTGATTTTCTCCTATTTTTATTTGTTGTTGTATTTCTAAAGCTGCTGCCAAAGGTTCGGTAAAAGTTGCCACATCTGTGCTTATATTATCAGGAACTTTATGTAAATTATTGACAGGTAAAGTGAGATATTCAGCAAAGGCCCCGTTACGATTAACGATACCTAAAACGCTACGGTTTTCGCAATGGGTAGGTGAACCTCCCAAACAGAAACGACATTCACCACAAACCGCATTAATTTCACCAACAACCCGTTGATTAATTAAATGTTGGGGCCCTTTTTCAACAATGCCGACAAATTCATGACCGAGAATACCTTGATAGGGATAATAACCCCGTAATAATTCTAAATCCGTATTACAGACTCCTGCTTGTAGAACTCTTACTAAAGCTTCATTATTAGCAGGTTCGGGAATAGGTAGATCAGTTTTTAATTGTAATCGATTGTTTTCTAACCAGAGTCCTTTCATTTTTTTACTAAGCGATCGCTCTTAATTATCTTACCTAATAATAGCAACAAAATTTACTCATTAAAACTATCTGTAGGGTCAATTCATGAATTGACCCTAAAAAACTGATATATTTACTCTAATAACCAATCTAATATAGACCCTACACTTAAATTAATATTATGAGAAAAAGAAGGAACTGGAAGGATTTGATCTGGTTGATCAAATACCTCTGTTTGTCCTTGAGAAAAATAAACAAAAATCGTTTTTTCTTTAGGATCAATTAACCAACCAATTTGAGTTCCATTATTGAGACAATGGAGAATATTTTTAGTTACTTTTGTCTGACTTTGTGCAGGAGATAAAATTTCAATAGTCCAGTCAGGAGCTATCATAAAAGTATTAGAAACTTCTCCATTTTCGTCACGAGGAATTCTTTCCCAAGTAAAAACAGAAACATCAGGAACGATAGAACGTTCTCCAAAAGTACAACGTAGTTCAACAAAAGCACGCCCTAAGCGTTTAGGCTTCAAAACACTATTGATAGTGGTTATAAGCTCTCCTTGAATGATACTATGTTTTCCCTGTGGCATCGGTTTTTGAATAATTTTACCGTCAATATACTCATTAGCGGGTTTAGCTTCTGGTTGTTGTAGAAACTCCTCTAATGTTAGTATTTTTGATAAAGCTTGCACCATTTTTTTAACCTGAATTTTACTTAAATTATACTTGACTTTTTACGGGATAAAGGATAAAAATTGGCTCATTTTAATGCTATAAACATTTTTTGTATAACCATTTTATTTCTATGGTTAACGATGCTTACCGCCGAATTTAATAGCCTACTAAAAATTGATATCCCAATGTTTAATATAACATTCGATAGCCGTTCCTCTAACCCATAAAAATAATAGGCTCTCCCGACATTTTGGTATAAAATGTATGTCGGAGCTATAATACTGAAGATAGTGGGTTAGAACGGGCCTTAAAATTGAGCCGTTTTTACTGCAAAATCATAGCTGCGTCTAACCCACCCTACGAATTATAAGCTTTAGTTATCACCACCCTACACACTCTCCCCTTTCACCAAGAAAACTAAAATAGATTTGCTATCATGCCCATTTTACTTGATGACGTGATAATTTTTGTTGAATCCAATTCATACAATCATTAGCATCAAGAAATAAAGTCGGTGCAGCAATATTTCTCAATTCATTGGGAGGATAATGATCATAAAAACATTTTTGATACTCTTGATGAATAATGATTAAATTATTTTGATAAGTATAACGTTCTTCAAAATAATCATTTTTTTCTAAATCAGATGATTTTTCCTGTTCATTAATATGCTGTTGAGCAATTTTTATCATTTCTTTAAGATTATTAGAACATATTTCTGAAGGATTTATGGCTTTATGTAAATCATTTTTATATCCTTCTTCAGCCAGTAAAGCATAAGAATAAATCATCTGTCCTCCCATTCTTGCTAATAAAAAAGGAATAATTAAATAGCCCTTATAAGAAATAGATGTTTCGTAAAGAAAGCGACTCATATTTATAACAACCTTAGCTTGATTAATGATTAGGAAATAAACAACAATTAGCAGGTTAAATACAGTAATTTAAGCTTATTAAGCCCCTAAAGATAATTTCCCTAGATAAGTCCAACAAAACTTACACAACCCTACTAAAAATTATGTGTTTTGGTAGAGACAATTCACGAATTGTTTCTACAGGCTGGCGCGTAAATTTGATTTTACCTATTCTTAGCATAGCAAAATTTGTTTCCTAAGTTAATAGGTAAGTTCCATAATAAATCATAATGGGGATCAATGGATTCTCAAGAGGAATGGATCTTTTTGCTGATTCTAAAATTTATGTCTTTACCTCATCGCAAACTCTGTGTATTGTTGCAGATGAGGGACATGATAAGCTAAGACAATGTCCTGTTTGGGAACCCCTCCCATCACTAACTGATCAGCGTTTGCTTACGTCACTGTATAAGTAGTCGGACATAAATAAACAATACTATGTTAAGAAATGTAACTAGGTTGTAACCCCTCTCCGGCGCTCCCCTGCTCACTTCACCGTAACGTTTATTTTTGTCCAGTTACTTAGCGGACAACTTCCTGTGTCCATCCTGCAGCACACAATCATAAATATGGGTATTATTATCCTTATTAATGGTTAGGCTATAATTAAATGAATCTCATGCACATAGGGAGAAATATTATGGTTGAGACTTCGATAAAAACGCTTTATGATCAAGATTTTGATCTTTGGGTTCAAGATACTGTAAACAAATTAAACACAAGAAATACAGAAGCTTTAGACTGGGAAAATTTGATTCAAGAGGTTGAAGGGTTGACTCGAAAAGATAGGAGAGAATTAAAACATAGATTAATTACTCTATTTGAACATGCGCTTAAACGTCAATACGTTCCCCTTAAAGATTGTTATCGAGGTTGGGAAGTGACCATGAGAAGAACCCAATCTAAATTAAGAGATATTCTTACAGATTCCCCTAATTTACGCAATTATTTACGAGACATTTATCATGATTGTTATCAAGAAGCATTAGAAAATATGAGAATTGAATATGATACTTTGTTCCCTAATATTTGTCCATTTTCTAGTGAATTAGATGTTTTATTAAATGATAAATTTTGGAAAGATTAATAAATACCTTGCTTCACTGCGGGATTATTTGTCTGTTTTACTCTCCTGTTCTATTTCTGCTTTTAAATCTTCCCAAGAAATTTCTAATTCATTTTTTCTAGCGCGAGAGACAGCAATATCATAAAAATCTTCCCAAAGTTCCCCCCATTCGTTTAAGTCAATTAGAACCGCTTTTTTCTCTCCTTTTTCATCCACAACAAATTGAATTACTTTCACTTTTTTTACCACTTAAAGTTGACTTATTGCTATAAATACTGTAAATATCTATGATAATTCATTGGGATTAATCCCTAAATTTCTAAGTCTTTCTTCTAATATTTTTGCTCTTTCTTGAGCTTCTAATACTTGTTGTTGAGCTTCCAATAGTTGTTGTTGAGTTTCTAATGCTTTTTCTTCTGGGGTTAAATACCGTTTACCTTGTTGATCATACCAATATAACCATTCTCTTAATACCCCTTGATAAACACCTGTTTCTCTCCCTATTCCTAAATTAATTTCAGATAACCAAACGGGTTCCCCTTGCAATAACTCATATTCTTCATTGTTTAATTCATAAACTTCTAAACGGGGTTTACGCTTCCGTAATGGGTTATAAATCACATAATATAAAACTCCCATTTTTGCATAATCTTCTTTCTTTTTAGTATATTCTTGCCGTCGAGTTTGAGAAACCACTTCTAAAACCATTGTAGGGATAACTTGTTCATCCCATAAAACATAGGATAACCGTAAATCTGAATCAATAATGCGGGGAACTCCAATACTTAAAAAACCATCAGGAACAATTACATCCGTTGGTTGTTTAGGATTATAATAGATTCCCATGTTAATCCCAAAATACCAATCTTGTCTTTCTGACCAAAGCATGGCCAGAATTACTTGAAGAATTTGAGGAACTAAAACTTGTAATTGATTATCCACAGGTGTATCATCAGAGTCGGGTAAATCTTCAGCAGATGGTAAACAATGGCGAGGATTATAGTTTAATAGCATCTTCTTTACTTTAATTCACTCAAAAAGATTTCAACAGTAATTGTTGTTTAATATTGACCCGTAAATACTTTTTCAGCAGGCCCTGTCATATAGAGTCGTCCGTCAACAACTGACCATTCAATAGTCAGACAACCTCCAGGCAATTCTACAGTACAATGGCGAGCGCAATTTCCGGTCAAAACACCAGCAACAACAGAAGCACAGGCCCCCGTTCCACAAGCTAAAGTAATACCAGCCCCCCGTTCCCAAACCCGCATTTTAAGATAATCAGGTCGTACTACTTCAATAAATTCTGTATTTGTCCGTTCAGGAAAGACCGGATGATGTTCAAACTTAGGCCCAATACTTTCTAAGTCAATAGCCGCCACATCATCCACAAAGGTGATACAATGAGGATTACCCATACTGACACAAGTAACCGACCAAGATTGTCCCCCCACACTCAAAGGTTGATTAATGACCTTATCTTGAGGGGTTCCTAAAGTAGTAGGAATTTCTTGGGCCATGAGATAAGGGGTTCCCATATCTACTTTAACCTGTCCCTGAGCCTCTATCCGAGGAGAAATGACCCCGGCTAAAGTATGAATGCGGTAGGTCTTACCGATAGATTCCCCGCCCTCTAATTCAGCCAAAAAACGCGCTAAACAGCGAATTCCGTTACCACACATTTGAGGTTCTGAACCATCAGAATTGAAAATCCGCATGGTATAATCAGTATTATCGACTCCAGGTAAGGCAAAAATTACCCCATCTGCCCCAATACCAAAATGGCGATCGCACATTTTAATAGCTTGTTCAGGAGAGACTAAGGGAGTTTGACTCGAACGGTTATCAATCAAAATAAAATCGTTGCCTAGTCCGTGATATTTGGTAACTTCAAGCATAATAATTTAAGATTGGGACACCATAAATAATTATCAATCAACTGAGAAGGATATACAAGAGATGCCCGATAATAAGAATGACCCCAAACCTTGACCCCTCAAATCATGGCTGAATTTGATACAGGACTACCAAGCATCCGCCAAGTTCAACGGTTTATTAAGGATAAAACAAAGGTTAACATTAAGTTAACCACACAGGAACTATTAACGGGAACTATTCTGTGGCAAGATGTCCAATGTTTATGTTTATCCGATGAAGCTAATCAGACTATTTTAGTTTGGCGACAAGCATTAGTTTATCTTAAACCCAATACCTGAAATGTTTGTCGTTAAAACTAGCCCCTACAATTCATTACTTATTACTTATACAATAAGCCTTTTGACACTCCATCGCTTGCTTGTCTTTTAACTGAGTGTCCCACCACGGGGAGTTTCACCCGCCATTTAAGGTCAATGTGGCTGCCTTAATTGTAAACCCAAAGTCACGAAATATAAAGCCGTCGTTCTACGACGGGGTTTCTACCCAAATTTCTGATGAGTATTCAAAATATTGTCGAACGGGCCTTAAAAGAGGGCTATCTGACCCCAACAATGGAAACCGAGATAGGCAGACTTTGTGAGTCAGTCTCAGAACTATCTCTAGAGGAGTATATGGGGTTAGATCGACTGATGACAGCTTTATTGAATGGGGAAGTAGTCGCCATGCCACGCAAACAATTTATTAATGTCATGGAAGAATTAGTCTTAAGCGAAGCTATCAGTTCTATCAAAGAAATTGCCGCACAACAGCAAGGCGAATTAGATGTAGGTGATATTGCCGCTTATGCCCTCAATCGCTTGCCTCCCCTTTATGCTACTACAGAAGAAGGGGCTGACTATCAACGTCAACGAGCAAAAGAAGATCTTCAGACCTTGATTACTAAACAGGTAAAAGAAGGGATTCAACGTTATATTGATCGTCCTACAGTTCCCGGTAGAAATCCCCTAGAACAGACTCAACGTCAGGATATTTTTGAGAAAATGACTAATTTACTCAAATCTTTAGCTCTTGATTAAAGCGAACCCAGTAGTAAAACAAGTAAAACTGGGAACTTTATGTTTGGCTTATGGGTCTTCCTCTGTTAATGTGAGGAGTAATTACGAATCCGGTAAGCTCATGAGTCAAGCAATTTCTGCATCCTGGTTAACAGCCGAAGGGAAACAATCTCAGTCTAAGCTGTCCCCCGAAAAACTCTCAAATTACGATCTGATTTTACGCTGTCAGGAAGGCTTTAATCCTGATCGGGTAGCATTCGCTGAACTATTAAACCGCTACCAGTCTCATGTAGACAGAATTTTGTATCATCTAGCCCCCGATTGGCAAGATAGGGCCGATTTGGCACAAGAAGTTTGGATTCGGGTTTACCGTAATATCAAGCGTCTCAACGAACCTATGAAGTTTCGTGGCTGGTTGAGTCGTATTGCCACTAACTTGTTTTATGATGAATTGCGTAAGCGCAAGCGGGTTAGTCATCCAGTTTCCCTCGACGCGCCTCGTCGTGTTGATGATGGGGAAATTGAATGGGATATTGTCTCAGATTATCCCAGTCCTAATGATAATTTGGCCACCCGCGAATTTTATGATCGGTTGAGATTAGCGATCGCTGATTTGCCTGAAGCTTTTCGTACTACTATAGTATTACGAGAAATTGACGGTCTAGCCTACGAAGAAATCGCTGAAATGACAGGGGTTTCTTTAGGAACAGTTAAGTCCCGTATTGCCAGAGCTAGAGCTAAGTTACAGTCAGTGCTGCAACCCTATCTAGACTAAGTTATCTATCTCAACTTTGACGATCAGTGAGGAGTGTCAAGACATTGCTATTAATAGCATCCGTCTCCGCAACCAACCCTATTGGTTTAGCTTCTGGGAGAGGTCAATCAAGATGTCTAATTATGAATCAGACAATGGGCCCTCATTTGATGAGGCCACAGATATGAATAATCAGTTCGAGCGTTTTGAGTTGTTAAGTGCCTATATGGATGGGGAAGTAACAGCCGCAGAACGCCAGCAAGTCCAGCAATTGCTTGACACTGATCCTCAGTTTCACCAATTATACACTCAACTTTTACGACTACAACGAGAAATCCCGACGGTTCCAGTTCCTACAAGTTCCCCAGAGACACAACCGTTGTCTGATCTGGTTTTTGCGTCAATAGATCGTCAGCACCGAGTCCGACGCTTGACTCTAGTAGGGGGTTTTGCTCTAGCTGCGTTAGTGGTAGGACTTGTTTCTAATCTTTGGTGGCGGGATAATTCTCTTATCCCTTATCACGCACAAAACTCTCCTCTCCCTACTGATGTAGAAGTTGATTCCTTAACCATCGCCCTTAATCGTCCCATGGTTGAGATTCCACCTGATGCTCAGTAGTTTGAGTCCACCATCCTGATTCAATCAACTTACCCTGCCATTTTTCGACGTTAGTCGAACTCATCACATAACTCCAAGCTTTCCCTAAATCTTGTCCATTTGGAGCATACACTTGTAGTCTTTGTCTGAGGTAACTGTTCTCTTGTGGCGATCGCCAAGGAGAATAATTTTCGAGTTGATCCAATTTATCTAAAATTGTCTCATCAGCCAAGGTGAGTAGATATCCTTTGACTATGTCTTGCCCTGTGGTCATGGCCGGATAACCTAAACTAAGGTGGTAAAGAATTCCAGGAGTGTAAGCTCTGAGTGACTCTATCACCCGTTTATCCAGATAAACCGGATAGTTACGCTCTCCAGGTTTTAGGGTTCCGTAGACAAAGATTCTTAACACTTTTCTTACTTCTTAGCCTGCTCGATATTATACCATATTTTTGAGTTAATGGTTTAACTTTAATATTTATTTAACAAAAAAAATAGACAGAAAAATAGAGAGTAGGAGCAAAAACCCACCCTCTAGGGGATCAAAAGGGAAAGAATAAGAGATGTTGAAGCATTCTTTCCGATATTTGGCTTATTCCACAACAGGGGCTAAAGTAGCAGGATCTCCACTACCACCAACACTTCCAGCAATACCAGTACGGAACTGGGTAAGAACTTTGGGAGCCTTAGCAGCAGTAGCGTTGTCGGGTTTCAAGGTAAAGATCACATTACTAGAAGAAGCCTTCATAGGATCATGAGAGATAAAGATAACTTTTTCTGCATTAACACGTCCAACGAGACTAGCTTCACCGATTTTAGCCACATTTGTGGGATTGGTTAAGCCAAAGGCGTAGGCGAGATTGGTTAAACGCGCGCTGACAGTACCGCAACGGCTAGCAGGGGTGTACTCTCCTTTAGGATTATTAGAAGGTAGGGTAGCTGTCCAGTTAATCATAGACTCTCCAGACAAACCATTCTCAGAGGAAAGATCTTCTGTTTTATAGACAGGATAATGATCGGGATCAACGGTTTCTTTAACCACTTTTTCCACTGTCATATAAGTTCCATCCCCTTTCGATTCACAGGCAAAAACTACCTTAATTTGTTCGTGGGGGGTGATTGCTTGGCTGCTTGCCCAATCAACAGTGGAAGGAAATCCTTCCGTAATCATGTTGTATTGGGGATATTTGGAATCAGCTTTCGCGCCAGAAACTAAACCTAATACACCAACAGCTACTAAAGCACTTGTTGCAATAACTTTAACTGAATTGTTAACCATTTTGACCTCCAAGAGTGTAAGGAGCAGCGATAATAGCTACTGCTATGTTTTTTGACTGTCCAGAAACTAAATGTTCTGGGTTATTTAACTTCCTCACTCCACACTATATTACGGTCGCTAATTGCTTCTCTCTACCTAGCGCCTTACTTACTAACATAATTATTCTAGCTTTTTTATTTTGTTCAAAACTTACAGTTATAACATTATTTTACAATTGGGGTCAGAATGGAGAATATTTTGCACCCCATTATTAGAAATAAACATAATTGTATCTTAAAATAAAAGAAATATTTAAAAAATTAATATTGAGTTTATCATTAAACTTAACAATAGGTAATATTACGGAAAAAAGCGATAGGATTTAAACGTTAAGTTAGAAAAGAGGTAACTATGACAACAACAGAGACTCGACCACAAATTTATCAAGGACAATTCGGACAATTTGAGATTAATGAGGAGGATCGGCAAGGAGTTATCGTCTATCGAGGAGGATTAGTCTTAGCTGCTTTAAGTTTTACCTTAAGTAGCCTCTTAATTCTATTAATAGAATCTAAAGAAATTATTCTCCCTTTACTGACCCCATTATTTGCCCTATTTGCGGTAGGGTTAGGAATTAGTTTACTGACCATTCACATATACTTCATTCCTCTGCATCGAGTCTTAAAAGTCTTTTGGTTGATTGGGGTGATTTCTGCTATCGTATTGGCTAGTCAAAGTCAAGATCCTTTAGCTTTATTTGTCTATAATCAACCCTTAACATTATTAGGGATTGGCTTTATTTTTGCGGCTTTAACGGGAATTTATTTTAAAGAAGCTTTTTGTTTTAATCGTCTAGAAACCAAGTTTCTCACCCCCTTAGTGCCGTTTCTGTTGCTAGGGCATTTAATGGGGATGTTACCCGTTATGGCGGAGCAAATTTTATTAGCTGCTTGGACAGTTTTGTTTATGATCTTTGCTGTACGGAAAGTCATTCAACCCATTCCTCCCGATATTGGGGATAAATCGGTATTTGCTTATCTGAAGCAAAAATAAAGTAGGGGCAAAACATTGTGTTTACCTGATTAGATAAAACCTGTAGGATGGGTTAGCGCAGCGTAACCCATCACCAGCAGATGATAAATGATGGGTTACGGCACGCGGGTTCCCTAAATTTCGGTTATGTGCTTTAAATAGCCGTGCCTAACCCATCCTACAATCTCATAGACCTGAGTTCGGTGTTAGGAGTTAGGAGTTAAGGGTTTAAATGCGAGAAGTTGCCTCAAATTGAGTTAAGGTCAGCGATCGCTCTTTAGGAGATAAAGGGGCCGCCATCAGAGAGATTTTTTCCATTAACCAAGGGACTAAACGTTGGCACCAGGCAGCTAAATGACTTTGCCATCCGATTAAAATCTCCGAGGTATTTTGTTCTAGTCCCTTAACTAAACCTTGGGCGACGGTTTGGGGAGACACAGGTTTCATAAAGCGAAACCAGTCTAAACCTTTAACCATATCCGTATCGGTGAGGGAAGGAAGCAAGGCCACCACTCGAATGTTATAGGGGGCCAGTTCTCCCCGTAAAGCTTGGCTAAAACCCAAGAGAGCGAATTTAGTGGCCGAATAAGTGGCCATAGTTGGGGCTGCAATTTTTCCCATCAAACTAGAGACATTGACAATGGTTCCTTCTTTATGAACTGCCATACGTCGGGCCAATAAACGGGTGATAGTGTAAGTACCCATTAAATTGAGGGAGAGTTCATCTTGAATTTGGGAGAGTTTGGCCGATAAGAAGGGAGTTTGAGAAGCGACACCCGCACAGTTAACCAGAAGCTGAATGGGCCCGTGTTTTTGCCAAGCTTGGGCGATCGCTTGATTAACAGCTACAGATTGAGTGAGATCTAAAGGAAGAATCACCACGTCTACGCCCATGAGTTCGATGTCTGCGGCCACTTGAGCTAATTTTCTAGCATCACGAGCTACTAATAAGAGACGTTTTACGCCTGTTTTGGCTAATTCTAGGGCAATGGCCCGTCCAATGCCACGAGAAGCTCCTGTTACCAGAGCGGTTTTTCCTTCTAGTTTCACGTTCAAAACCTCCTCCAGTCAAGATCTAACGGTGATCAAGGACACGAAAGCTGTCTCAAGATCAGTGCAAGATTTATCGACTGAATTAATTAGTTAAGTAAAAAATTGACTAAATTCTATTGTTGTAAGATGCCTTAGATACCATCGGGTGTTCTAACGTTACTAGCTGGCGAACTTGTATTTTACTTTTCTCCCTCATTAAAGAAAGCGGCTAGTTGGGTGTTAGAGATGATGATTATCTACAGACTTTGGCAATCAGCTAATGATTAGTGTGGGCTGACCAGGGACTTGATAATGACAGGTGCAGAGCATAGATAATAGGTCTCCTTAATACGAAGGTTGACTGCCTACCTCAATCACACTTTAACACTTAAAGCAACAATTCGCAACACTTCTTTATTTTTTGTCTGGGATTGAGGGGTCTAACCCTTGTGTGATCTATGTTTTTGCAATTTTGTAAATCAACCATTTTTTCCTTTAGCCTGCATTATTCATGAGAGAATTGAAAAAAAGCTTGAAAGCCTTATGCAGTCTGAAAAATAGCTATTTGATTCCTACAGAAGATGGGGCCGTTTTAGAGAATAAAAGACAACTTAGTTATTAAGTAGGTAGACAAAATTAATTACACAAAATTTGTAGGGGCGGGTTTTTGTAGGGGCGGGTTTTTTGCATAAATCAATGATTCTCACAAAAAAGTTAAATAAACCCGCCCCCTATTACTAGATGATAGCATAATCTACGGGGTGTCAGAATACCTCATCTGGTTAATAATACAGTAGTTAATAAACATTGAAATCAGGTCAGTGAAAACATCTTTAATTGTTATTTGTGGTGCTACAGCAACAGGTAAATCAGGTTTAGCGTTAGAATTAGCTCAACGTCTCAATACCATGATTATTAGTGCAGACTCTCGTCAAGTCTATAGAGAATTTGATATTGGAACCGCAAAACCTAGCTTAACTGAACAACAATTAGTTCCTCATTATTTAATTAATATTTGTGACCCAATAGAGACATTAACCTTAGCTCAATATCAAGAAAAAGCTCAATTTTTAATAAATGAATTAACTATTACTCCTCTATTAGTAGGAGGAACAGGATTATATATTAAGTCTATTGTTAAGGGATTAAAAATCCCCAGAGTTGCTCCTCAACCTGAATTAAAACAACAATTACAAGGGTTGGGACAAAGACAATGCTATGACATTTTATCTCAAATAGATGTTATTGCTACTAATAAAATTCATCCTAATGATGAAGTAAGAACCCTTCGTGCTTTAGAAGTTTTTTATGTAACAGGTATTCCCATTTCTCAACAACAAGGAGAAAATCCTCCCCCCTATCCTATCCTACAAATTGGTTTAGATTGTTCTGCTGAAGATTTAGAAAAAAGAATTGAACAAAGAACAGAAAAAATGATAGAAATGGGATTAGTTAAAGAAGTCGAAAACATCATTAATAAATATGGATGGAAGTTACCATTATTAGATACATTAGGTTATAGCGAAATTAAACTTTACTTAAGAGATAAAACATCTTTAGAACAAGCTAAAAAAGAAATTATTTTACATACCCGTCAGTTTGCGAAACGTCAGCGTACTTGGTTTCGTGGTGATACAGACATTGAATGGTTTGATGCTAAATCTCTAAATTTGGTAGAACAAATATGGCAAAGAATTCAAGAATTTTTTGCCTATTACAAACATCTAGACTAGGAACTGCTATACTGTTTCAGTATCAATTCCCAAATCTCTTAATTTTTGTGCTAACTGTTCAAGTTTTAATTCAGCTTGTTCAGCGCGTTGTCTTTCAGATTCAGCGCGTTGTCTTTCAGATTCAGTACGTTGTCTTTCTTGTTCTAATAATTCACTTCCCCATAATAATAAATTGCGTGATTGATCCCACCACCGTAACCAAGAAGTAGTCATTTCGGCTTTTTTCCCTAACCATATTCCTAAAAATAAGCCAATTTCTTCGAGCCAATATTGATTATTTTCATCAGCTAATAGTTGTTCATATTTACCAGAAACTAAACGATATACATCTAATTCTGCTGTTTTAGGATGAAAAATTGCATAAATAGGTACTTGTAAAATTTTCTCGTAAAAGTACCATTTACCATAGGGATAATGAGGGTTAATAGAGTATTCACCCCCTTCTGTTTCTGAGACAAATTCGATAATAATAGAAGGAATATCTCCTTCTAGATGAGGAGTGTAACTACGTCGAATTTCTCCAACAGGTAGAGACTGTACTGATGGCACATAAACCCAATCGGGTGCTTTAACAATAGTTTTATCCCCTACAGTGGCACATAAGCCAAAATTAGAGGCAATTAACATTGATTCTACAATTAAACCTGCTAACTCTAGAGATTCTCGTAAAGCAGATGCTAGAAGGGGCTGAAGATTACTTTCCACAGGTTCATCAGGTAAATTAAAATCATCGGGCAATTTTTCCCAAGTAATAGGAGGTAAAGAGTTTAATTGAGGGCGTTGTAATGTTGTCATGGTAAAGTTATTAGATATACTTCATTATTTATCAACTTCTGTAACTCGCCAACTTAACTTGGTATTTAACCAGAAATTCCAAAACGTCACAATAACAATAGCAATTAATTTAGACAAAATATCACTAGCTAGTAAGTTTCTTAATAATACGCTAGTAGTTAAGTCACCCATAATTGCGTCTAACTGTAACCATTGGAAAATGGCAAAGAAAATATTAACCAATAAGGTCTGTAAAATTACGCCAGCCAAACAAATTAAATTAAACTTAATCAATCTTTTTATCCGTTGACGTTTCCCTGGTTGTTGACGGGAAATATCCCGAAATGTCCATAAATCATTCCAGAAGAAATTATTAATAATTGCCACTTCTGCGGAAATAATGGTACTGCGGGTCAAGCCTAATTCTAATCCCTTGCGAAGAAAAGAAAAGATTGCTATATCCACAAAAAGCCCACTAAACCCCACTAAACAAAACTGAATAAACCGGGCAGACAAGGATAAACGTAATCGTAAAAGATGGTGAAGATATTCAATATATTGTTTCCAAGTGACCTTACTTTCTCCTGCTTGACGTTCTCGAAAAACATAACCTGCTTCAGCTAACCAACGAATTTTACCTCGTGCTGTAACTTCAATCAGAATTTTATAACCGACTGGACTTAAATTTTTACCAGCGATCGCATTTCGACGTACCATAAAATAACCACTCATGGGGTCAGACAGACGGCCAATAACTTCAGGAAGAATCATTAAACCTAAAACCTGGGCCCCACGAGAGAGGAAGCGACGGATAATACTCCATTCACTGACCCCACCCCCTTCAACGTGACGACTAGCAACGGCTAAATCAGCCCCTTTTTCCATTTCTTGAAGCAATTGTTGTAAGACTTCTGGGGGATGTTGTAAATCCGCATCAATAACCCCTAAAATTTCCCCTTGGGCCACTTGCCAACCCCGAATCACAGCAGTGGAGAGTCCTTTTTCTTCTACTCGACGCATGACCCGCAATTGAGGATAATCAGGAGTTAATTCTAGGGCCAATTTCCAAGTTTGATCGGGACTATTATCATCAACTACAATCAACTCATAATCTCCGACCATATACCCATCAAGTAACTCACTCAAAATTCCGACAATATCTTTAATATTTCCCGCTTCGTTATAAGTAGGTAAAATCAAAGAAAATTTAGGGATACGGCCCTTCACTATTTTTGGAGTATGAGGTGTATCAGAAATTTGTAAAGAACCAGTGGGAACCGAAACAAGAGATTGATTCATCAGCCGTTAACAACTTGAGATTATGGTGCGAGGAGAAAGGGTATCTAGTCAAGCTTATCGTAAAATTACCATACATATAGCAATCCTAAATCAGTTGCAAGATTCCCTAACCCTAACTCCTAACCCCTATTTTGAGGTTGTTGATCATTATTGACCACTACTCTTAAGCACATCCATCAGAGCATCATATTTAGGAGAACTAGTCTGATTAAGATTCTCTAAAGTCCCCCAACTTCCATACTTACTGGGTGTTCCCACATCATTAAAGTTCATGAATAAGCCACCTCCCTGCTGATACCAATAAGTAAGGTATTGTTTGTATAGTTCGCCCATACGAGGATCACGATTAGCTTGTATAAAGAGATCAGTAAGAGCTTGGCGGTTTTGTACTTCCTCATCTGCTACTAAATGTTGACCCCCTTCATAAGCTAGTAGCTGTAAATTTTCTTTTTGTGCTAGTGCTGCGTATTTATCAATGTTGTTATAGGCTCGTTTTATAGCACCACCTACAGGCCCATTATTTAATACTCCTCCTTGAGTTAATTCATCAAATAGTTGATCAACGTTCCAAGTCTGTACCTGAGTTTCATTTTCAGCTTTGCCAATATAACCCCCAAAATAAGGAGCAATAGCGATCGCATCAATTCCGTAATCTGCATGAGATTTATTTTCATCAGACCAAGAAGCATAATTGAGTGCGCTGGTTGCTGTCCCAATATTTGCCGCTTGAGCCGCCATCACCCCAATGACTTGCTCTTTTTTTCCAGTTTGATCAAATACTTGATCCCAAATTCGGGTAATCTCAGTGGTTCGTTTCCCAAACCAATTCATCGCATTACCATGAAAGTTAGGATCATTTTCGGCTTGTTGGATTACCCAGCCGAGTTGAGTAAAGTTACCATTCCAGACTTCATTAGAATACTCGACATAAACTTTTCGTTCTGGTTCGAGGTTATCTCTGACATACGTTGCAAAATTTCTTACATACTCATCGGTCGCCTGAATAGGCATATTAAACCAAGGATCAACATCAAGGGTGTTTGCCAGTTGTACCATAATTTCTACGGGTGCGCCCTTAGTTGTCCAAGTTGAATCATCCGGGGTTGGTCGATCACTCCATTCACCTTGTGATGAATTATTAGTTTCCATCCAATCCATAAAACGAACTGCACCGAAAGGTTGGGTTTTTTGCAGAAAATCAGGGTTAAATATCTGTGTTTGATAAGTTGATTGATAAGCTTCAGGAACTACCTGAATATTGCGAATATAATTTCCTGTGTGATTAGGGTCTGTTGCAATAATACTTAATGAAATACCTTCATTAGGGTCTACATTAATCACATCTCGGCCCGCAATAGAGGCATCTCGATCAATTTTCGCACCCAATCCATATTGAATTTCACCTTCGCCTTCATACAATACAACGTATCTTCCCCCTGATGAATAGTTCGTCGGATTGAACAAGGTACAAACAGAGGTATATTTGGGTGCATCTTCGAGTGCAGGTAAGGATCTAACCCAACCGTTTTGATCTAAATCTAACAGGTTAGATTCTTCAGTATTAAAAATACCGGTAAATTGAGTAATCCAGCCACGAGAAGATTTAAAGCTATCAACAAAAGGGAGTTGAGTTGACCAAGAACTAATACCTGCAAGGTTTGTTCCTAGTGCAACAGGATGGGCGACGTTAACTGTAACTGTCGCTTTACTCAATACGCCTTGATCATTTTGTATGGTGTAGTCAAAGCTTGTAACACCAGAAAAATCTGTTTTTGGGGTAAATAGTATATTTCCTTGACTATCAAGAGAGACATTTCCATAAGTGGCTTGATCAACTCCTTTGATGTAAAGATTTCCACCATTGGGATTTGTATCATTAGCCAATACATCTTTTGCTAGGATAGTTAGGGTTTTGTTCTGTTGAGTAAGGAACTTATCATCATAAGCTTGGGGAGGCGTTCTAGGATTTTTGGGGAGAGAACCTACCATAACATTATCAATAGCTTGAAACTCAGTTTCATCAACGCCATTGGTCGAAAAGCGAAGGGCAATGTATTGATATCCACTGCCAAAATTTATACTATCCCAAGTGAATGTTTTCCAATCAAACTGAGTATTCGCAATATTATTAGTATCAAGTAAACTTACAACCTTAATCGGAGAAGCATCTTGACTCACAGGAGCATTGGTATTCCCACTACTCATCTTGAATTCACCATCAACCCCATAGACTTGTAGCCGTAGGGTATTACCTGAACCCCAATTAGTGGCATCAAAACTAATGGGTTGTAATCCTTTGGTAACTTGATTAGTTTTGATTACTTCAATTAAACCCAATGTACCAGAATTATCAGTTTTAACCCACTGATTTGTTGCATCAAAATTCCATTGACTATCAGAAGCATTCGTGAACCAACCTTTATCAGCATCTTTGGAATAGATAATTGATGAATTAGTGTTAAAAATATTGACACCATTAGCTGTCGTAAATGTCCCATTATCTATGATATTATCAATTTTTACGGTAACAATCCCTTGACTAACACCTTGATTTCCATCACTAATAGTATAAGTAAAACTCGCTACCCCTGAAAAATTAGCATTAGGGGTAAAAACTACATCTCCCTTACTATTAAGAGCGACGGTTCCATTGACCCCATTATTGACACCAGTAAGGGTTAATGGATTGCCATCAAGATCTTCATCATTGCCTAATAAATCAGAGGCTAGAATGGTAATTGGGGTGTTTTTTTGAGTAATCTGATTATCATTAACTGCCAAGGGAGGATTATTAACTTTTACGGTAACAGTCCCTTTACTAACACCTTGATTTCCATCACTAACATTATAAGTAAAACTAGCTGCTCCTGCAAAATTGGCCTTAGGGGTAAAAACTACATCTCCCTTACTATTAAGAGCGACGGTTCCATTGACCCCATTATTGACACCAGTAAGGGTTAATGGATTGCCATCAGCATCTTTATCATTGCCTAATAAATCAGAGGCTAGAATGGTAATTGGGGTGTTTTTTTGAGTAATCTGATTATCATTAACTGCCAAGGGAGGATTATTAACTTTTACGGTAACAATCCCTTGACTAACACCTTGATTTCCATCACTAATAGTATAAGTAAAACTAGCTGCTCCTGCAAAATTATCATTAGGAGTAAAAACTACATTTCCCTTACTATTAAGAGCGACGGTTCCATTGACCCCATTATTGACACCAGTAAGGGTTAATGGATTGCCATCAAGATCTTCATCATTGCCTAATAAATCAGAGGCTAGAATGGTAATTGGGGTGTTTTTTTGAGTAATCTGATTATCATTAACTGCCAAGGGAGGATTATTAACTTTTACGGTAACAATCCCTCGACTAACACCTTGATTTCCATCACTAACATTATAAGTAAAACTAGCTGCTCCTGCAAAATTATCATTAGGAGTAAAAACTACATTTCCCTTACTATTAAGAGCGACGGTTCCATTGACCCCATTATTGACACCAGTAAGGGTTAATGGATTGCCATCAGCATCTTTATCATTGCCTAATAAATCAGAGGCTAGAATGGTAATTGGGGTGTTTTTTTGAGTAATCTGATTATCATTAACTGCCAAGGGAGGATTATTAACTTTTACGGTAACAATCCCTCGACTAACACCTTGATTTCCATCACTAACATTATAAGTAAAACTAGCTGCTCCTGCAAAATTGGCCTTAGGGGTAAAAACTACATCTCCCTTACTATTAAGAGCGACGGTTCCATTGACCCCATTATTGACACCAGTAAGGGTTAATGGATTGCCATCAGCATCTTTATCATTGCCTAATAAATCAGAGGCTAGAATGGTAATTGGGGTGTTTTTTTGAGTAATCTGATTATCATTAACTGCCAAGGGAGGATTATTAACTTTTACGGTAACAATCCCTTGACTAACACCTTGATTTCCATCACTAATAGTATAAGTAAAACTAGCTGCTCCTGCAAAATTATCATTAGGAGTAAAAACTACATTTCCCTTACTATTAAGAGCGACGGTTCCATTGACCCCATTATTGACACCAGTAAGGGTTAATGGATTGCCATCAAGATCTTCATCATTGCCTAATAAATCAGAGGCTAGAATGGTAATTGGGGTGTTTTTTTGAGTAATCTGATTATCATTAACTGCCAAGGGAGGATTATTAACTTTTACGGTAACAATCCCTCGACTAACACCTTGATTTCCATCACTAATAGTATAAGTAAAACTAGCTGCTCCTGCAAAATTATCATTAGGAGTAAAAACTACATTTCCCTTACTATTAAGAGCGACGGTTCCATTGACCCCATTATTGACACCAGTAAGGGTTAATGGATTGCCATCAGCATCTTTATCATTGCCTAATAAATCAGAGGCTAGAATGGTAATTGGGGTGTTTTTTTGAGTAATCTGATTATCATTAACTGCCAAGGGAGGATTATTAACTTTTACGGTAACAGTCCCTTTACTAACACCTTGATTTCCATCACTAACATTATAAGTAAAACTAGCTGCTCCTGCAAAATTGGCCTTAGGGGTAAAAACTACATCTCCCTTACTATTAAGAGCGACGGTTCCATTGACCCCATTATTGACACCAGTAAGGGTTAATGGATTGCCATCAAGATCTTCATCATTGCCTAATAAATCAGAGGCTAGAATGGTAATTGGGGTGTTTTTTTGAGTAATCTGATTATCATTAACTGCCAAGGGAGGATTATTAACTTTTACGGTAACAATCCCTTGACTAACACCTTGATTTCCATCACTAATAGTATAAGTAAAACTAGCTGCTCCTGCAAAATTATCATTAGGAGTAAAAACTACATTTCCCTTACTATTAAGAGCGACGGTTCCATTGACCCCATTATTGACACCAGTAAGGGTTAATGGATTGCCATCAGCATCTTTATCATTGCCTAATAAATCAGAGGCTAGAATGGTAATTGGGGTGTTTTTTTGAGTAATCTGATTATCATTAACTGCCAAGGGAGGATTATTAACTTTTACGGTAACAGTCCCTTTACTAACACCTTGATTTCCATCACTAACATTATAAGTAAAACTAGCTGCTCCTGCAAAATTAGCCTTAGGGGTAAAAACTACATTTCCCTTACTATTAAGAGCGACGGTTCCATTGACCCCATTATTGACACCAGTAAGGGTTAATGGATTGCCATCAAGATCTTTATCATTGCCTAATAAATCAGAGGCTAGAATGGTAATTGGGGTGTTTTTTTGAGTAATCTGATTATCATTAACTGCCAAGGGAGGATTATTAACTTTTACGGTAACAATCCCTCGACTAACACCTTGATTTCCATCACTAACATTATAAGTAAAACTAGCTGCTCCTGCAAAATTAGCCTTAGGGGTAAAAACTACATTTCCCTTACTATTAAGAGCGACGGTTCCATTGACCCCATTATTGACACCAGTAAGGGTTAATGGATTGCCATCAAGATCTTTATCATTGCCTAATAAATCAGAGGCTAGAATGGTAATTGGGGTGTTTTTTTGAGTAATCTGATTATCATTAACTGCCAAGGGAGGATTATTAACTTTTACGGTAACAGTCCCTCGACTAACCGCTTTATTAAAATCATTTATTTCCGTCATATTTTAACACCTTTATATATTGATTGATAGACTTAAATTACCCAAAATGTTTAGGTAAAATATAATAGTATACACCTAATTTTTAGAACAACAATTAGATTAACTTGATCCGTAATACGGAAAAAATTGCAGTTTAGATATATTAATCTATACTGAGTTTCTTCAAATTACCGTTAAATTGTTAAGATCTTGTCAAGTTAATTTTAATCGTGATAAATAAATCGAAAAAGCAAATTAATGATATAATTAGTCAAATTTACTGAGTCAATGAGGAGCATAGTATTAGGAAAAGACTAATTTATGATAAAATCAGATAAGATTTATGCTAGGATGAACAACTCTCAAAATTAATATATATTACAAGAATGTTAAAATTTTGAGATCCCCAAGGTAAAAATTCACTGTTAAGAAATTAATTCTGATGTCATCAATCAAGCAAAAAGCAATTAGCGGTACTATCTGGACATTAATAGGGTATGGGGGAGCTCAAGTTCTCCGTCTTGGTAGCAATATAATTCTGACTCGTCTCTTGGTGCCAGAATTATTTGGTTTAATGGCCTTAGTTAATACTTTCATCCAAGGATTAAACTTATTTTCTGACATTGGAGTTCGTCCTAGTATTATCCGTAGTCCCAGAGGAGATGACCCGATTTTCATCAATACAGCTTGGACATTAACTGTCATCAGGGGATTTATTTTGTGGTTTGCCTGTTGTGTAATAGCTTGGCCAGTAGCTCACTTTTATGGAAAGTATCAATTTCTCTGGCTATTACCTATTGTTGGCTTAACAACAATCATGTCAGGATTTGCCTCAACTGCTTTAGCGACTCTCAATCGTAAAATGGACATTGAGAAGATTACGAAGTATCAGTTTATAATACAGTCTATCTCCATTAGCGTGATGATTGTTTGGGCTTATTTCCAAAGATCAATATGGGCTTTAATTGCTGGAACATTGATTTCTAGTTTCATTAATATGGTGATGAGTCATCGATTAGAACCAAAAATATCTAATCGTTTTGCTTGGGATCAAGAATCACTCAAAGAACTAATATCTTTTGGTCGCTGGATATTTGTAGCAACCGCTATGGCTTTTTTAGCCGACCAAGCTGATACGCTGATGTTAGGAAAATTTTTATCATTAGAAATGTTAGGAGTTTATATTATAGCTTTTACATTTTCCGATTTACCTAGAAAAGCTTTTAGGCAAGTGAGTCAACAGATAATGATGCCAATCATCGCTCAACAAATTGACTTACCTAGAGAAATTCTTCGAGCTAAAATTTTAAAAGCAAGATGGTTAATATTGGTGGCACTTGCTGTTATAGTAAGCTTACTATTCTGTGGAGGAGATTTCATTATTTTGACCTTATATGATAAAAGATATAAAGAGGCAGCTTGGATGCTTCCCCTATTATCATTAGGTCTTTGGCCTCTTATGCTCTCAATAACAGTTGACAAATCTCTTTATGCTTTAGGAAAACCTTTTTATCCAGCATTAGGCAATTGCTTTAAATTCTTGTATATGTTGTTATTTTTACCTATGGCTTTTTTAAATTTCGGTTTTTTAGGGGCAATATGGGTTATCGTCTTAAACGACTTTCCTTATTATATAACGATCAATTTTAAACTTTGGAAAGAAAAATTATCTTGTCTTTCTCAGGATCTTCAAGCAACCTTATTACTGGTAGCATTAATTATAATAGAAATAACTATCAGAAACTTATTAGGTTTTGGTTCACCTATTGATGGCTTGAAAGTTTATCTTTAAATTTAAAAAATCAATTAATAGTAAAAGTATGACAACAATTTTAGTGACAGGTGCTGCTGGTTTTATTGGTTTTCATTTAAGTTTATATCTTCTTCTGCGAGGGGATATAGTAGTAGGAATAGATAATCTGAATTCTTACTATGATGTTTCTCTTAAAGAAGCTCGTCTCAGCCAATTAAAAAAGCAAGAAAAATTCAGTTTTTATCAACTTGATTTAGCTGATAGGAGGGCTATTTATAAGTTGTTTGAGCAAAATAATTTTGATTATGTTATTCATTTAGCAGCTCAAGCAGGTGTGAGATATTCTTTGGAAAATACCCAGGCTTATGTAGATAGTAACTTAGTCGGATTTATGAATATATTAGAAGGATGTCGTTATGCTAAAATTGATCATTTGGTCTACGCTTCTTCGAGTTCAGTTTATGGAGCTAACAAGAAAATTCCTTTTTCTACCAAAGATAATGTTGATCACCCCCTGAGTTTATATGCTGCCACGAAAAAAGCTAATGAATTAATGGCTTATACCTATAGTCACCTTTATCAATTACCCACCACAGGATTACGTTTTTTTACGGTGTATGGCCCTTGGGGTCGTCCTGATATGGCTTATTTTTCATTTACTAAAGCAATTTTAGCAAGTCAGGCGATCAAAGTATTTAACCATGGTAAAATGATGCGAGATTTTACCTATATTGATGACATTATAGAAGGGGTAACAAGAGTAATGAATAAGATTCCTCAACCCTTAGATTCTAATAACAATGTACCTTATAAAGTTTATAATATTGGTAATAATCAACCAGTAAATCTTATGTATTTTATTGAGGTTTTAGAGAATTGCTTAAATAAGAAAGCAATTAAGGATTTTTTACCGATGCAACCAGGGGATGTACCGATGACTTATGCGGATGTGGATGATTTAATACAAGATGTGGGATTTAGACCAAATACTCCCCTTGAAATCGGGATTCAAAACTTTGTTAATTGGTATACCTCTTATTACTCTTAATAAATAGTTTAATGGTTTTATCTAGAGAATTAGTCACCAATCATGTTATATTCAGGTAGAAGTGTTTTTTCGACAAGTCAGAGCTGAATTAAGTTGAAGGAGTTAGAGAATGAGGAAGCCTGATTTTATTATTATAGGGGCGGCTAAGTCAGGGACAACGACACTTTATCAGTATTTATGTCGTCATCCACAGATTTACATGAGTACTCCAAAGGAGCCTGACTTTTTCTCCCTTGAAAAAAGTTATGCTAGGGGAATTGATTGGTATGAATCTCTATTTAAGGACGCAACACCAGATCAAATTTGTGGGGAGGCCTCTACAACCTATTCTAGGTATGAGCAACATCCTAAAGCAGCAGAAAGAATCGCAAAATATTGTCCTAATGTGAAGTTAATTTATATTATGCGGCATCCGCTAGATAGGGCTTATTCATTTTATGCTTATCGATTTAAAGGAACTCAACTTAATCAAGAATTTCATGTAGCTAGAAATGAGTTAATGACAGCAAAAACCTTTGAAGAAGCGATCGCTCAACAAAGTGAATTCATTGATAGTAGTTACTATTTAGAGCAAATTGAAAGATATTTACCGTTTTTTCCAAGAGAATCTTTTTTATTTCTATTAATGGAAGATTTAATTGAAAAACCAGCTAGTACTCTAAATCAGATATTGACTTTTTTAGGGGCTGATTCTACTGTCGATATTATGAAGGGAGGAGAAGTCATAGCTAACCAGGCGAAGGATTATCGAGAAGGAGTCTTTCAAAAAAAAATCGCAGGTTCTGTTAACGCTATTCCTGGGGTTAAATTGATGACTAAACTTGTTCCTAAACCTATCAAACAAGGGATGTATAATATGCTGAAGGACTTGACCTATGAAAAATGGAAAAAAAAGCAATATTTTCCTCCTAAGATGTTACCTGAAACTCGTATAATGCTAATTGAAAAATTTCGTGAACCTAATCGGGAATTAGCTCAATTTTTAAACCGAGATCTATCCCACTGGGATCAATAACCAAAGTCAATACACAATTAAAATTTTGGAGAAAGTTTTAGTCATGAAAACACAATTAAAATTTTGCTTGGATGCCGATTACCTAGATAATTTAGCGGTTCAATGTCATGAGCAATATGTTGAAGCTAATCCTTTTCCTCACATTGTTATAGACAACTTTTTACCCGAATATGTCTTAGAACAAATTCTCGATGAATTTCCTCAACCTCGTTCAATTGATTGGCAACGTTTTGATGGCACTGGCTCGAAAAAGTTAGCATCTACTTCAGAACTACAAATGGGAGAATTCACCCGCTTTTTTCTTTACCAGCTAAATTCATCAATTTTTATTAACTTTTTGGAGAAGCTAACAGGAATTGAAGGAATCATTCCTGATCCTCATTTTCAGGGCGGAGGATTACATCAAATTGAACGGGGGGGATTTTTGAAAATGCACGTTGATTTTAACAGAGATAGGATAATGAAAGTAGATCGTCGTTTAAATCTACTAATTTATCTCAATAAAGATTGGCAAGAAGAATATGGTGGACATTTTGAAATGTGGAATAAGGATATGACGATATGTGTAAAAAAAATACTACCTATATTCAATCGTTGTGTTGTTTTTAGTACCTCAGATTTTTCCTATCATGGTCATCCTGATCCCTTAAACTGTCCAGAAGGATTAACTCGTAAATCTTTAGCACTTTATTATTATAGTAATGGCCGACCCCCAGAAGAAATTTCTGATTCTCATACTACTTTATTTAAAGAACGTCCAATGGAAGAAACGATTAAAAAACCTGTATCATCTGCTTCCACTGCTAAAACTATTGTCAGAAAAATATTACCCCCTATTGTGTTAGATATTGGCAATATTTTCTTAAAAAATAAGCCGTAAATCTAGGATTCGTTTACATTATCTCCCTTCGGCGTTGCCTGTTGTCTTGAATACATTGTTCTAAATCCTATTAATCATGAGTCCTCAAGCTCAATTAGTGATGATATTGTGGGTTCCCACAATTTTCTGGTTATTTATTCGCTTTTCCCGCGAAAAAGAAAAAGCTGTAATTATTGGTTTCATAGTAGCCTGGCTTTTTTTACCCCAGAAAGCAGGTTTTTCTATCCCTGGCCTTCCAGACTACGATAGAATATCTGCCACTTGTTATGGGATTTTTGTGGCTACGTTTATCTTTGATTTCCAACGGTTTAGAAGCTTTAAATTTAGCTGGCTTGATGTTCCTATCCTAATCTTGTGTATTGTCCCATTTTTTTCATCCATGGCGAATGATCTTGGACCTTATGATGGTTTCTCTGCTACTCTGAATCAAACTGTTCAATATGGATTTCCTTACTTTTTAGGACGTATTTATTTGACTAATTTTTCTAGTCTAAAAAAGTTAGTAATTGCCATTTTTCTTGGTGGGTTAGTTTACGTTCCTTTATGTTTGTATGAAGTTAAAATGAGTCCACAACTTCATCGTATGGTTTATGGTTACGAAGGAACTCGGAGTTTCTTGCAGTCAATCCGTTTAGGAGGATATCGACCTACAGTTTTTATGCGTCATGGACTTAGTGTTGCTATGTGGATGATGGCAGCCACCCTGATAGGAATTTGGCTTTGGCAGTCAGGAATGTTGAAAAAACTCTGGAATATCCCCATGACTTGGTTAATTGGGGGAATGATGATAACATTTATTCTGCTCAAATCCACAGGGGCTTATGTGTATTTACTCTATGGACTTGTTGTCTTATTCACCGCCAAATGGTTTCGTAATGCCATCCCCTTACTATTTCTGATTTTTTCTATATCATTCTATTTATTTTTGGGTGCGACAGGTAACTTTGCGGGACAAAATGCTGATCAAGTTATTTCTTTTGTTTCTCAAATAGTTCCACCTGAGCGAGTTGAGTCATTAGCATTTAGATTTGATAATGAAGAAGCATTAGTACAAAAAGCAATGAAACAACCAATCTTGGGTTGGGGAGGATGGGGACGTAACCGTGTCTTCGATTATAATTATGCTGATGAATTAGTTGATGTTTCTATCACAGATAGTCTATGGATTATGAGCTATGGTGTTAATGGAGCAGTTGGTTTATTTAGTATTTTTGCTGTATCATTACTGCCACCTTTAGTTTTTTTATTGCGATATCCTGCTCGTATCTGGTTTCATCCCCAGGTAGCACCCGCAGCTATTGTAGCAATCATTTTACCTTTGTATATGCTTGACTGCACGATAAACAATCAATTCAATCCAGTTTTTATGGTGATGTCCGGTGCTTTAAGTGGGTTTGTGTTGACTAAAGCCAACCCTATTACTCGTCGGGTCATTTCGACACAAACAAGGAGAAATTTAACTGATAATACTAACTTAATTTGATTAGAAAGATAAGAATAGACTTCTTGCGAAAGTAACTTAATAATTAATAAACAATAGGAAATAAGGATAATAATTGACGAAAATTTTATGATGATTAATTATATTTTTGACTTTCGCAAGAGGTCTAATGTATATGGTTGATAGCCAGATCAAACTAACCCTTGTCCTAGATAATTATATCTGTTACAATATACTCATGTTACAACTGGTTTAGGACTTATATTAATTTTGATAATTATTAAATATAATCACTAACAATATATTCATGAATAATAACGATATATCAATAATCTCTCAACCCATTTTTCTTGTTGGTGCCGAGCGTTCTGGAACCACTCTTCTGAGACTTATGTTGTCTGATCATTCTCAAATTTGCTGGTGTCCAGAATTTGAATATGTGGTGGATAAATTTGGAGATGATGGTATAGCCCCTAATCTCGACCAATATTATGAATGGCTAGAAACTCACTGGATTTTTCAAGCGACGGATTTCATCATTAATCAAAGTTTAGATTATAATGAACTGGTGAATAGTTTTTTATGCCAGCAATTAGAGCGAGAAAATAAAAAAATAGTTGGTGCAACAGTTCATCGTCATTTTGATAGACTACCTAAAATTTGGCCAGATGCCCGTTTTATTCATTTAATTCGAGATGGTAGAGATGTTGCTCGTTCTTGTATAGGAATGGGATGGTCTGGTAATGTTTGGACAGGAGTAGAGCGTTGGTTAGAGGCTGAATGTTTGTGGAATCAACTTAAAAACACAATTACACCTGATAGATATATTGAAATTATTTATGAAGATCTCATTACTAATCCAGTGGAAATATTAACAAAAATATGTCATTTCCTTGGTTTAGAATATGATCAATCTATGTTGAACTATGCTCAACATACAACTTATGATTTACCTGATCCTAAGTTGATAAATCAGTGGCGCAAGAAAATGTCTGAGGATGAGGTCCAATTAGTTGAATCAAGAATTGGACATTTACTCAAAGATAGAGGTTATGAATTGAGTGGTTTACCTCATCGAGAAGTAACATCATCAAGACAAAAACAACTTCGGTTACAAGATTGGTTGTTTCGGACACAGTTTCGGGTTAAGCGTTTTGGTTTAGGGTTATTTTTAGCTGATTATGTATCTCGAAAACTGCGAATTAAGCCATTACAAAAAAGCCTTCAATTAAAAATGAATGAAATTACTACTCGTTATATTAAGTAACATTATATATTTTTTGTCTCTTAATATTTTAGGGACAATATAATGTATCTTTTGTATTTCTACCAGTAACCGGATTGGTTCCTTGGGCAATTTGACACAGTTTCTTTTCTGTATCAGGACGTAATAAAACATCTGTAAAATCTGCCCCGTCAATAATAGCCCCATTCAATAATGTATTGGTAACAAAGGCTCCTTCTAAAACCGCATTAGTAAAGTTAACACGGGTTAATCTAGCAGACTCTAAATCCGCAAATCTTAAGTCCGCTTCTTCAAAATTAGCTGATTCTAAATTAGCAGAAAAAAACCTTGCTCCTTGTAACTTCGCGTGACTGAAATTAGCTCCCCTTAAGTTAGCATGATCAAAGGTAACATCCCGTAAATCTTGATAAGAAAAATCGCTTCCTACCAAATTCTGTTGATTATAACTTACGGCTAAAACAGATTGATCAGGAGTGAAAAATAAAAAAGAAATCACTAAACAAGTAATAACTAGAAATAATCGTCTATAATTGAAAACTCTGGGGATTATCATTTTGATTAACCTTGTCTCAATAACACTCTATTGATTTACTTTACACCAATTTTATGACATCAATTGGCCAAGTTGGAGAACAATTTGTCGCTCAATGGTTACTGTCTGGCGGTTGGCAAATTTTACAACAGCGTTGGCGATCTCCTTGGGGAGAAATTGACCTCATTGCTCAACATTATAACGCCTCTATGGTTGCTTTTGTTGAAGTCAAAACCCGTAAAACTTGTAATTGGGATGGCGGGGGAGTCTTGGCAATTACAGGTCAAAAAAAAGCTAAAATTAGGCAAACAGCCGCTTATTTTTTAGGAAAATATACGCAATTTGCTGAACTTCCTTGTCGTTTTGATGTGGCTTTAGTTCATTATAAACCTTGTCAAAATAATGAGTTAGAACTCGATACACTTACTATCAAAATTGGTAAATCTATTCAATGGCAAGGTTATCAATTAACGTTATTAGACTATATTGAAGCCGCTTTTTAAAAAGGTGGCTATTTGTCGGATAGGTTCTCTAGGTATTTCTGGTATTTCAATGTCTTCACAATGGGCAAAACGTCGCTCTATCAGAGTAACAAGATTGATAGGATTTTCATTTTTCATGAGGGCTAAACGCAAAATTTCTTTAGCTTCTTCTTCCAGGGTATGTCCATTTTGTTTAGCTTGTTTTTGTAGACGACTTTTGAGGTTTTCGTCTAGGTTATGAATGGTAAGATTTATCATGGTTTTAAGAGAGATTTTTGATTATTATAATACCTATTTGATACATCAATATTAATTGTTAGAATGATTAGAATTATCTGCTTGTCCTTGGGGTTTAGGTTTATTTTCAGGAATATTGGAATTAGTCGGTTGTGCTGGAGGTTTAGGTTTATTTTCGATTACTTTAGGTGTGGGACGAGTTTGATAATATTTAAAGTGTTGATAAACTGTTCGAGAAAATTCTTGAATTAAGGATCTTGCTGCGGGATCATTATAAGCTCTTTGGGCAAATGCTACACCAATATAACGCTTTCCTGTAGGAATATCAATAATTCCAGCATCCCCTAAAATCGTGCCAATATCTCCAGTTTTATGAGCAATATTAGCCTCTTTTTCAATCCCTTGAGGCAATAAAGTTCTAGTTTTGGTTTTTTCCATAATAGCTAATAAGCGATCGCGGGATCTTGGACTTAAAAAATCTCCTCGTTCAACTTTAGCTAAAAGTTTACCTAAATCTTCTGAACTGGTGGTATTAGTTCCTTCTAAATCCGGCAAACGATTATTAATTACAGTATGAGTTAATCCCCATTCTTTAAACCTTTGATTGAGAACTTCTTTACCCCCAATTTGCCGAATTAACATATCAGTAGCAGTATTATCACTAATAATAATCATTTTAGTCGCTACTTCTAATGCGGTAAATTTTTTTCCGACCTGCATATATTGCATATCACCTGACCCAGTAGTTATAACTTCTTTATCCATTATCAACATTTGATCAAGATGAATATTTCCCTTGTCAACTTCTTCAAAGAAAGCCACTAAAACAGGGATTTTAATGGTACTAGCCGCAGGAATAGGAGTAGAACCGCCTAAATTAATATAAGCCCCATTATCCAAATCCAAAAACCAAGCTTGAGGTTTAACCTTTGGATATTTAGCTGCAATTGCTTGTAATTTAGTTTTGAGATTGGTTAATTCTTGATTTAAAATAATTTCATTACTAGGAGTTTCTTGGGGAATTTCTACCTCTATGGGTGCGGGTTTTTGGGGAGTCGCAGTTGAGGAGGGAAATTTTAGGTAAGTCGCCAAAAAGCCAGTAGGATCAAAAACAGTGAAAGCTGTTCCGGCGATCGCACCAATTCCTACTCCCATAATGGCGAAACGAAGGACATACAATAAGGCAGATGCAATAATATTAGGGGGACGAGGCTTATTACGCTGACGGGATGGGGTATCGACCCGTTTTGCAGAAACTGTCAGGGTAGAAGATTCTTTTATAGTATTGTCTCTGTCGGAATTTGCTTTCCCTGAAACCATATTAATTCGTTGACGACTTTGACTACTTCTAGCTTTCACAGAACGACGAGAAGGAGAGTTAGTGGTGTTTTTGTTAGAGGAGGAAGGGTTAACAATTCGACGAGACATAAGTAGATTTTTCCTGATGAGACAGATTATTTCTAGTCAACCGAATTAAGATGGTTGGCTTTTGTGACTCTCCTGTTGGGATAAATGTTGCCACATCCAGTCCATTTGTCCGAGAATGCCCCGTAATAGAGCGACTTCTTCAGGAGTCAGATTAGCACGATTATATAATCTCCGAATTTTTTCCATACGAGCAGTCACGGTATGAGGATAAAGATAACCAATTTTAAGTAAACTGGCTTCTAAATGTTGATAATAGCCTTCGAGAATGTCCAATGACGCTAATTCTATAGTTGGTAGAGGTTCCCTAACACTTTGGGCCGCTTGATAGAGTTCATAGGCACAAACAGCCACCGCCTGCGCTAAATTAAGGGAAGGATAATCAGGATTTGCCGGAATTCCGACAAAACGCTGAGCATAGTTGAGTTCTTCGTTATTTAAGCCCCGATCTTCTGGCCCAAAAATTAAGGCACTGGTCAGGTTAGGTGTCAGTAACCAGGGGAGGGCTTCTTTAGGTGATTCTAAGGGAGTTAGAAGAGTCCGAGAACGAGAAGTTGTGGCGATTGCTTGTTGACATCCCCTTAAAGCTTCCGGCAAACTACCCACTAATTGAGATTGTTCTAACACATCAAGACCATGAACAGCCATGCGTCTAGCTTCATCACTGAAGCGATCGCAACGAGGGTTAACCAAAATTAACTGATTAAGTCCCATATTCTTCATAACTCGCGCTACTGATCCCACATTTAAAGGGCCAGCCGTTTCGACTAAAATGATACGTACTGCCTTAAGCGAGTTATTTGTCATTTAACAACAGCACTAGAAGATGTAACAGTATTACTATGAGCCATCCCACTTCCAATATCTTTGATGATTTCTGCTTCTGGATAGAATGAGTACATGAAGTTAACTTGTCGGTCAAGGTCGTCTCGTTGCTTTGTTGAACTGACTCGGCAATAGCAAACAAGGGAAGTTCTAGTTGCACCATTAATGTAGGATTGGACATCGTACAATCGTTGTCCAGCTTCATTTTTAATGCTTTTGATTTTTCCTTCGTCGGCATATTTTCTTAATGTATTGGGATGAAAACCCAAAATTTCAACAGCTTTTCGTAATGGAACAAACATTCGCTGATTTGTTAGCGTTTGTTAGTTAATGTTAGCAAAATGGTAGCTAGTTGTCAACCCTAATAAGTCCCTAAGATAAGACAGACATTCCACTTCCCAAGATTCCCATTGATAGGAAGATTGGCAATGATGAATCCATAAAATAGCAAATAATCCTTCTTTACCCATAATAGGAACCATTGCTAAACTTTTAATCGTTAATTGTTCCCAAGGGGCGATCGCGGTTTGAGGGATATCAGTTTGACTTAATAAATCAATCATGACAATTTGTTCGGCTTCATAAGTATTTTTATACTCTTCAAAACCTGTCAATTTGTCCCAAGATAAAGTTTTAACCGAAGGATAACCAGGTTCAATTGATTCTACCAAGAACTTATCATTAACCTGTGATAATCCAACCCGTTGAGCATTTACTAATGTTCGTAGTTCATTAATCGTTTTTTGAAGTAAAGATTTAATCTGAAACGGTTTAGTTAATTGTCCCGTCAAATGTTGCCAAAGAGTTTGCCACTGCTGTTGTCGCTCTAATTGATATTTTAAAGACTGAAGCTCTTGTAAAGCTTGACTGGTTTCCAATAAATGCCGTACCCGTTGGGATAATACCGACCAATAAATAGGTTTTGTGACATAATCTGTGGCCCCTACGACAAACGCCTGATCAATGGAGTCTTGATCATCAAGAGCAGTAATCATTAGAATGGGCAGATAAACATCATTCTGGAGGGCGCGAAGTTGCTGACAACAGGTAAATCCGTCCATTTCCGGCATAATCGCATCTAAGAGGATCATATCCGGTTTAGCCCGGTTATATTCCTCCAGACATTGTTGACCATTTTTGGCCTCTATCACACGATAACCTTCTTCTTCCATGGCGACTTTTAACAAGGTTCGCATGGCTCGATCATCATCCACAATCAGAATTAGAGGGGTTTTTGATAGAAAAGTTTGACTGCTCACAGTTAACCATTAACAATGATGGGTTGTTAGATCTTAATAAGTTCTTTTTGCAAAGTCTGACACACTCGATCATACTCCATTTTAAGGACAGACATTTTCTTATTTGCTCCAGACATGGTTCCTTTTCGTCCCATCATCTCTAATTCTTGACACAAATTAGATAAATCCGTTGCCCCTAAATTAATACTAGCCGATCTTAGAGCATGAGCCGCCTGACGTAAAGCGTCTGGATCATTTTGAGCGATCGCGGATTTTATGGCAGACAGACGTAGGGGAGCATCTTCAAGATAACCCATGATTAGGTTATTAATTACCTCCCCCGCCCGTTTTCCTGCCATTTTTCGTAAAGAATTGAGAGTAGAACCATCAAGAGCGGGCATTTTTGCTAGAGGTTTACATCGTCTAAGGGCTTGTTTTAACTCCTCGATGCGAATAGGTTTAGAAATATAATCATCCATCCCAGAGGCCAGACATTTTTCGCGATCGCCTCGCATTGATTCTGCGGTCATGGCAATAATGCGGGGACGCTTATGGTTCGGGATTTCTTGACAAATCTGACGAGTGGCCGTTAATCCATCCATAACAGGCATTCGCACGTCCATTAAAACAGCATCGTAGGGTCTATTACGTATTGCGTCTAAAGCTTCTTCTCCATCACTGACCATATCAGCCCAATAGCCCAATTTTTCTAATAATAAACGGATAACCTCTTGATTGACCCCCACATCTTCCGCTACCAGAATGCGTAAAGGCATAATATCAGCCATTAATTGTTCTGGGGACGCTTCTTTAACCGATTTAGTCACTATAATCGGTTTTCCAGCGAAAATCTGCATCAAACTATTATAAAGTTGAGTTTGTCGGATCGGTTTAATTAGTATGGCGGCAAAGTCAGCATAATCAGACTGTTGGTTGATCTCTTGAGTCGTGATGGAACTGAGCATCACTAGGGGTAAATTTTGACAGTGGGGTTGTTGACGAATGCTCTTAGCTAAGGACAAACCGTCCATCTGAGGCATATTCATGTCTAAAATTGCCACATCAAAGGTAATGCCGCGATCGAGCCATTCTAGGGATTTTTCACCTGAATCAACGGCACAGGTAAACATTCCCCAAGATTGGGCTTGTAAGGTCAAAATTTTCTGATTTGTCAGGTTATCATCAATAATTAACATTCGTTTACCCATTAACTCCCGTTCTCCTTCTTGAGAAGTCGCGCGACAATAACTGGGGGCCGCCTTAGTCTGAAGGGTAAAGTAAAATGTCGATCCTTTTCCTTCTGTACTATGTACCCACATTTTACCTCCCATCAACTCGGTCAAACGTTTGCTGATGACTAGGCCTAACCCTGTTCCCCCATATTTTCGGGTGGTAGAGGCATCAACTTGACTAAAGGCTTGGAATAGGCGATGACAGCGATCATTGGGAATACCAATACCTGTATCTTTGATGGCGAAGCGCAGTTCATAGTTAGGGGAAGATTCTTCCGTCGGTTCTTCCTGAGACAGGGATGTCCCATTGATATATATAACCACTTCCCCAGTTTCGGTGAATTTAACAGCATTACCAACTAAATTAGCTAAAATTTGCTTTAATCTTGTGCTATCTCCCACAATGGCACTAGGAGTATTTGGTTCTATCAAATAGGCTAATTCTAATTTTTTATCGGAGGCCTGGGGAACGAATAAACGCAATACTTCTTCAATACAGGGGCCCAGTTCAAAAGGTTGTTCTTCTAATTCAATTTTTTCGGCTTCGATTTTGGAGAAATCCAAAATATTATTAATCATCGTCAAAAGACTTTCTCCACTGCTTCGGACAATATTCACAAATTCTTTTTGTTGGGGATTTAGTTGAGTATCTAATAATAATCCGGTCATTCCAGTGACTGCATTTAACGGGGTACGAATTTCATGGCCAATCATGGCTAAAAACTCATTTTTAGCTTTGCTAAGTTCTTCAATCGCTTTTTCTGTTGCTTTTTGTTCTGTAACTTTTATCTGTAAATTTTCAAAACGTTCTAAGTGTTTTCTCAGACTATCAATTAATATCTGTAATTGACTTAATTCATCTTTATTATCAATGTCTGAAACTTCATCAGTTGGCAGAATATCTTGAGCTTGTTTAACTAAAATTTGTAATGGACGTTGTATTTCTCTCTTAAACATTGCGACTGTAATTATTACCAAGACTCCACTCACTATTAAAGAAGCAATAATAATTTTACTGGCTGATTTGAGGGTTTCTTGATCTGTTGGTTCTAAGGAATAAGCTAGACGAATCTCTCCTAAAGATTCGCCAGAAACGATAACTGGTTGACGAATTTCCCTTATTTTAGGATTATTTTTAATTGTTTCAAGGATTTTACTAAGTTTAATTGAAGTGGTATTTGGAGTAGTGATCGCATCAGAAATAGTTTTTTCTTCTTGATTAAAAAAACTGGTTATTGTCTGACCCTGATCATTAATAATTATGCCATAAACCAATTTATTTTCTAAACTATTTTGTCTCATTAATCGTTCTAAGGTAGAATCATTTAGCTTAAGGGATGATTCTTGAGAAATAATGCGTAATTCTTTAGCTAAATCTTGTACGCGATCTCGAATATTTTCCGTACTCTGATAGTATCGCCAACGTACCTGAATGATCCCAAAAATCAATTGCGCCACGATCAAACCAATACTTGTCAGGACTAAATAGCGAAGGGTTATTTTGTTCGGTTTGATATTACTCATTGTCATAGATTTAACTGAGAATAAAGCTATGGCTATAGCTAGTTTAGGGAGTCAGGTAATCAAGTTCTGAAGTTTATTGGTATTTATTGCTAATTTTTTGGTTTTATGTACACTCTTTCTACTTTATCAATTTTTGTTTCCATAGATTCATAATTATTTATAATATGACAATAGCTTGTTACAATGAAGACAAGTTAGGACAGTTATTTTCTTTCGGTGTCTCTAATTGAAAGTACTAGGCTAAATATTTTAATTTCCTTGGCGTTTTCAACGACAGGATGTAAAAGGTCAAGACATTTCTTAAGATCATTAATAGCCATTTTGTTCTGTTAATGTAAGAAATAAGTGTTTTCTATCAATTGCTTTCTACTATCATGCTTTATACTTGATATAGGTGTAATATCGATCTCTAAATCTCAGTGACGGTGATCACAGCAAAAATGCTTGAACTTATCTAAAATACATTCTATATAGTGAATTATCTATTGATAATATATCTGGGAGAAAATTAATTAGTAGCGACTCCCCCAGTCTCCTTCAGATAAATTGATGTATTTGTTCAAGGATATAAAACTAATTATATTACTCAATTAAGCTATAAGTATGACACACCGATCTGTACGTTCTTCTGAAGACGGAATTACTCAAGCGAAGCAAATATTAGCCATGAAAGGCTGGAGTCAGCAATATTTGGCGGGTGAAGTCGGCTTGTCTAGTCGTCAATGTGTCTGGAAATTTTTGACAGGGCGACCCATTGAACGTCATATTTTTAAAGAAATTTGTTTTAAATTAGAACTTAATTGGGAAGAAATTGTTGACTTACCTTATGAACAATCACCCAAACGAGTGCAACCTGAATGGATAGTGGAAAATCTAGGTCTTGAGGAATGTGTAAAGATGATGCGCGCTAAAGTGGGAGAGCAAATTCAAATCCAATGTAATAGCTTACAATCTTCTTTTGAGTTAACTCAACCTCCCCTTGATCAAATTTATACTACGGTTAAGATTTTACCTGAACCAACCCATCAACGATGGTTAGAAGTTGTTGATTTACAACAAGGGAAAAATAGTACACAAAGATTTAGTGTTAAGGGTACTAACCCGAAAGCGGTATCTGGACTCGAAATAATCAATAAATATAACAAGTTGATGATTTTGGGGAAACCAGGAGCAGGAAAAACCACATTTTTACAATATATTGCGCTCCAATGTAGTAAAGGCAAGTATAAAGGTGACTTAATTCCTTGTTTTATTCAGCTAAGAAGTTGGTTAGAACAAGGGTTTGATGAGGAAATTAATTTATCATCTTATCTGATGAGACAATGTCTTGGTCATGGGTTATCTCATGAACAAAGCTTGACTTTATTGCAGGAGGGGAAATTTTTCTGTTTATTAGATGGACTAGATGAAATTTCTCAAGAAAGTCGAGAGATTTTATACAGAAATATTGATAATTTTGCTCAAGATTATTACAAAAATAGAATTATTATGACTTGTAGAGGTGCGGTTCAGCAATTTCATTTTAAGGGATTTACCTATGTAGAAATTGCTGATTTTGATCATACCAGTATTGAAAATTTTGCTCAAAGATGGTTTGTGGCAATGGCTGATAATAAGCGGAATGGTAAGAATAAAGCAGATGAATTCCTAGAACAATTAGATCTCCCTGAAAATCAGCCCATTCGAGAATTAGCGATTACGCCTATTTTACTAAATCTTCTCTGTTCAGTCTTTAAAGAAAGGTCTAGTTTCCCGACTAAACGAGCTAAATTATATCAAATTGGCTTAGATATTTTATTACAGCGTTGGGATCAAGCTAGAGGTATTGAAAGAGATGGTATTTATCATAATTTGCCCTTACCTCATAAAATCAAGCTTTTATGTCAAATTGCTGCTATTACATTTGAGCGGGATAGTTGTTTTTTTGAAAGTCGGGAAGTTTTAGATATTATCGAAGAATATCTAGAGAATTCTCTTGATTTGAAGGAAGATGCTGAAACCTTATGGTTAACCAGTGAAGCGGTGTTAAAATCCATTGAATTACAGCATGGTTTATTAATTGAAAGAGCGAGGGATATTTATTCTTTTTCTCATTTAACTTTTCAAGAATATCTGACAGCGAGAAAAATTGTTAGTACAAAATCTGAAGTTTTAAAAAATGAATTAAATAAATTAGCCCAAAAAATACTAGAAAGTCGTTGGCGGGAGGTAATTTTATTAACGATTAGTTTGTTACCTAATGCCGATTTTGTATTGCAAAATATGAAACAAGTTCTTGATTCTTTAGTTCAACAAGATTTGCTATTAGAAAGATTCTTAGTTCTTCTAGAGAACAAGGTATCATCAGTGAAATTTTCTGGTGAAAAATCAGCCTTAAGAGCTTTTTATTTTACTTTATTTCGTCATCGAGATTTAGACTTAGCTCTTGCTCTTGATATTAATTTATCAAGTCAATTAAAATTAGATAAAGAACTACAACTAGATTCTATTTTAGCCAGAGCATTTGTAGATAGTGTCCGCTTAGTTGAAAAACCCAATCTTAAACATTTTCTGAATTTATGTTTTACTTTGGAATTAGAAAACAAGTTTCAGTTAGATCCCAATTTTCAAGAAAGTTTTCAAACATTAAAATCTATACTTCCTTCACCCGAAAATAAGAAAGAAGATATTTTTACTTGGTGGCAAGAAGAAGGAAAAGAATGGGTTGAAACGTTTCATCATCTACTGATTGAACATCGTCAAATTGGTTATAATTGGCAACTGAACCCTGAACAACAAGAACTCTGGGATCAGTATTATCAAGCTAATTTATTTTTAGTGGAATGTTTAAACTCAGACGGACAAATTAGTCCTAAAGTCTCTCAAGAAATTGAATCTACTCTATTATTACCGCCTCAAATCTTAGAAATTTTAAAGACGCAAATAAACCCCCTCTTGTCTGTATAATAAAAGAATCTTTTGTCTGATACAGTCACGTAAATTTGACTTTAATTAAGTAATCACTTCATATTTTTTTTGACAAAAACGTGGAAAATAAGTATTAATTAGTTCTTGACTCCGTTCTTCTCCCATTTGATAAATCACAGGCAACAGTAAAACCGTTGTCATCGCCCTTGTTTGAGCTTTGGAAAATGTCCTAATTGCCTTGGCTACTGCTATACATCTTAATCAATTGATAGGAAAAAATATAGGGGTCAACAGTCTGACCCCTACAGTTTATTTGTCTAATTAGTGTAATTTAGCTGACAACAGAAGATTGTTTAACACTAAAAAAGGTTTTGAGAATTTGTTCCGTAATTTGAGGACTGGTTAACCCCAAATCAGATTTAGATTCATTGGGTGTAGCATGATCAACTAGGTGATCCCCGACTCCAAAGCGTTTAAGAGGAACTAAGACATTATTGTCCATTAAAGCCTCAGCTACAGCCGATCCGAAACCTCCCATTAAACAGCCTTCCTCTAAAGTAACGACTTTACCGATACGTTGGGCTAGAGGTAGGATCAACTCGGTATCTAAAGGTTTAACAAAACGGGCGTTTATGACTGTGGCCTCAACAGAGTGTTCTCTGAGAACTTCAGCCACTTGCAAGGCCGTATTAACCATGCTACCGTAAGCGACTAATAAAAGATCATCCCCATTACGCAGAATTTCCCCTTTGCCGATGGGTAAAGGTTCCCATCCTTCTTCCATCAGAGGAACCCCGATACCGTTACCACGAGGATAACGCATAGCAATAGGGCCATCAGTATGATTGATTCCCGTCACTATCATGCGTTGTAATTCCGCTTCATCTTTGGGTGCCATAATAGCCATATTGGGGATACACCGTAGATAGGCAATATCATACATCCCTTGATGGGTAGGCCCGTCTGCGCCTACAATACCGGCCCGATCTAAACAGAAGAAAACGGGCAAGTTTTGAATACAGACATCGTGTAAGACCTGATCGTAAGCCCGTTGTAGAAAAGTGGAGTAAATCGCCACTACGGGGCGCATTCCTTCACAAGCTAACCCTGCGGCTAAAGTAACGCCGTGTTGTTCGGCAATACCCACATCAATGTATTGTTTCGGTAATTTTGCCTGAAGTTTATCAAGTCCTGTCCCAGTAGCCATCGCTGCCGTAATACCGATAATTTTAGGGTTATTTTGAGCGAGGGTAGTGAGGGTATGGGCAAAAACCTTGGAATAACTAGGAGGTTTAGGGGTATTGGAGGGAATAGCTTTTCCGGTCGCCAAATTAAAGGGACTTTGGGCATGATAGCCCACTTGATCTTTTTCGGCTAATTCGTAACCTTTGCCTTTAACTGTGGCAACATGGACGAATACGGGGCCTGTGGCTTTATGGGCTTGTTTGAAGGTGGCGATTAATTCTTGTAAATTATGACCATCAATAGGGCCAAAATATTTAAAGCCCAATTCTTCAATGACTGCGCCAACTTTCGGTACAGCAAGGCGTTTCATGCCTTCCTTAAGCCGTTCCATTTCGGGATTAAATGCCTCACCAAAGAAGGGTAAATGCTTAAATTGTTCTTCTAGGTTGTCTGAGAGGAACTGTACCGGATCACTGAGACGAACTTTGTTGAGATAACGAGAAATTGCGCCCACATTGGGAGAAATCGACATTTCATTGTCGTTTAAGACCACCATCAGGTTAGTATGGGGCAAATGGCCGGCGTGGTTAATGGCTTCTAGGGCCATACCTCCGGTTAAGGCACCATCTCCGATGATAGCAACAACTTTGTAGTCTTCTCCTTGAGAATCTCTGGCTAAAGCCATTCCCAAAGCAGCAGAAATGCTAGTAGAGGCGTGTCCCGCTCCAAAATGGTCAAATTGACTCTCACAACGTTTAAGATAGCCAGCAACGCCTTTTTTTTGCCGTAAAGTGTGGAAACGATGATAACGTCCGGTTAATATTTTATGGGGATAGGCTTGGTGTCCCACATCCCAAATGACTTTATCTCGGTCTAAATCTAGGGTTTGGTATAAGGCAACGGTTAATTCTACAACTCCTAACCCTGGGCCTAAATGGCCTCCTATTGCGGCGACGGTTTGTAAATGTTTTTCTCGAATTTGACGGGCGACATCCTCCAGTTGTCGAAGTGATAAGCCATGCAACTGATTGGGATGAGTCATGTCACTTATATGCATAGAAATGGCCTGTTTTCTACGAGTTTAATTTTAGATCGCTATATCTCACTTTGAAACTTCCACAGCTAGAAGCGGTGGGATTCTTGCTTCGTGGGGATTACCGCCCGATAATTATAGCACGTCATAGGGGTTGTAAAGGGGCAACCTGAATTCGGAGTTCGTCGTGGATAATTTTTTCAACGAGAGAATAAGGGCTGACGGGGTGACAAGTAGGCCAAAGTGAAGATGGGGGTTAGGGGTTAGGGGTTGGGGATAAATTGAAGATTATCTCTGAAAATACAATCCACCGTTTCCAAGAAAAGGGACGATGTAATAGATATTTTATAAATGCTTTTCTTGGTGCAATTTGCTGAGTCAATGATCGGATAATTTGTCTCGTTCTTTCTGCTTTTTTAGGCCAATGTTCTAATAGAGTTTCTATTAGTTGTTGCTGCTGTTGTAATGAATCATAACGCCAAACAGGTACTAAATTCCAAAAGACTAAACTTTGACACAAAGATTCACTAAATTCCGTTGAGAAGTCAGATAAATTATCTTCTAAAATCAGAGCATACTTTTCTAGAAGCGTGTAATCACAATTAACTATTGCCTTCAATAGATCAGATAAAATGAACCAAGTATCTAACCGTTTTCTTAACTCTTTCTCTTCTTGAGGTTGAGCCATTATCCTATAAGGAAGGGCATCTTCTAAAGCTTCTATTTGTTCATCATAAAAACTACATTGTTTCCGTAATCTATAGCTATGAGATTGATCATGCTGACGATATCCAACTGTAAAGCTTCGGTTTTGCATAAAGGGATGATTGGCACTGAGTCTCAGCCAAGCATAAAAAGCACTTGTAGAAAATTTTGTTGGCCAGCCTCCAATTGAATCGAGAGCAGTTCTACGGATTAGAATTGGCGAAGGACCACCAATACTATTTCTGGGAAAGGTACTCCAAAAATCCAAAGGATACTCATCGAGAACAGGATGTGGAAACACTAGGTTATCTTCAAAACTTAACATCATGGCAACGGCAGCCGGATATTGAGGATATTGACACAGAAGACCGCTTAAAAGACGCAGGTGATCAGGATGCCAAATATCATCCTGATCGAGAAATGCTACCAATGGTGCTGTAGTCTGTTGTAGTCCAAAATTTCGCGCCGCAGGACCTCCTTTATCGGGAGATCGTAACAGTTTGACATGAGGAAAATCCTGAAGGATTTCTAATGATTTATCGGTTGAGCCATCATCTACTACTACCACTTCTCGTGGTAAGTGAGATTGAGAAAAAACTGACTCTAGGGTTTGACGAATCCATTTGGCACCATTAAATAATGGGATGATAACAGCTATATCCATCATTGGGTCTTTAAAAAAAACGAAGAAAATCAAAAATACAATTTTTTTAAAAAACTTAAACTTTGTATAACATATATTTTTTATCTCGAAGTAGCTCTATAAAAGCTAGATGATCATCCTGAATAGTCTTCGGATTCCTTTCGGATGCAGCCACCCAAGCAGTCCGAATAGCATCAATTTCAGTCTGAAAATCACGCCCTACAATTTCCCTTTTGAAACTACGTCTTAAAACACTTAATCGACAGTTTAGTCGGGACATTTCATGTAAGATGTTGATGAAAGGGATAGGGTTTCCACCACTAATTATAGTAACACCTCCAAACCCGATTAGACGATGCCCTAAACTTTCAAAAATCTTTTCTACTGTGCCATCAGCTACTAAATCCCAAATCCATGTTTTTTGGCGTGAAATAGTTAGGTCATTCAAACCGATGTAAGCATAGTTCCATGAAAGATCTCGAAGGAGATGGCAATGTTCAACTAACTCGGAAGTTTCAATCTGAATGATTGTTTCCGCTCTCCCATGAACTAAATCTAGAAATTTTTCTACTTCTCTGGGATGTTTGGCCATAGGCAACATAATAATCTTAGCACCGCAATCTAGTGCTGTCTCAATTTCTTTAATGGTATTTGATCCAAAGGGATTAATCCTGACTGTAATTGGTATAGTAATAACTTCAGCAAGCTCAATCACATTTTGGGTTGTATGTGAGTTAATCTCTGTTGAATAACCGCTCTGTCTTTGATGTTTACCTGTTTGCTCCCAATCAACTATAATGCTCTCAACACCTGCTTCCTCAGCTTGTTTTGCTAATGATACATCTTTTGTAAATAACAATAAGTTTAAATGATTGATAACCACTAATTTCCAAATTCTATAATATGCAATATGATTTAAGATATAATAGCAAGTATAAATTGTCAACAATCTCTCTAGTTTTTATGGGTTTGACATCAAAAGTCTCTAATGTAGATTGGATAGATGGGGTACAAGTATCTCCCTTAAAACTTGTTCCTAATGAACGAGGACGACTGATGGAAGTCCAAAGATTTGATGATTCTATTTTCCCCGGTTTTGGACAAGCTTATATCACTTCTACTTTTCCTGGTGTTATCAAGGCTTGGTATAAGCACTCTATACAGATAGACCAAATTGCTGTCATTATAGGGTTATTAAAACTTGTTCTCTACGATGCTAGAGAGGATTCTCCAACCTATGAAAGAGTTGATACTATATTGTTAGGAGAATTGGCTCCCAAGCTAGTTCAGTTTCCTCCAGGAATTTGGCATGGTTTTCAAGCAGTTGGTACTCAAGAAACCTTTGCCTTGCATCTTAACTCAGTTGCTTTTATAGCAGATACTCCCGACGAAGAACGTTTACCATTTGATACAGACCTAATTCCCTACAAATGGTCATAATAAAACGGCAAATTTGTCCTTCTATTCCTATCGTATTTATAATTAATAATTTGGGTGATCAATAATGCTCCAAACTAAATTTTTTAAATCTAAAACATAATCTTTGGAATCCATCTTAAAAATGTGAATTTTAGCCTAGATAATCAAGGAATTAAAGGACATTTTTATCCGTTTAATCTGACATTAGAGACTTTTTCCCTTCAGAAGTGCCTGAAACTATTTTTATTGACTCGATTAAATTGTAAATCAGGGTTACAAGTTGCTCCCAATGATTTGAAAGTTCAAGAGATTTCTCTATTTCGTTTGTCTCATGGGACAGACATTACTTATCGTTGTGCGATCGCGTTTCAATTATCCCGTCAGTCTGGTTTATCCCCTCCACAACTAGCTCAAGATATATTAGCTCTTTTGCTCCCTCAGATTGATGATTCTGACGAGTTGTTTCCTCAGTTAAGTGTCAGGGTGAGATTTATTGAACCAGGGTGGTTAGATTTTCGTTTGACTGATTCCTCCTTGGCCATGTGGCTACAATACATTAGTTCGCTTAATTTTGAAGAATGGCAACCGTCAAATCACCGACAAATGTCAGGTAATTATGACAATTCATTCTTAGTTAACTATGCTCATGCTCGTTGTTGCGCCCTATTACGTCTTGGAGATCAAGAAGGGATAATCCAGCTTAATGACTCGGTTTTGAGTAGTTTTACTCAGCCTCAAAAAAAACCTCAACCCATTCCTTGGTTAAGGACATCAGAGAAAAATTTATGGTTAAGTGACCCAAAAGAGCGATCGCTGATTTCTTGCTTAGTAAACACGAGTGATCAAGTTTCTAGTGAATCTTTAGAGAGTTTAAGTAAATTAGCTACTAATTTAAGCCTATCTTTTTTAGAATTTGAGCGTTATTGTCGTATTTTTGGAGAAACGTTGCGAGAGACTCCCGAATTATCCCAAGCCAGACTAGGATTAATTTGGGTGACACAACAATGGTTAAAGAGGCTCTGGGAGAGGGAAACAGGGCGTGTTCCCCCAGTCGAATTATAACTTTACAACAAATTTAAAATTTTCTTTAAGGACAGTGACAAAATAAAAAGTTTCTTCTATAGTTATTACAAGTGTGAGGAGCGAAAACCAGCAAGAGAGCCGAGACGAAACAAGGAAAGTCGTCGGTTCTCTTTCTGATTTTATATAATTTTAGTAGAATCTTAATAAGTAGATAGACAAAATTAATTACACAAAATTTGTAGTAGGGGCGGGTTTTTTATATAAATCAATGATTATTACCAAAAAACTAGATAAACCCGCCCTGGGTTTTTTACATAAATCAATATTATCTAATACTTAAAAAGTGTTGATGAAATTAGGTCAAAGATTTGTTCTTAATACTTTTATTGCTTTTATCTTATTCTTAATATTAATTGACGGTTTACCTGAAACTTCTTTGTTACATGGTCGCTTAAAACAGATGATTGACCCCATAGTAGATGCTATGGGAATTTGGCAAGGAAGTTGGCAATTATTTGCTCCTAATGTGGATAAAATTAATAGTCGTATTATTGCAAAAATCACATTTTCTGATCTAACTCAAGGAAAATGGTCTTCTCCTGATTGGACTCAAATGTCAATTTGGGAACGTTTTATTAAGTTTCGATATATGGAATATTATGATGGTGTTCGCTTACAAACTTATCAAAAAACTTGGCCACATTTAGCTGAATATTTAGCTAAAAATATTGTTTCTCCTAATAATCCAGAAGCGAAACCTATCAAAATTTTTTTAATTCAAGAATGGGTCAATATTCCGCCACCTAACGACAATAAAGTACAGAAAGAAATATCAGATAATCAGAAAATAAATTATACTCAACTGTATACTTGGCAAGGGAATCCATGAGTATTTCTTCTTTAAGCTGGAAGCAAATTTTTCGAGGTTGGAATATATTTTTTCATCAGCCTATTAATCCTCAAATTTGTGATATTATTCGCATTTTTTATAGTTTTTTATTACTAATTAATCTTTTAGTTTTGTTACCAGATTTAAACAATTGGTTTGGAGAAAATGGGCTTTTACCTTACTCAGTATCTAGAGAAATTATTGATCCTGATACTCTAACAATTTTTATGTGGCTACCTAAGAATAATGACGTATTATGGCTGTGTTATGGAATTTTTGTCTCTCAAATTATTCTATTATTAATTGGCTTATTTAGCAGATTTCAAGCGATTTGTGTCTTTATTTGGTTTGTTTCTTTTGTCCATCGCCATCATATTTTATTTGATGCAGAAGATACTTTATTTAGACTAATAGGATTTTTTTTAATATTTATGCCAATTGGAACTTACTATTCTTTAGATAATTGTTTAAATACTCGTAAAGGATATACTTTAAATAAAAAAAAATCAACTTGGGCTTTAAGATTACTTCAGATTCAGATGTCATTAATTTACTTTTCTACAGTATGGGAAAAAATGAAAGGAGAAGACTGGGTTAATGGAACAGCAATTTATTATGTTAGTCATTTAGACGATTTATTTGGACATTTTCCCGTTCCTCAATTTTTGTTTACTTCATTAACATTAATGAAGATAATGACTTGGATAGTTTTAGTAGTTGAATTATTTATTCCTATTGGTTTATGGTTTAAAGAAACCCGTCGTTTTGCCTTATTAATAGCAGTGGGAATGCACCTCTCTCTCGAATATGCCATGAATTTATTTTTATTTCAATGGCTCATGTTAGTGGGATTATTATCTTTTACTGAGCCAGAAGATTTTAAACTGATAAAGCATGGGTTAAATAAGATAAAAACAGGACTTACCAAGAGATTCTACTTCTAGAGACAATTCATAAATTGCCCTTACAAAACACACAATTTATACCAGATTTGCTATAATTTAATTAATTAGTTATCATTCATTATTTAAAATTACTTTGACTCAAACGCAACAAGAAACCCATCTCCAACAAGCTCGCGTTAGTCTCCAACAAGCGTTATCCTGGTATGCGAGTTTTCGTCGTCATTGGAATTATCCCCCTAATCCTGAACTGCAAGCAGCAGTACGACAAGATTTACAAGCACTAAAAGAAGCTTTAGATAAAGTAGAACAAAATATAATTAAAATTGCTACCTTTGGGTTAGTTAGTCGGGGAAAATCTGCGGTTGTTAATGCTTTAATTGGACAGAAACTTCTTGATACTGGGCCCCTTCATGGTGTAACTCAGTGGCCAAAATCAGTGCGTTGGACACCTCCTAGCGGTAAGATACAAATAGAATTTATTGATACTCCTGGGTTAGATGAAATTCAGGGGGAAGCAAGGGCAAATATGGCTCAAGAAATAGCGCGTCAAGCTGATTTAATTCTCTTTATTGTGGCGGGAGATATTACTCGGACAGAATATCAAGCTTTATGGGAGTTAAGACGCGCTCAAAAACCTCTTATTTTAGTGTTTAATAAGATTGATCTTTATCCTGAAAAAGATTGTGAAACTATTTATAAACAATTACAAAATATTGCTATTAAATCCCAAGGAAAAGCAAATCCACTTCTTTCAACGGAAGAAATTATTATGGTGGCCGCTGAACCTCAACCCATTCCTATTAGAGTGGAATATCCTAATGGTAAAGTAACAGAAGAATGGGAAACACCTCCCCCAGATATTGAACAACTTCGTCAAACTATTCTTAATATTTTAAACCAAGAAGGCAAGTCTCTTTTATCAATTAATGCTTTAATGCAAGCAAAACAAGCGGAAGAAAATATTGCTCAAAAAACATTAGAAATTAGACAAAAAGAAGCAGAAAAAATTATTTGGCAATATACTAAATATAAAGCTTTAATTGTGGGTTTAAATCCGGTTGCTTTATTTGATATAATTGGAGGAGCTTTTGCCGATTTATCTTTAATTCGTGCCTTAGCTCAATTGTATGGCTTGCCCATTACTAATCATGAAGCGGGGAAATTATGGCGAAAAATTCTTTTTAGTTCAGGGGGATTATTATTAACAGAACTAGGGAGTAGTTTGATTTTAGGAGTCGGAAAAAGTGCGTCTGCGGTGTCTAGTTTTTTAGAAAGTCCTGCTATATTAACTACTTATGGAACTACCGCTTTAATGCAAGGAGGAATGGCGGGATATTGTGCTTATATTATTGGAAAAGCAGCCCAAGAATATTTAGAAAAAGGCTGTAGTTGGGGGCCATTGGGGCCAAGTACCGTTATTAAAACAATTCTTGATGAAATTGACCGCAATACTATTCTTTATCGTTTACGACAGGAGTTTTAGAGAGTTAAAAAAGCTAGACTTAATCCTATTAATGTTATCACAGCACCGCTAATCATAAGTAGGTAGACAAAATTAATTACACAAAATTTGTAGTAGGGGCGGGTTTTTTACATAAATCAATGATTATTACCAAAAAACTAGATAAACCCGCCCTGGGTTTTTGGTTCTACCGGACTTACTATGCTAAATTAATAATGAATAAAAGACTAAAGCCTTATCCTATAGAAACAAAGTCCGACGAGCGCGGACTAAATTCTAGGTGTGGAACGCCGCATCTTACCTGTTTTGTATAGCTGAACTATGAACGAGTTAAAGTCGATTATTTGTGATAATTTAGCATAACTTGTCCGATAGAACCCCATAACTGGCCTCGTAGCTTGTCATGAATAATGCAGACTAAACCTCTGTGCTGTGTGGGGTTTCGTTCCTCAAACGCCACTTCCTCTACTTGGGGAGACCCCAAGTAGAGGAAGTGGCTCCCCAACCTACAAAAAATTATACTATCTAAAATGCAAAAAGAGGACTCCCGCTACACCGCCTAAGCGGTTAGCGGTGAGATGAATTTTTGCCAACAAATAAACCGACCGTAGGGAGTCCTTATTTCTTAGGGGAATTTTGGTTTTCAACATAATTTTTAAGTTGTTCAACAGTTACGCCACCACAACTTGCCACAAAATAAGAGCCTGTCCAAAAATAAGGTTTTCCATAAAAGTATTTCTTAGACAAGTCAGGGTTTTCTTTTCGTATCAACCTACTACTAACAGTTTTTAAATTACCGATTAAAGTAGATAAAGGTTTATCGGGTTTGTAGTCAATGAGCAAATGAACATGGTCGGACTCGCCATTAAATTCTAGTAATTCACAATCCCATTTATTTAAAGTGTCTTTAAAGATTTCTTGAAGTCTAGACAGTATAGGTTCACTGATAGCCTGTTTTCTGTATTTAACGACAAAAACAATATGAGCGTTAAGTCTGTAGACCGATCTAAATCCATGATTGTAAGCGTTTGACATATTAAAGCGTTAAGTGTTACACTGGCTAATGTAACACAACAGGTCGAAAGCCGTGTTAAATGTCTTAAAAGTCAGAATTTATCCAAATCAGCCACAAGAAATTGCCTTAAATCGAAATTTAGGCTGTGCAAGATTTGTGTATAATTTTTACTTAAATAAGACTAACAATCAGTATCAAGAAACTGGGATTGGGATGACTTATTGCCAAATGGCAAAAGACCTAACTCAGCTAAAAAAGCTCCCTGATTTTGAATGGTTGCAAGAATCAACGGCTGCCACCTTACAACAGGCACTCAAAAACTTAGAAGCTGCTTTTAAAAATTTCTTTTCTAAAAGGGCTAAATTTCCTAAGTTTAAGAGTAAATATAAACAACAATCAATCCGTTACCCTGAAGGTTGTTCTCTTAATAACAACGGTTTAAAGCTCCCAAAACTGGGGATTGTTAAAGCTAAACTTTCAAAAGAGATTTTAGGAAAGATTAAGTCAGTGACAGTTTCAAAAACAAGTACAGGTAAATATTTTGCCTCTATTTTATTTGAATCTGACGATTTAATCATCAATAAAACCTCTAAAGTCTCAGGAATTGATTTAGGCTTATCTAGCCTAGTGACAGTCTTTGATGGTGAAACAACTTATAAGGTTGACCCAATTAAACCAACTAGAAAATATGCCAAACGATTAAAAAGGAGACAACAGAAATTATCTCGTAGAACCAAGGGTTCTAACAACCGTAGAAAAGCGATTAAAGAAGTCGCTCTTGTTCACGAAAAAATTACTAATACTAGACAAGATTTTCTCCACAAACTCTCAAGAAAGCTCGTTGACGAAAACCAAGTCATTGTAGCAGAAAACCTTTGTATAAAAGGATTAGCGCGTACCAAATTAGCTAAATCAATACTTGATGCTGGATTTGGTATGTTACTAAACTTCTTAAGCTACAAGCTAGAAAGAGAGGGGGGGAAACTTGTTCAAGTTGACAGATTTTATCCAAGTACAAAAACCTGTTCTTGCTGCGGATTCAAAAATAATTTGATAAATTTAAGCATCAGAGATTGGGTTTGTCCTAATTGTCAAACTCACCATGACCGAGACGAAAACGCAGCTAAAAATATCAGAGCAGAAGGATTAAGAATACTGTCAATAAATACCGCCGGACAGACGGAATTTTAAGCCTGTGGAGAGTGAATAAGACTCGCTGGTACTTGTATTAGAAAGCATCGCTCGTTGAATCAGGAATCTCCCGCTACACCCCCCAAGCGGTTAGCGGCGAGAGTGTCAAGTCATGCTCTCAATTCACCCATTGGGATGAATAGTTGCACTCTTAATGGATAGATGACTTCATCCTTAGTGGGTTTTAAATCATCCTACTGAATAAGTCTTAGGAATGAAGATAATTAATTCAGAATTTAAGATAATTAAATAAAAGGAAATAGGAGGCGGAAATCAATGTGTAATTTTTCTAATAATATTCAAGATGAACTCTATCTCATTTTTTTAATGGAATCTATCTTAGAAGAAAATCAAGATAATTGGGATAACAATGATGAGGAATTATGGGTGTTAGACGAAGATAGTTTAACAGAAGGAGCTAAGCAATTTTTTAACACGACTGCTCAACTGTTTAAATATACTTAATCCAGCCATAAATAAGAAAGATTGTTAATAATAATAATACCATAACTAGGGGGGTAAATGGAAGCATGGCCAAACTAACTAAAACTAATCCTAATCCATCAGCTAATAGGATAGGTAATCTGGGTAAAACCCCCCAAGGTTCAATCATTATTTCTTCATTAGGGTGAAGTCTGATACCTGCAAAAAGATTAAATCCAGCGAGGCTTAATATTATGATCAATGTTCCCCAATAAGGTAGAAAAAATGCACAAAAAAAGCCCATAAGTTCTACAATAATGGTGGTGATAGTTACTAAAGAAAAATGAGTTAAGCGAGAATCTTCAATATGTTGTTTTACTTGTACAATTTGGTCTAAATCAACTTTTGCCATTCTTCCTTGCTCAATAGAGGCTAAAAACAGAGAAAAGGCGAGTATTTTTTCCGTTAAGGTATGACTATGGAAAATTTGCCAAACCATACCCAAACTAGCAGCAAAAAATAATAACAAAATTACGGGTATTAAGCTGATACTGTTGAGATTCCAGAGGGGATATTTGACTTCTTTCATGAAAGCAAATAATTGAATCATAAAAATTTAATATTTTAGATTATACCAATATTTCTTCAGAAAAAGCTAGGATAATTTTTTAACTATAATAAAAAACTTAGAGACGAAAATTATCTTTCGTCGAGGAAATGACGATTGGTAGTAATTATTGATTCTGCTAACTGTGAGCTAAGAGGTTGACTAAAGTAGTATCCTTGGGCTGCGTCACAGCCTAAACTTTTTAAATGAGTAAATTGAGATGATGTTTCAACTCCTTCAGCGATCACTTTCATCCCCAAAGAATCAGCTAGGGTAATGATTGTCTTTATGATGCCAGAATTTGCTTTTTCAGTATCAATACAATTGACAAAAGAGCGGTCGATTTTAAGAGTATCTATAGGGAAACGATGTAAATAACTTAAGCAGGAATAACCCGTCCCAAAATCATCGAGACTTAAGTGGATATTTTTCTCTTTAATATGGGATAGAATTTCGATAGTCTTTTCTCCTTGATCCATAATCATAGTTTCAGTCAATTCTAAACATAAATTTTCCCCATTTAAACCCGTATCAATTATAATTTTTGTTAAGTTATCAAGAAAATTCAAGCATTTAATTTGTCTACTCGAAAGATTGACGCTGATCTGCAAAGATGAAGCATGGGGAAACTTAAGATGCCAAGTTCGTAATTGTTGGCAAGCGGACCGTAAAACCCATTCTCCAATGGGTACAATTAAGCCAGTTTCTTCAGCAATCGGGATAAAATCACTAGGATGAATTAATCCTTTTTCAGGATGTTGCCAGCGCAACAAGGCTTCAAATGCTTCCATTTGACCGGTTTTTAGAGAGACAATGGGCTGATAGTCAAGCCGAAACTCTTGACGTTCTAGAGCTAAACGCAAATCATTTTCGGTTTGTGAAAGATGAAGCGTCTGCTCATACATTTCTTGATCAAAAATAGTATAACATCCTTTTCCTAAAGCTTTAGCACGATACATGGCAATGTCAGCATCCCGCAGTAATTCTATTCCATTTTCATAATTTGTCGAGCCGAAAACGATGCCTATACTAGCACTGGTAAAAAGTTTATTACCCCCTAAATCAATGGCAGAATGCAGTTTTTCTAATAGTCGGTCGGCGATAGTGATTGCCTCTTGAAAATCAGGCAAATCTTCCAAAAGAATGGTAAATTCATCTCCACCCAAACGAGCAACTGTATCTATTTCACGGCATGATCTCTGGAGAATTTTAGCAATGGCAATTAAAAGCTTATTACCGACAGAATGTCCCCAACTATCGTTAATAATTTTGAAGCGATCAAGGTCAATAAAAAAGACAGCAAACAAATAATTTCGGTTTCTTTGACCGCGTTGGAGAGCTTTTTCCAGATGATCCATAAACAGGGTACGATTGGGTAAACCAGTCAGAGAATCGTGTAAAGGCCTGTTTTCGGAGTTGTTCTTGGGTTTTTCTATGGTGAGTAACTTCTATATTAAGTTTATTAATAACCTCTTCTAATTTTGCGGTTCTTGCTTGAACTTTTTGTTCCAATTTGGCATTTAGCTGATAAATTTCTGCTTTAGCTGCTTGTAAAGATAATTGATGTTCTATGCGAACTAACACTTCTTGAATTTCAAAAGGTTTGCTGATATAGTCTGCGCCACCCACTGTAAAGGCTTTTACCTTATCAAAAACATCATCTAAGGCACTTAAAAAAATGACAGGAATGTCACGAGTTAATTCGTTGGCTTTGAGCTTTTCACAAACTTCATATCCATCCATTTCTGGCATTTTAATATCTAATAAAATAAGATCTGGTGGAGATTTTTGGGCTGTGATTAATGCCATTGCCCCATTTTTAACACAACGAACTTGATAGCCTTGCCTGCTTAAAGACGCGGATAAAAATCTGAGATTATCGGGAATATCATCAACAATTAAAATATTGCGGCCAAAATAATCTAACTTGTTAGAATTCATAAACTGACGGTTATTAAGTAAACTAATTGGTTTATTGGTACTAATGAAATTCATCTTGTCCAACTTTTCTTTTGGTACTTGCTGAATCAGAGTATGAAACAACCATTTTTTGCGTCGATTCTTTGCGTCTTTACGTCTTTGCGCGAACTAAAAATCATACCATCAATCAGCAACGCCTTCTTTTGATGTTTTCCCGATTAAGGAGTTATAAACTCATCACCAATTACCAATTATATCTTGATTATATTCTCTGTGATGGTGATCTAGATCAACAACTCAACATGATTTCATAATCAATTATCACTTAATAGCTTCTTGAGCCAGGTTAAGAATATGCTCAAAATCAAAATCATCGACTTCTTTGTGAATAGCTTGGGCTAAACTTTGATTTTCTTTAGGTATTTGAGACAATAATTGGGCAATTAGTTGATTATTAATAAGGGCAGCAGCTTCGGCAAGTTCCCTTAGCCATTCATCAGGCATTATCCTTAAAGCTTCAACGGTTAATTCCTCAATACTAGCTAATTCAAAATTATCTCCAGCCTCAATACTTTCATAGACATAGCGTACCCCCAAGTATTGTTCTATCTTCTGAAAAATGACTTCTTCTGAAAAAGGTTTACGGACAAAATCATCACAACCAGCCGCAAGAACACATACTTTTTCTTCTTCAAAGGTACTAGCGGTTAAAGCAATAATTGCCGTTGCTTGTCCTTGGAGATGGGATTTAATATTTTGAGTCGCTTCATAACCGTTCATCACAGGCATTCTCATGTCCATCCAAATTAGATGGGGTTGCCATTGTTGCCAAATTTCTACAGCTTCTTGTCCATTGCTGGCTTCTTTGAGGGAAAAACCAATTGGTTGTAATAATTGTAATAATAGTTGTCGGTTTTCAGTGCGATCATCTGCTACTAAAATTCGATATTCTTGTTGGTTAGGTTCGAGTCTAATGACTCTTGAAGTTGCTTGGTGTGTTTTAATTTGAGTAGTATCACTCAAATTAGATTGAATTGTGAATTGAAAGATACTGCCTTTGCCTAATACTGAACTAACCTTAATTTTCCCTCCCATCAGTTCAATAAATTTTTTGCTAATAGGTAAGCCTAAACCTGTTCCTTTTTGGGATTTTTTGCCTATTTCTGTTTGCACAAAAGGTTCAAATAAACTTTCTATCTCGTCGGGTGCAATGCCTGCACCTGTATCTTCTACTTCAAAGTTAATATTGTTAGCTTTCTCTCCTAATTCTACTCGTAAAGTTACTCTACCAGATGCAGTAAATTTGATGGCATTACTTAGTAAATTAATCAGAACTTGACGCAGTTTTTTCTCATCAGTATTGATATATCGAGGTAATTCGTTGCTACGTTCAAAAATAAGCTGTAACCCCTTAGATTTAGCTTTGAGGGCTAACATTTTTATGATTAGGTCTAATAAATCATAAAAATCGAAATCTCTGGGGTAGAAAGTCATTTTTCCTGAATCAATTTTGGCTAAATCTAGTACGTCATTAATCAGAGATAATAAGTGTTCACCACTACGATTGATGATATCAATATTCTCTTGTTGCGGTTTTGTCAGAGATGTTTCACGGTTCATCAGTTGGCTAAAACCGAGGATGGAGTTAAGGGGAGTCCGCAGTTCATGACTGATATTAGCCAGAAATTCGCTTTTAGCACGGTTGGCTGACTCTGCTAATTCTTTAGCTTGTTTTAGCTCATTTGTCCTTTGTTCTACTCTGGTTTCTAATTCTTGATTGATAAGATCTAGTTGTTGATTAGTACGAGCTAAATTATTGAACGACGCTTGCAGTTGTTGCGCCATCTCATTAAAAGAGTCGGATAGAACTTCTAGTTCGATAATACCTTGTATTTCTACTTGTTGGTTCAAATCTCCTTGAGCAATATCAACTGAGGCTTTACTCAGACGCACAATTGGTTTAGTAATCCAACGAGAGGTCATTAAGCCTAGAATAATGGCGACTATTAATGCTAAAATACAGAGGATGATAGTTGTTTGGGTATTAGCATTTATTTGGGCCATGAAATCAGATTCGGGAATAACAACAATCGTTAACCAATCTATTCCTCCAGGATCTTTTAGTGGTTGCACATAAACAAGTTGCCGTTGGCCATTAAGTTCAAAAGTGAAGCGTTGACCGGACGTAATTTGATTAAAATCTCCAAACTTTTGTAATAGATGTTTTGCTGTTGCCTGAGTCAAAGGATCGTGGCTTTTTGTCGCCAGCAGTCGAAATTGTCTATTATTTTTTTCAATGTAAGGGTACTCTAAACTTGAACTTGCAATCATTTCCCCAGAACGTTCTAAAATAAAATATTGTCCAGACTCACTGACTTTGAGCTTGCGGAGAAACTGACTAATTTGAGATAGAAAAAGTTCGACTCCTAATACACCTTGTAATTTACCTATCTTACTGTATACTGGCGTAAGAGCTTTAATTTCCAAAGCCAATACACTAGAAGATAGAGAAACTTTGCTCCAAGTTGATTGGTCTATTTTTTTGATTTTTGTGTCTTTAGAGTGAGGGAATGAAAAATATTCCTTGCTATCAAATTCTGTACTTTTAATTAGTTTAACGCGACGACCTTGCTCATCAAGTTCGTAGATATTTCTATTTTTACCTGTGGATTTATCTTTAATTTTATTAATAAATTGACCATTATCAAGTTGTTGAACTCCGGTAAAATTGCCAAAATTGTCTAGATAAAAAAGATATGAAACAATTCCATGAGATTTAATTTGAGTAAAAAATAATTTTTCTAAGGCTGGCTTGTCTTCTAGATTCAGATTACCACTATAGATACTAGAGAGCAAAACTTGGTTAACTAAATGGGGTGTCCTTAAGAAATTAATTGTTTCTTTCTCAACACGGCTGGCAATTTCTTCTTCCAATGGATTAATCAACTCAACTACTGATTGTCGTCCACTTCTAAAAGAAAGATAACCTACCAATCCCACCGCACCAAAAATTTGAAGAACAAAAGGCAATATCAAAATTAAGCGTAGAGGAAACCTTTTAAAGTTATTATTCATTGTCCATTGTTTATAGCATTTTGTGCAAGGTTCATAAGACGTTCAAAATCAAAATTATCAACTTCTATGTGAATAGCTTGGGCTAAACTTTGATGTTCTTCAGATATTTGAGAGAGTAATTGAGTAATAAGTTGATTATTAATTAAAGCAGCGGCTTCAGCAAGTTCCTCTAACCATTCATCAGGCATAATCCTTAAAGCTTCGGCGGTTAACTTATCAATGTTAACAGCTTTTGAGATATCCTCTGGGTGAATATCTTCATAGAGATAACGAACTCCCAAATATTGCGTCATCTTCTTAAAAATGACTTCTTCCTGAAAAGGTTTACGAATAAAATCATCACAACCTGCCGAAAGGACAACGGCTTTGTCTTCTTCTAAAGTGCTAGCAGTTAACGCTAGAATGGCTGTGGCTTGTCCTTGAAGATGGGATCTAATCTGTTGAGTTGCTTCATAACCATTCATTACTGGCATCCTCATATCCATCCAAATAAGATTGGGTTGCCATTCTTGCCAAATGTCTACAGCTTCTTGTCCATTACAAGCTTCTCGGACAGTAAAACCAATTGGTTGTAGTAATTTTAATAATACTTGACGATTTTCCCAATAATCATCTACGACTAAAATTCGATATTCTGGTTGATTTGGTGCTAGTGCAATGACTCTTTGAAGGGATTTTTGTTCTTTTATTTTACGATATTCACTTAATTTAAATTCGATACTAAAGCGAAAGATAGTTCCTTGGTTAACTTGAGAACTAAACGTAATTTTCCCGCCCATAAGTTCAATAAATTTCTTACTAATTGGCAAGCCTAAACCTGTTCCGTGTTGAGATTGTTTGCCTATTTCTGTTTGGACAAAAGGTTTAAATAAACTGTCTATATCTTCAGGCGCAATACCTGCGCCGGTATCTTCCACTTCAAAGTTAATATGGTTAGCTTTGTCTCCTAATCCTACTCTTAGGGTTACAGTGCCTTGATGGGTAAATTTAATAGCATTCCCTAATAAATTAAGCAAAACTTGACGCAATTTTTTCTCATCTGTGTTGATATATTTGGGTAGATTGTTATCACGTTCAATAATTAACTGTAACCCTTTAGATGTTGCTTTCAATGCTAACATTTCATGGATGAGGTCTAATAAATCGTATAAATCGAAATCAGTACCATAAAGAGTCATTTTTCCTGACTCAATTTTGGCTAAATCTAATACATCATTAATGAGGGATAATAAGTGTTGGCCACTGCGATTAATAATGCGAATATTCCCTTGTTGTTGTTGGGTTAGAGAGGTTTCACGGTCCAGCAGTTGGCTAAAACCAAGGATGGCGTTAAGGGGAGTGCGAAGTTCGTGACTCATGTTAGCAATAAATTTGCTTTTAGCACGATTAGCTGATTCGGCAAGAGTTTTGGCTTCTTTTAATTCAGCAGTTCTTTCTTCTACTCTAATTTCTAATTCTTGATTGATTTTCTCTAATTCTGCATTAGTTTGATCTAGTTGTTGATTGGTACTAGCTAAATTAGCAAAGGAGGCTTGTAATTGTTGGGCCATCTCATTGAAAGAATGGGATAAAATAGCTAGTTCAATGATGCCTTTAACTTCTACTTTTTGGTTCAAATTTCCTTGAGCAATAGCAACAGATGCTTGACTCAAACGTCGAATGGGTTGAGTAATCCAAGAGGAGGTAATTAATCCGAGAATAATGGCTATTATTAGGGCTAAAACACAGAGGATGATGGTTATTTGTCTATTGGCATTAATCTGTCCCATAAAATCTGACTCAGGTACGACTACTATCACTAGCCAATTCAATCCATATTTATCTTTCCAGGGTGTGACTTGCAAAAAATAACGTTCATTACTATTAGGTAGAAAAAAATCTAATTGATGGCTTTGCTCTATTTTGGACAAATCACCAAACTTTTTTTGCAAAAATTCAGTGCTATATTTTATAAGTATATCTGAACTTCCTGACGCACTCAGTCGATTAACTTTACCATCAACAACCTCAGAAAAAGGAACCTCACTAGAACTAGCCACAACTAATCCATTTCTCTCTAAAATGAAGATACAACTTGAAGGACTAATTGAAATTGTCCTCAAAAAATCGTTAATTTGAGAAAGAACTAGGTCAACCCCAATCACACCTAATAGATTTTTATTTTTGTCGTAGATTGGGTAGCTTGAGGAAATCGATAATACTGGCTTGTCGTCCCATTGATAAATCTGTGTCCAAATAGGGTGTCCAGCCTTAACAGCATCGGCATACCAACCCTCTTTACGGATATCTTCAATAACGTCAGTTGTTCCCAGATATTTTCGATTACCATGATTGTCAATCTTATACTTAAAGCTTTTTCTGTTTGTATTTTTCTGTTCTTCGTGGAGTAATATCTGACCATTATCAAATCGCTCAACGCCAAGAAATTCTTTCTCTTCATTAGCAAAGTCAATATAACCTACTTCGTATGTCTGTACCTGCTGCCAAAATAAATGTCCCATTCGTTCAAAGTCATCTAACTTTAGCAAGCCTGATGTAATTATTTCCTGATTAATCTGATTAATTTCTTGGGGGACGGATAAGTAGTTGCTAAGATAATAGGAAATTTGTTTTGTGTGAGTTCTTCGCAGTTGACCAGCTAAATTATTCACTTCTTGCTGTCCGTTTTTGAAGGAAAGATAGCCTACTAATCCTACTGCACCAACAATTTGCAGGACAAAGGGCAAGATTAAGACTAAGCGTAAAGAAATTGCATTTAATCCTTTCGCCTTCTGAATCTTTGGCTTTTCTGACGATTCGATCAATTTAGACTCTTTCATCGAAAACCTAATCCACTAGTAAAATATTATAGCTTATTATTCCTTTTCAACATAAGTACGGAAGAAAGGATTATTAAGGAGTACATACCTTTGTTTTAGCTGGCGGTATTACAGCATGGCGCAAATCAATAACACCTGAATTGGCAACAATTAATACAACAATAAATTATCGATCTCGATCTCGATATTGGCAAAAGCTTGAGGCATTACTATTCCCGATTTATATTCAACTATTTGCAAGTATTTATCTTTATTCGGCTGAGTATGAATAATTAACTTCTTATTTTTTAGATCGATTACCCAATATTCAGAGATTCTATTACGAGCATAAGTAGTAACTTTCTGTTCTAAATCTTTCTTGAGTGTTCCTTGGGACACCTCAATTAACCAATAAATATCTTCTGCATAAGGATGATGGGTACGATAAATAGCTAAAGGCAATCTAACAATAGCAATATCGGGTTCGGGTTCAGAATTATCTAAAGTGATAGGATGAGATTCTCTAACATGAGCTAATCGAGATAGCTTGTTTCGTAGATAAATAACTATGCTCTCGTTAGTAAAGCTATGTTCGACACCCTCTGGACTCATCTCAACGATATCTCCTTCTAATAACTCCACCTTTTGCCCTTCTAGCACTCCAGATTTCACCAATTCGTGCCATTTATCTATCGACCATTTGTAAGTTGCCGAAACCATATTATTAAGCTCAACATTAACTATATGCTAATTTTACCCAATTACTATTGGATATTTAAGTACCGAAGCAAAATTAATTGCACAGCCTCCGGCGGGTTTATCTAGTTTTTTGCTGAGAATCATTGATTTATGTAAAAAACCCGAGCCGTTAATTTATTAGAAACTCTTGCTAAAGGATTAGAACCTGCCACTAAATTAGCCACAGCTTGTACGAGAATATTCCCTCAAATTATTACGTTTTTAGGAATAACTCTTTAGATATAAAACGTAGGGGTCAACGGCCGTTGACCCCTACAATAAGATTTTAGTTTTGGGTTTCGTGCCTCAACCCAACCTACGTTTATAAAAAATTAGTATTAGATATTATTCAACATGAATTAAATTTTTTAAACCTAAAAAATTATAGCGATGAATCAACCAAGCAAATATTAAGGTACTTAATAATAAAAAGCTCATAATATTCAATTTCTGATAAAAATCTAAGGTTAAACTAGACCCCATATAAGTTAATAAAAATGTAGGTGGAATCATGCCGAATAAAGTACTAATTGCATAAATAGGCAAAGAAATTCCAGCAAAACCAGAAGCATAACTAATTAAATCAAAAGAAAATAAAGGAATTAGTCGAGTCATAAAAATTAGAAAACCGAGATAAATTTCTCCTCTGTCTTTAGAAATATAAAACATTTTTCCTGTCAATGCTTTAATTCCATTTCTTCCTAAAGTACGACCTAAATAATAGGCTAATAATCCTCCTAAAAATCCCCCAATTACACTATATATAGTAGCAAGGGGAGGATTCCAAACCATTCCAGCAGCCATCACTAATGGAATAGCAGGAATTTGAGAAATGACCACAGAAATAACTAAAAAAATGATATAAATAAAAGGGGCAAGCCAACCTGATTTAGTGAGAATATTGTGTAATCCTTCTGAGGTAAATAAATGAGAGTTAAAACTATTATGTCCCCACCAAATAATTAGTAAAGTCAGCAGAAAAAATATAATAAATATTTGATATTTACGTTGGACATAAAATCGATATTTGTGAGTTGTTTTCATTGTTCCTCCCAAAAATAACCCAGTCCGTATCTAAATTTACAGTAGTTTGCGACTCAATAAAGTATCGTGTGGGACGTAATATAGGCTCTCCCGATCTTGGTATAAAATGTATAATAAGCCTACAATACTTAAGATGGTGGGTTACGACGCGCCTTAAAACTTATTAGTTTTTCATCAAAATCATAGCCGCGTCTAACCCACTCTACGAATTATGAGCTTTACTTATATACTCTTCTTAAAAGTATCATGGTTTATCTTTTTATTATTCCCCCAAAAGAGTGATTTAGGCTATTAGTGATTATGCTTATTTTTAAATATTTAGGTTAATTTTTATGTTTTTTGTGGAATGGGCATTTTGCCCGTCATTGAACTCTACAGTTCGTGATTAATGTTGTCATTTTTGACAAAATATGCTATTATAATTCTCAATTATTTGGTTCTATCGGACTTACTATGCTAAATTAATAATTAATGACAGACCTTATGTCTGATCCTATAAAGACTAAGTCCGCCTACGCGGACTAAATTCTCGGTTGCGTAGGCAACCTTTGTTTGTATAGCTTAATTCTGAGCGAGTTAAGGTCTATCAAAGGTCTATCATTTGTAATAATTTACCATAACTTGTCCGGTAGAACCAATTATTTTAATGATACCTAATTTTTCAAAATAGAAATTGTATGAATAACAAAATAACTTATACAAGTAAAACAGAGCAAATGCAATAAATTCGGAAACAAATTCAAAATCAGTTACCAAAACTGTCTCTGACACATTTAAAAACAATTCTTGATGTTACTAACTATTTATCTGATATCGTTAACATTACTTAAACAAAAAACATTTTATTAATGGGTTCGCATACAAGGGCGGGTTATTAACAAAATTACATGATTCTAATAAATATATTAGATAAACCCGCCCCGACAAAGTATCTTATTAAGCCGGATAAATCCGTAATCTACGGTTAGGTTCCTCCCCAAAACTATCAGACTGTAACCGATAATGTTCTACTAATTCATGCTGCATTTTTCGCACTTGCGGCGATCGCGGTAATAACTCCACAGGTTGCCCTTTTGGTAATACAATCTGTTCTACTGCCAGTCGCGCTTCTTCCAAAGCTTCCAACTCATCATCATTACCCCCACGAGTAAACAACCGTAAATCAGCCGTCTCAGGGATTTTGACCTCATCCATCCCTAATAATCGCCGCAAAGTACGAGTAATTTGGGGAATAGTGTTAGATTTTACCCCATGTACAGGAATTTGACGAACCCTGGCAATCTGACGTAACTTAGACTCATTTTTCAGATGGGAACGCAAGGCCAACACCACATCCGCATTACTGAGATCTTTCGTTAGAACAACAGGTAAATTAAGAACATCAATCACCTGTTCAAGCTGCGATCGCCCGATACCATAGGGATAGACATAAACAGGGAAATCCTCCCCATTAGGGCCAGGAATGCGTATTTTTTCGCTTTCCCCTTCCCCTTCCGGTTGACACCAAGACTCATCCAAAAGACGCTCAAAATCACTAGAGAATCCCCCTTGATTTAGCCCCATCGGTGCAAGAGGAGTCATGCGTCCTGATGCGCGTAATCCCGTGGGCCGAGGGACACTTTCTAAACCGACCGTACCAGTTAACCCATAACTGGGAGGTTTGTCTAACTTTTCTTGGGTAATAGTCAGTTCTGCGTTCTCATCAACCGTTCTGACTTGTGGGTTAGGTTCTACACCCCGTAACAACATATCAACCGTGTGGGACACATTTTCATGAATCACCCAACGCTGACGTTCTAACATTTCGATGGCAATTTCAAAAGTTGGGGGGGCCTTCCGTTCTAATACGGTCTTCTGAGAACCCCGTCGTCGGGCCTCCTCATCCCCTAACGTTACCGCTTGAATTCCTCCTACTAAGTCGGATAAAGTCGGATTTTTAATCAAATTATCAATGCGGTTGCCGTGGGCCGTCCCTACTAATTGTACTCCTCGTTCTGCAATAGTTCGGGCCGCTAATGCCTCTAATTCTGTACCAATTTCATCAATAACGATCACTTCTGGCATATGATTTTCCACAGCCTCGATCATTACCTGATGTTGTAATTCAGGACGGGAAACCTGCATCCGTCGGGCCCGACCAATGGCCGGATGAGGAATATCTCCATCTCCGGCAATTTCGTTAGAGGTGTCAATAATGACCACCCGCTTATTAAAATCATCTGCTAATACCCTGGCAATTTCTCGCAAGGCCGTCGTTTTACCCACTCCAGGACGACCCAAAAGCAGTAAGGATTGACCCGTTTCTACTAAATCCCGAATCATGCTGATGGTACCAAAAACGGCCCGTCCCATACGACAGGTTAATCCGATAATAATACCTGTGCGGTTACGAATGGCACTAATACGGTGTAAAGTTCGTTCAATTCCGGCCCGGTTATCCCCACTAAAACTGCCGACTCGTTCAATACAATGTTGTAAATCTTCGGGGGAAATGGGTGTATTTCCTAAATAAACCGCTTCATCAGGAAACCGCGCTTCTGGTAATCTTCCCAAATCCATAACAACTTCAATTAAGCGATCTTGTTTAGGATGTTGCTCAATTTGCTGACGAATATCTGGCGGTAAAATAGCAAGAAGTTTACCGATATCATCGGTAATTTGCATCCGTTGAGAAAGGGTATTATTTGGCATTAAAGGTTCTGAATCTGATAAAGGTATGGATGAGGTTAACAATTAACAATTCAAGGTTGAAAGCTTTCCTTTGTTTATTGTTTAAAAGGATTTAATCTGAGAAACTAATTCATAAGCAGTAGCTACCGCTTGCCAGAGTAAATCAGGATAATTTTCTAACTGATGAGTTGTATTTGAAGACATTGAGGTCATTTCTAATGTTTCTAAAATGGGAGACAATAAAGAACGGGCATAACTGCCATAAGCAACCCCTACTACAAAGGTATCATTTTCTATTCTTTTATCTCTTGCCTCCTTTAATAATCCTAATTCTCTTAATTTAGGAACAGTATGATGATTAGTTCCTCCTGCTAATTGCACCAATCCTGGTAAACTAGAATTAAGGACTTTTTGGGCGAGTTTTATGGCAGCATGGGTAGTTCCTTTGCCGATATCTCCACTCATGGGGCGACCGTCTGTTTGCCATAGCAAAGGGCAGGGCAAGGGAGACATTACCTCATAAAGAGTGTGGAGATAATCAATTAATGATTCTCCATCGGGACAGCTAATGGCAATCAGTTTTAACTGATCCACCCAAGGGGCGATCGCTTGCCACAACTGCTTAAATTGGGCTTCTCGACCCACTTGGGTATGAATTTCGAGGGCATCTACTCCCATCGGTTCAATAAGGGGAATAATCTGATTTGGGGTGATAATATGCGATCGCGTCTGAATTAAATTATGGGGACAGACAGGTAAACAGCGACCACATCCATAACAACGCTGATCGATGACCCCAAATAAGTTGATCGCTTGGGCAGGACAAATGGTTTCGCAGGGACGGGGACAGTCTGGGGGACAAATTTGAGCATTAAAGTAAGCTTTGCGAAAATGGGGGTCTTCCCCGTCATTTAAACTTACCATTAGCCAGGGGTTATTTATGCCCTGATAGCCTTTCTTTTTGGCAATATTTCCCAAACCTTGGGCTATTTTTATCCCTTCTTTAGCCGAATTAATGACGGCCGTATCAGCAGCAACATCGATGCAATCAACACCCGCTAAAGTATAAATAAGGGTGAGAGTGCGAATGGCTGGCAAGTCTTGAAAACTTGCGCCACAGATTAATTTAAACCAGTTTCCCGCTTTTAGAGATCGCAACGGATAAAATAGATCGCTCACCTCTCTATGCTAACGGTTTGTGTATCAATTGTGGGTATTTTTTCTAGTTGTTAGTTAATTTTCTGTATTTCTATAACGAAATTACTGGTTTCTGAAGCTTTCATACTCTAGATCATCTCAATCAATTTACTGTTATTGTTCCCTAAAACTGATTTTACATAACAACAGAGCTTCAAAAACATTTTGAGTGTATTTGCTCAGTCGTTTGGGTTAACAGTTCATTAATTTTCCTTACTCGTGATCAGGGTTTTCTGAAGGTTCTAGAGAAGAATTTTGCTCTTTTTGATTATTCGGTTTAGTGTTTTTTTCTGAAGGGTTTAAGGGTGTTTTTAGCCAGGCCATACGACTAGGAATAGGAGTTCGAGGAACTGCTTGTAACCCTTGGAACATTTCTGATAAATGCAGTCCTTCTGGTTTCACTTCTTTGAGTTTATGCCAAACAGAACGAGACATCAACAAAGAATGTTCTATAGGTTTTGCTCCTAATTTTTCTAGATATTCTTCTCGTTCATGTTGATAATCTGATGACACTAATTCTAAACTTGGATTAGGAAATTTTTGGACAATTTGAGCCATCTGAGCCAGTAACTTAGGATAAAGCCAAGTATAAGCAGGATGAACAGTTAATTGAGCTTGATGAGCTTGTGAACCATCTTTAGATAGGATTAATTTAAAATAGCCGATCGCTGCTTTACGTTGGGGTTCAAATACATATCCCTCGGCCACTTCTCGTTGATTAAACCACTCTTGCCATTTTGAAAAAAACCCAGTTAAAAAACGAGTCCTAAAATCTTGGGGGTTGCGATCAAAAACTTGCCGTAATAATGGGGGCATAGACACACAATCTAACTGATAAAGTAGATGAGCATCAGCATTACTAACAGGTAATAAATTGGATAAATCTGAATTATGTTGGGCCAGTTGTTGTAATAATTCTGGTTCTAAAAACCAATAAGTTAATTGGGCCAAAGGTTGAAACCCATTTTGACGATACAATGCAAGGGTATTTTTTTCATTAATATTAACTTCTAATACCCAAGTTCTGGCTTCCCAGATCTTTTCTAGACAATGGCGTAATAATTGAGAACCGATGCCTTTAGGATTAGTCAATAATTCCGGTTCTCCTTCTCCATCAGCTATGATAACCCGTTCTACACGCCAGGTACTACGCCCCGTATTAAAAGGCGAAATCTGGATAAACCCCTTTAAGTTAACTTCTGGGGAAGATTTCGGTAATTCAGCTACATAGACGCGAAAATGATCCTGAAACAGATTAGGAAACCAACTGAGAAACTTCAGCAGTCCAAACCAACGTCTAACCTGTTGTAATTGCTCTTGAAATGAGACAGAAACGGAGTTTTGTTGGGATTGAGCAGAATCACTGGTAAGGGCTTCCAACCAGTCAAGATCCCGATACTGCACGGGACGAATCAGAGACTTAGGGTAATTATCAGAAGATACTTTCATGAATCGCAGTGGAGATTGGGTCGCCTATTGTCTATCTTAACCATTTTTGTCGGTTTCTTGTAAAAGGCCCCTTTGTGAACATTTAAGGTGGCACAAGTTTTATGTACAGCCAACCCAGTTGTAGGGGTCAACGGCCGTTCACCCCTATTTTTTTATTTTTATGGCTTCTATAATAATAACAACTAAGGTTTAGCAACATAATTCATAATTTATCCCGATTTAAAGGAGGAACAGGGTCATAACCCCCTGGATGAAAGGGATGACAGCGTAAAATACGTTTAATTCCTAACCAACTACCTTTAACTACTCCAAATCTTTCAATAGCTTCTAGGGTATATTGAGAGCAAGTAGGTTGAAAACGACAACTAGGAGGAAATAGTGGAGAAATTAAGTTTCTATATCCCTTAATTAGCCAAATAAATAAAGTTTTCATGGTGATATTTTTAACTATTTCTCATCTCTTTCCAAAGGTTTTCATATTGCTGTTGACTTTCTTTTGATAAAGGATAAAGAAACTCTGATTTTTTGCTAATTTCTTGATTAATAAAAAGAAGCGGATTATTTTTAATTTCTTTTTCTATATCTTTTTCTGGGGTCTGATAAATCATTGGTGAAGTACCATCAGTAAATAGACTAATTAAATTAACCGATTTAGTTTGCCAGCAAAACTCAATCCATTTTTTAGCTACATCAGATAATTGAGATTCTTTAGTTTTCAGGCTAGGTTTTACCCATAAGTCTGACCAAATAGCAGTTCCTGATTGGGGAATCACCGCTTTAAGATTCCGATTATTAGCAAGTAAAGGAAGAATATCAGTTGACCATCCGACACTTAACCAAACATCTTCTACAAGTAAAGGTTGTAAATAGTGTTTATTACTATAATATTTAACCTGTCTTTGTAAGGCGAATAGTTGAGATTTTAACTCAGAAATATCTCTTAAATTAGGAGTATTATAAGACTGTCCTAATTTTTTTAAAGTTAAGCCAATTACTTCTCTAGGTTGATCAATTATAGCAAGGCGATCTCGTAATTCTTCGCGCCATAAATCTGACCAATCTGTAGGAGTCCATCCTAACTTTTGAAACTGATTTTCATCATAAACAATTAATGTCGTTCCCCAACGATAAGGAACACCCCAAATTTGTCCATCATCTGCAATTTTTCCCTTATTATCTCGTCTAACTAAAGCCTGCCAACGGGGTGGTAATTTTTCCCAACCAGGAATTTCACTTATCTCAAACGGTTGAATTAATTGCCCTTGAATTGCTTGAGTTAACCAACTATCACCTAAAGTCAGTAAATCACTAACAGGAGGGGGTTGAGGATTAACTAAAGGAAGATAAGGCAAAAAACCTGAATTTTGAGCATCTTTATCATGCCAAGTTTCTAGAAGTTTAAATAACTCTTTTAAGTTTGCTAGAGGTTTCAGGGATAGGGTTTGTGTCTTCGAGAGTTGTTGACGGAATAGTCTTAAAAGCTGAGGCGGAATTGAACCTTTAAGCAATAAGATATCTAATCCATTCTCACTATCGCCACACCCCGATAATAGTTGATTTAGTGCAATTGTTCCTAGACTAAGAAGAAAAGAACGACGGTTAAACATGAATATTATTGTATCAAAATTGACGGTTAACTTCTTTATAAAAAAGCTTAACAAAAAGAGTAGAACTTTATCATTTAATGAAGAGTAGTGAAGTAATCGTTAAATCAATCAGCATTCTGTAACCTATCTTCTCACTTCCTTTTAGGATAAAAGATATAAAAGTTTTCAATGATGGGCAATCCTATGGATGGACTACAGCACCAAATTAATGAGATCAATCATAAAGTAGATCAACTCCATCATATTGTTGAGCAGCTTACTAAACAGATAGTAGGGTCAAGTGGACAATATGACCCGATGATGACTAACCGAAGATATTCTGTGGCAACCATGTCTCATCAGAATGCTTTACCGAAGCCTACTGCCTTACCCACTCATGGACATTTGAAGTCGGTGATGGAACATAAAGACATTCTAGTCGATGATCGGGCCAGCGATACCCTAGTTACGACAGAGGGAGAAGTGATTCTAACCACAGATATTCAAGTACGGCGACTTACTGCGCAACTAACCGCCGCCTATAATCGAATTGCTGCCTTAGAAGAGCAATTACTCGCTCGTCGTCGCACTTTCTAACCTCATCAAAACTATCTAAGAAAATTGACAAAAAAGCCAGCCAACAGTAACGTCCTACTGTGAGGTAGGGAAGCCCGCGCTGTCCCGCTTGCGGTGAGCGTCGGGAGGAGTGTCACTTAATTAGTCGGTGGTGTGCTTGGAGGTGTAGTAGGAACACCAGGTAGGGTCGAATTAGGCGGGGTAGTGGGTATAGTACCAAATCCTTGAGATTGGTTGGATGGTATAGTCTGAGGGAAACCATTGGGAACAGTTCCAGGTAAACCACTCTCTGATGGTAAGGGATTTGCTGTAGGATTACTCCAGTTGTTTCCAGGGTTAGATTCGCCGGGTAATGTCGCTAAAGCCACGCGATCGCCCCCAACTTGTTTAAGCATATCAAGGACTTGAATCACGTCGTTATAACTGGCATTTCTCGAAGCATGAAGCACCATTACACCATTAGGATTAAATTGGTGATAGTTTTTTATGGCATCAAATAACTGATTGCGGTTTACCAGTTGTTTTTCGACATAAACTTGACTAAAATCATCAAGACTCACCACCAACATTTCCCGCATTTGGGGGGAACCACTACCTGCTTTAGGTAGTTCTAATTCCATGGCTTGCTGACGGGATAGACCTACTGCCCCTAAGATAAAGAAGGTCAAAATACAAAAAATAACGTCTATTAACGGAACAATTTCAATGCGTACCTCTTGTTCGACGGGTATACCCTGTCCCAATTTTAAGGGACGAACATGAATTTGAGATCTGGTTTTACGAGGTAATCTTTTTTTTATTGTTGTCTGTGTCATGGCCACCTTTAATCCCTCAAGATTACGAAAGTAATAGTTAGTCGTTCTGAGTAAAGTTTAATTCTTTATTCATCGTATTTAAAGTCCTGATTCACCGGATTTGCTGGGGGATAATCTTCTTCTTCGAGCCACCGTTGACGATAAATTAGCTCTAATTCGTTACCCGTTTTACGAAATACTCTAACTTGGTTAAACCAAAGAGATTGAAAGACACGGTAAAAAGCCAAACTAATGATAGCTACAATTAATCCTGCGGCTGTTGAGATCAGTGCTTCCGAAATTCCTAGGGTCACACCTGCTGTCGAAGATGTTCCCAAATCACTTAGTTGAATATCACTCAGGGAGGTAATTAATCCTAATACGGTTCCCAATAATCCTAACAAAGGAGAGAGGGCAATTACCGCTTCTAATACCTTGTCTCCCCGTCGCATGAGGGCTAATTCATCATCTGCGGCTGATTCTAAAGCTAAATGAAACACCTCTGGATCTGCATTCACTAAACGTAAAGGAGAATAAAGATAATTACCCAGGGGATGATTACTATATTCTTTAGCGATTTTTGGAGCTAAATCCCAATTACGGGCGGCTGCATCCATAATTCGGCTGATAATCTGCCCTTGTTTCAGTAAAAATCTGCCCCAGAACCAAAAACGCTCAATAATGGTACTTAATGATAATACCGAGAGAAATAGTAGGGGCCACATGGCTACCCCACCCTTTTGCATAATTACTGCGATGTTCACCGTCTTAGCTTACCTCCTTTGCTTGCCTTGAGCTAGGCATTTCGTTGATAGATATAATCATTTATTCACAATTCTAAGGGTTTATATTGAGGGATCAAGTATATCCTCTGAGAAGGAGCATGTTAACTCCCAAATGGCTACAAAAAAACTGACCGTTGCTCAAATGGTAACGCAGACAAGGCTTTAGAGTATTTTCTCTAAGCATTGGTCAACATACCTGTTTAATCAATAGGAGTGAGGGTGATGAGAAATCAACAAGCTATAACCGCAACTATGGGCTTTCTTTGTCTGTTTTCGTTGACTTTGTTTTTCCCCCTATCAAAGACTCGCGTTCTGAGTATATTACCAGACGCTCAAGCTGTCCAGGAAGTTTCTCCTACTGTGTTATTTCCCAAAAAATCTCTCAATCAGGGACAATTGGTGAATACTCAGACGGAATTTGGCTTTAAGCTCTTTTCGACCTTAACTAAAGTTAGGGGGGGAGAAAATATTTTTATTTCTCCTAGTAGTATAGCCTTGTCTGTGTCCCTTCTCTACAATGGTTCTAGGGGCAATACTCAGCAAGAAATCGCCTCACTTTTGGACGTTGAAGGGGTAGATATTGATGCTTTAAATCAATCTAATCAAACTTTACTTAAAGAAATTAATACTAATCATAATAAAGTTGAATTAGTGATGGCTAATTCAGTTTGGGCTAAACAAGGGTTTTCTTTTCGTTATCAGTTTCTTAAGGATAATCAAAAATACTATGATACTAAGATTACTAATTTGAATTTTACCAGTTCTGAATCTCTTGGGATTATTAATCGTTGGGTTCAAGATAAAACTCAGGGCAAAATTCAGAATATTATGAATAAGCTGAGTCATGATGATACTTTATTTTTAATCAATGCTGTTTCTTTTCAAGGGGATTGGCAGGTTAATTTTGACAAAAATTTGACTACTGATCAACCGTTTAATTTATCTAATGGCCATCAGAAAATTTATCCTTTTATGTCTCGTCAAGGCCAATATAAATATTGGGAAAATTCAGTTTTTCAAACTGTTAATATTCCCTATGGTGATGGACGGTTTAGTTTGTATCTGTTTCTTCCTAAACCCAATAAAACTATCAAAGATATAATTGGTCAATTAACTGTTAATAACTGGAGTAAATGGTTAAATAAGTTTAGTAAAAAAACAGGTTTAGTCCAAATACCCCGTTTTCATATTGAATATGAAGTTGATCTAAAAAATACGTTAAAATCTTTAGGAGTATCAACCATATTTAAACAGTCAGATGCTAATTTTTCTGCTTTAAGTTCTCGTCCTGCTTATATTGATGGAATTAAACATAAAACCTTATTAAAAATGAATGAAACAGGCACAAATTCTCCTTCATTTAATCCCCTTGATCTGAAATTAAAACCTCTATTTTCTGCTAAAAATCAATTTAGTATGGTTTTAAATCGCCCCTTTATCTCTGCTATTCGAGACAATAAAACAGATACTATTTTATTAATAGGATCAATTATTGAACCTCAATAAACTCTTAAGTTTTCAGATAATTCGCTCTGCTTCTGTATAAATATTAAAACGATTTTCTCGTAAAAATCCAATTAATGTTACTTTAAATTCTTGGGCTAAAGTCACGGCTAAACTACTCGGTGCAGACACAGCACATAACAGAGGAATCTTAGCCATAATACACTTTTGTAAGATTTCAAAGCTAGAGCGTCCACTCACCATCACAATACAATTATTTAGAGGCATTTCTTTACTTAAAATAGCAGAACCAATTAATTTATCTAAAGCATTGTGTCGTCCCACATCTTCTCGTAATTTTAATAAGTTTCCTTCAATATCAAATAATGCGGCAGCGTGTAACCCTCCTGTTTTTGTAAAAATATTTTGAGCTTCTTTAAGTTTTGTCGGCAGTTGTAGAATTAATTCTGAAGTAATTTTAATATTAGTATTAACTGGTATACATCCCTTTATCTTTAAACTTTCAAGGCTAGTTTTTCCACAAACACCACAAGCACTAGAGGTAAAAAAATGTCGTTCTAATGACGGTAAATTTGGCTTTAGTTCTTCTCTGAGTTCAACTTTAATAATATTGTAGTTTTGTTCTGCCTCTATATCTGAGTCAACACAATAACTCATCTGTTGAATATCTTCTTGACAAATTATTACACCTTCACTATACAAAAATCCTGCTACTAAGTCAAAATCTGCCCCTGGTGTTCGCATAGTAACTGCGACAGTTTGAGCAGGAGAAACTAAACGAATTTCTAAGGGTTCTTCTGTTACCAAAAAATCAGTACGTGATCTTATTTGACCATTTTCTACTACCCAAACTTTAGATTTACTTTGACTTTTTGGTATATTTTTCATGATTAATAAAGACATAATTTATAAGATTGCTCATCTAATCTTCACTAACTTTTACTGTCAATTTTAATCCTAATACTTTAAGCCAACTACTCAACTCATAAACAACTTCAATTTCTTGTTTGTGTAAAAAATCTTTTAATTTTTGTTGATGTAATTTAGACTTTTCTGAAGATAGTTTTACCTCACCCAATGCTATAGCTACATCTTCTAAAGCTGATAATAATAAATTTGGTTCTGGGTTTTCTTCTTCTAAAATAGCATCTAAATATCCGGCCGCTTCTTCTGGAACTTTCAGAGATGTAATTAAATAGTCTTGATAGCTGTCACTAGCTGATATTTGTACGCTTGTCATAATCTCTCCAATATTGTTGGGCTGTGTTAATATCTTTAGTCTGGGTGCTTTTATCTCCACCACACAAAAGAAGGATAATTGTGCTTCCTATTATTCTAAAATATATTCGATAACCTGAACCATAATTAATTCTAAGTTCACATACTCCTAAACCTACTGTTTTGTAATCTCCTAGATTTCCTAAAGTAACTCGCTTTAGTCTTGCCTTAATTTTACCTCTTGCTTGTTGATCAGGTAAGGCTTCTAACCAGTCGGTAAAAGGAATTTTTCCCTCTGATGTAATATAAAGTCGAATTTCTTTTGCTTGTGCTTCCATTAGCTATTTTTAGGGTAGACATATTTTTTAAGATTAGGGAATCTTTTCTAACTGAACAATTCCATTATAATTAGGAATACCCGCAACAGGCGATCGCGCTTTTTTATCTAATAAAATATTACCTTCTGGCCAATGAATTTGTAAGTTTCCGGGTAGGATAGCAGCCGTATAAACTGTTCCTTCATATTCTCCTGATTCATTTTTTAATAATACGCGATCGCCGTCTTTTAAACCCAATTTTTCTGCATCAATAGAACTCATTAAAATGGCTTCTCTCATTGCCCCTGTAATGGCATCTTTTCGCTCTTGTATCATACTATTAAATTGCTTACCTCGTCTTGTTGTTACCACAAAATAACCATCGGGTAATTGAGTTTCTGGGGGCAATAAAGCAGTAAACTTAGCTTTTTTATCCTCTGTGGGAAAATGCCAACCAAAACATAAATGAGAACCCCCATATTGAAACTGATCTCCTGCTTCTTTTAGATGTTGAATTCCTGCATAATTGGGAATAAGTTGAGCAATTTCTTGACGAATTTCTGTGGTATTATTAAAGAATAATTGATCAGGAATTTCAGGTTTAACCCGTCTCGCTAAGTCTAAGAAAACCTCCCATTCACATCGGGCATTCTCAATACGAGGCCCAGGAATTTCAGGACTAAAAATAACCCGTCTTTCTGTATTAGTTTCTGTTACCCCTCCGGGAATTTCATAACGAGTCATTGCGGGTAATAAAATTACAGTTTTTTGGGGTTCTAATAACATTTGAGGAGAACAAAGGATATCCATATGAACCCTTAATGGAACCTGTTTTAATGCATTTTTAACATAATTTGGATCAGGTAAAACATCTAAGAAATTACCTCCAACCGAGAATAAAACATCCAATTTATTTTCTGCTGCTGCGTCGATCATTTCTGAAGTAATTAACCCTTTACTGGTGGGAACATCAAACCCCCAAACTTGACTTAAATAGTCAGCATTTTCAGAATTAATCTCTTTTCCTCCAGGAAAAGCTGTGGCATAACAGCCCATTTCTGCCCCTCCTTGTACCCCAGAATGACCACGAATAGGCATTAATCCACAACCTTCTCGACCGACAAATCCTTTCGTTAATGCTAAGTTAATAATAGCCCTAACATTATCTTCACCCCAAGGATGTTGAGTAATGCCCATACTCCAGACAAAAACAGCTTTTTGAGCATCTTTAATCATGATAGCAAACTCATACATTTGCTCTTTAGTAGACCCTGAAAGTTGTTCTAATTTCTCCCAAGATTGACTATTAATAGTATTCTTAAGATTCTCAAATCCTGTGGTATTATTATCAATAAAGTTGTTATCTACCCAGTTATTTTCTAGCAAATGTTTCAGGGTTCCATTAAGAAAAGCCATGTCTCCTCCCACATTTACCAAAAAACAATCCTCGGCAAATTTTGTGCCAAATAAAGCACTTTCAGGAATGGACGGAACCCAATATCTTTCCATTCCAGGTTCTCGATAACTATTAATCATAACAATGCGGGTTCCTGCTTTTTTTGCCCAATGAAGATATTTAACCGTAACGGGTTGATTATTTGCTACATTAGAACCAATAAATATTAATAAATCAGTCCCTATCCAATCTTTATAAGAACAAGTAGTGGCCGCAACTCCTAAACTACTTTTAAGTCCAGTGGTACTCGGAGAATGACAAATACGGGCCGCATTATCAATATTATTTGTTCCCATGGCCCGAACTGCTTTTTGGGTCACATAATAAGTCTCATTAACCGTTCCTCGACTGGTAAGATAATAACTGGTGCGATCGGGCATTGTAGCGCGAATATGACTAGCAATACAGTCTAACGCTTCTTCCCAACTAATAGGACGAAAACCTTTATCCCCCTTATCCCGTCGCATAGGAACAGGAAGTCTGCCCATTTCTTTGAGTTCACGGCTATTTTTAGCGCGTAATTGACTAATATCAGCTAAATTTGCAGGGTCAAAGGCGGCCATAGTATTGAGACGCAATAACCGCAAACGGACGTTACATAGATGCAACCCTTCTACTGTCCAATCTTTCATGCCAGTAGTTCCCAAAGCGCAGCCGTCACAAACTCCTTGATTAAGAATGTCCCAGGCATAGGGTAATTGATCTTTATTTTCCCATATTGCCCGCAACAATTCCCAATAATTATTAGGATATTGTTTTCCTAACCCGAAGGGTTTCCAACTGGCCCAGTTTGATGGATTCCAAACTTTTTTAGGTTTGTTTAACATGGGAAATAATTAAGATTTTCTAGTTTACCTTGATCTAATTTTAACTGAAAAACTGATAAAATCAAGGATTAATTTTATCATCACTATTGATAATACTTTCTGTCGAAGTGAAAGAATTTTCATGACTTAAAATGAACCTTAATCTTCATTACTCTATCATAATACTAACATGATTTATCCCATTTCCATAAGAATTATTAATAGTTGAGCCTGCGTAGGCAGGCTTCGTTCATATAGCCCAACCCTTTAGGGTTAGGGCTTTTTAGAGAATGAAATAGCCCTGCAGGCTCTCCCGATATCTTGGTATAAAATGTATAATCACCTATAATACTTAAGCTGGTGGGTTACGACGCGCCTTAAAAGTTATGGGTTTTTCATCAAAATCATCTTTCCGCCCTCATGGAGACTCTCGCTACATCGGTACTCCGATTAGCGATGAGAGGAAATGAGGGGCAAGGTCTATGTCGCATAAGAATAACCATCCTTTTTGTGAATATGCGTACAGTTTTTATAACTAATACCTTGGATTAATCCATTAGGACTAGATATATTAAAACTACCTATTGATCGGACAGCAACACGACCAACATAAGTCCCTATTTTTTTACCTTTAGTTACAACAGCTTTTACGATATCTCCTGTTTGAAAACCTTTAATGAATTTGAATCTAGGAACATATCTAGAAGGAAAACCATATTTATCGGTTCTGCAAGATTGTCTAGTTCCATGACCTGTTGCTTTAATTAATAATGGTTTATTAGTTAACACTTTTAAAGTATCAACTATTCCTACACAAGCTGCATCAATCCAGTGTTGTTTTGGTAAATTTAATCGTGTTCTATTAAATTTAGTTTTACCTCCTGATCCTGTAGTTATGGGTAAACCTGTGTTTTTTAAAGCATTAAATAATGTCCATCTGGTAGAATTAACAGCAGCAGCATCTTTTAAGGGACGTTTCGCTTGTGATAAAATACGCTTTAAAACATCAGGTTTTTTAGCTAAAAATACATTAATATCTTTAGTTCCTTTTTTGAGATTACATGATTCACAAGCTAAACATAAATTACTTATTCTATTTGTACCTCCTTTGGCTTTAGGATGAATGTGTTCAACTTGTAAAGGGACATTTTCTATTGAACAATAAGAACATTTTCTGTCCCATTTGTTTAATAAATACTCTCTTACCTCGTAACCAACTAATTCACCTTGTTGATATTCTACTCCTGATATTTCAGGATTTTCTAATTGTTGTAAGTCAAATCTTACCAATTCTTGAGAAATACCAACAATAGGAGCGAACTTAATTAGTTTTTTAATCCAAGTTAAAGTAGTATCTACTCTATGTTGTAAGGAAGGAGCTAACCAACATGAAGGTTTTTTTCTATTAAGAAATCTAGCTTGACGATAACGAGTTTTACGACTACGACGACCGCGACGTAATGATCTCCTTGATTCTAAACTATCTTTAATAGTTGAACCACGATGAGAAAGTTCAGCACCAAATATAACTTTATCCCCTTGAACTAAAGCAATACCAGTTGTTTGAGAACCAGGATCTATTTTAATTTCTATTGGTTCAATTACAACATCGAGAATTTCTTTTTTTAAGACAATAGTAAAAGGATATTGTCTAAATATTGCTGCATTTTTACTTTTTAATAGTTTTCTGGCTACTGACGGATGACAAGGGTTTAATGGTTGTTTGTTTGAATCAATTACTAACACATAATTTGACATTACTGCCTCTCCATTACTGGGTAAAGTTAGCTTCGACAATGTTATTTAAGCTTTTTAAATTAGTAACACTTCCTTAACCCTTTAAAGATGTTTAATTACTAATGACAGAGCAGGGGACTAGCTTCGCATCCGCAAGGTGTCGTGACAAAAATAACGTAGTATACTAGATACTTAGTCTGGTCAACTTAGGCTATATTTCAAGCCCCCGTTACATCGGTACTCCGATTAACGGTGGGTTGTTGACAGCCGCTATAATATTTAAGATGGTGGGTTACGACGCGCCTTAAAAGTTATGGTTTTTTTATCAAAATCATAGCCGCGTCTAACCCACCCTACAAATTATAAGCTTTACTTATCACCCCAATCTAATACTTTACTCACTAATTTGATTGAGTTCATGACGTAATTTTGATAGTTCTTTATATACAGTTTTACGAGTTCGGTTAACTCCCCCTAATGGTTGATGTTCAGGTAAACAATGCCAAGGAGAAAAAGATAAATTTTCATTAAATTTGTTTCTCGCTTGAAAATCAAATACTTGACGAGGAATTCTCAAGGTAGCTACCTTAATATAAGGGGATTCTACCTCATTCCATTCAATAGTTGGATCTTCAATAGGCATAGTTTCAGGATTCGTTTGTAATTGAACCTTTAAATCAAAATAAGCATCTTTTTTATTTAAATGTGCTTTCATAGCTTCCTTAAGATAGTTATCTTTATCGGTCGCATTTTCGGGATTAAATGGTTCAGTATTGGGGTGAGGTTCTGCTAACATTTTAATCACATGAGTACCTAATTGATAAGGAGTAGCACTCCAATAAGGTCTATCTAAAGGGCTATTAGTTGGACTTTCACCAATTTCATCAAAAATCTTAAAAGCATAAGCCACTTTATCAAAATCCGCCCTTAAATCATTAGGAACTTCGCCAGTTTTTACGTTTATTTCTCCTGCTCTAACTTTATTACCTACTTGAAAGAAAGTAATATAGTCTTCTACATTTTTAATGAAAAATATAGGGCTACTCATTAACAAAAAATCATGCTCATGAGCATGATTAGGATCATCAAGTATTTTTTCTCCTGGTACATTGACTAATTTAATAGCCATGCCTCGAATATCTCCTACAGTATCCGGTTTAAACTGACCATTTTGATCCGGAGGATTTCCATTAGAAAATCGAATCCAAGCATCAAAAATATCAGGATGTTTAAAGATACCATGCTTGAGATTTTCAGGGATATCTAAATCAACCATTAATTGACCCCAAACACAACCATGAGGTTTAGAATGTACTTGACGATAAGCAGGAGGATGATCGACTGACTTTAAATTATCAGCACTCATTTTTGCAATGGTTTCAATAGATACTTCTTCTTGAGGTTCAATTATCTCTTGTCCTAATGGACTATCATTATTAGGTGTGTTCATCTTTTTCTACCAAATAAAAAGTCTTATTAAAACAATAAACCATCTTTTTTCATAAGATCATCCTTTCTTTACTATGGTTTAAACTTTTATTATGCAGAAATCGCATAGTAATTAAGACTTAATCGCATAAAAATTAAGATTTTGTTACATAAACTACAAAAGTTACCTGTTTGAAAGCTTTATAAATAATCAGCGAATTACATTTAAAGGCAATTCAGACCATCCCCAAAACTGCCTTGGTTAAGGGTCAAATGGCAACTAGACAAAGCTGTTGGGAATCTATTCTAAGGAAGACTATCATTAAAATATGGCTAAACTATCAAGACGTAAATTTATATTAACCGCCGGGGCTACCACCGCAGGGACAATGATTCTACATGGATGTAGTAGTGGTGGTGACAAACAGGCAACAACTCAGGCCTCTCCCACCGCAACAACTTCACCCACCACCGCAACAGGAGACGGCCCAGAAGTTACCACAGCTAAACTCGGTTTTGTCGCCTTAACTGACTCTGCACCCCTAGTTATTGCCAAAGAAAAGGGATTTTTTGATAAATATGGCATGACGGGAGTAGAAGTGCTTAAACAAGCTTCTTGGCCAGTCACTAGGGATAATCTAGAATTAGGGTCGGAAGGAGGGGGTATTGATGGGGCCCATATTCTGTCCCCTATGCCTTACATGATGACCCTGGGAACTATTACGAAAACGAAACAACCCGTTCCCATGTACATTTTAGCCCGTTTAAATCTCAATGGACAGGGAATTTCAGTCTCTAATACTCATAAAGACCTAAAAATTGGCACAGATAGCGCAGGACTCAAACAAGCGTTTACTAAAGCCAAATCTTCCGGTAAAGAACTCAAATGCGCTGTCACTTTTCCTGGCGGAACCCATGATCTCTGGTTACGCTACTGGTTAGCAGCAGGAGGTATCGATCCCAATAAAGATGTATCAGTGATTCCGGTTCCTCCTCCTCAGATGGTGGCCAACATGAAAGTAGGCAATATGGAATCTTTTTGTGTAGGAGAACCCTGGAATGCCCAATTAGTCAATCAAAAAGCGGGTTATTCTGCTTTAGTAACTGGTGAATTATGGAAAGATCACCCGGAAAAAGCTTTTACAATGCGTAAAGATTGGGTTGATAAAAATCCCAAAGCAGCGAAAGCTTTATTAATGGCCGTTTTAGAAGCACAACAATGGTGTGATAAGCCAGAAAATAAGGCAGAAATGTGTAAAATTGTTTCTCAAGATAAGTGGTTTAAAGTACCTGTAGAAGATATTTTACCTCGGGCCCAAGGAAACATTAACTTTGGCAATGGTAAAGAAGTTGAAAACTTCCCTCAAGCTATGAAATTCTGGTCTGATAATGCGTCTTATCCCTATAAAAGCCATGATTTATGGTTCTTAATTGAAGATATGCGTTGGGGTTATATTCCGGCGGATACTGATACCAAAGCCTTAATTGATCAAGTTAATCGTGAGGATTTATGGAAGGAAGCGGCCACAGCGTTAAAAGTGCCTGCTGCTGAAATTCCTATTAGCACATCTAGAGGAGTTGAAACTTTCTTTGATGGGGTAGAATTTGACCCGGAAAATCCGACCGCATACCTCAAGAGTCTCAAAATAAAGAAAGCTTAATTCAAGGTAGGATGCGTTCCCAACGCATCACCCCATCTATATTTGAGAAATAAACCCAACACATTAAAGAGTTTTATTGGGTTTCATAATCGTTAAAACCAACCTAAATTTATCCTTAACTCATTCATTCCTATCACCTCTTGTTTTCAACTTTATGACAGCTAAAGCACAATTAAAACGTCATTCTCCTCAGAATCCACTCATGCAGTTTTTGTTCTCAAAATCTAATAGGAAAATTATCGCCCCTTGTGTCGCACTTTTCGTATTTTTGATGATTTGGCAAATCCTCTGTTCAGGAGAAAGTCCTAATTTACCCTCTCCTATTACGGTTATTCAAGAAACATGGAATCCTTATATTATTAACCCATTTTATGATAATGGAGGAACAGATGTCGGTTTATTCTGGCAAATTTTAGCTAGTTTAAAACGGGTGGCGATAGGCTTTTCTTTATCAGCTATTGTCGGTATAGGATTAGGAATTTTAATCGGAACTAATCGCTTAATTTATGATGGTTTAGATCCCATATTTCAAGTATTAAGAACGATTCCTCCTTTAGCTTGGTTGCCCATCTCTTTAGCAGCTTTTCGTCAATCTGATCCCTCAGCTATTTTTGTAATTTTCATTACCGCTATTTGGCCAATAATTATTAATACGACGGTAGGAGTTCAACAAATCCCTCAAGATTATCGCAACGTTTCACGAGTCCTTAAACTATCTCAAACAGAATACTTTTTTAACATTCTTTTCCCTTCAGCAGTTCCTTATATTTTTACTGGATTAAGAATAGGAATCGGTTTATCTTGGTTAGCTATTGTAGCCGCAGAAATGTTAGTGGGAGGAGTCGGTATTGGTTTCTTTATTTGGGATGCTTATAATAGTTCTAAAATGAGTCAAATTATTTTAGCCTTAATTTATGTGGGAGTCGTAGGATTATTACTAGATAGATTAGTAGGTTATATTGCTAGTATTGTCGTCCCTCCCGAACAAAAATAATCGAAGATAAAATCCATCCCCTAACCCCTAACCCCTAAAAATGTCTAATTTTATTGAAATTGATCACGTTGATAAAATCTTTCCTCTACCTAATGGCGATCGCTATATTGCCCTAAAAAACATTGACATTAAAATCAAACAAGGGGAATTTATTTCCTTAATTGGTCACTCTGGTTGTGGTAAATCTACTTTACTAAATATTGTGGCCGGTTTAACCCAAGCAACTCACGGAGGAGTTATTTTAGAAGGACGGGAAGTCACCGAACCTGGCCCCGATCGCATGGTAGTATTTCAAAACTATTCTCTTCTGCCTTGGTTAACCGTCCGTCAAAATATCGCCTTAGCGGTTAACCGTGTGATGCGTCATTTCCCTGAGAAAGAAAGACGAGACATCGTTAATCATAATATCAACTTAGTAGGCTTAAAACACGCAGCTAATAAACGTCCTGGGCAATTATCCGGTGGAATGAAACAACGAGTGGCGATCGCCCGCGCATTGGCCATCCGTCCCAAAGTTTTGCTTTTAGATGAACCCTTTGGGGCCTTAGATGCCCTCACCAGAGGCAATTTACAGACGAAATTAATGGAAATTGTCCAAAAAAATGATGTTACCTGTATTATGGTCACTCATGATGTGGATGAAGCCCTTTTACTCTCAGATAGAGTGGTCATGTTAACCACCGGGCCAGAGGCCCATATCGGACAAATATTAGAAGTCCCCATACCCCGGCCCCGTGAACGTTTAGAAGTGGTCAACCATCCAAGTTACTATGGTTTACGCAATGAAATGGTTTACTTCCTCAATCAACAAAAACGGTCGAAAAAAGTCGGTAGAATCCCAGAAATTGCCATTTCTCACAATGGTTTAGAGAAAGTCAACCTAAATCTAGGATTTATTGCCTTAACCGACTGTGCGCCCTTGATTATAGCCAAAGAATTGGGCTTTTTTGCCGAAGAAGGGTTAGAAGAAGTGACCCTGAGTCGGGAACCCTCCTGGAAAGAAATTGCTAAAGGAGTAGCCGAAGGTCGTTTAGATGGGGCGCAAATGGTGGCTGGAATGCCTTTAAGCATGACTATAGGGGCCGGAGGTAAAATCCCTACACCTATCATTACTGCCTTAGTTCTCAGTCGCAATGGTAACGCCATCACCCTGAGTAAAAAGTTCCTTGAAATGGGGGTAACAAACCTCAAAGACTTAAAAACCGCGATCGCCGCTACTCCCGACAAAGTACATACTTTTGGCATGGTACATCCAGCCTCTATGCACAATCTTTTATTGCGTTACTGGTTAGCATCAGGAGAAGTTGATCCCGATGAAGATGTGGGGTTAACGATGATTTCTCCTCCGCAAATGGTAGCGAGTCTGAAAGCAGGGAATATTGAAGGCTATTGTGTAGGAGAACCCTGGAATTCTCGCGCCGTTTATGAAGATTTAGGCTATGTTATCGCCACAAGTCTTGATATTTGGGCAGGACATCCTGAAAAAGTATTAGGGGTACGAGAAGACTGGGTGGAGAAATACCCCCAAACTCATATTGCTTTGGTGAAAGCCTTACTAAAAGCCTGTGAATATTGCGATGATCGGCGAAATCGGGAAGAAATGGTAGATTTAATCCGTAAACCAGAATATGTGGGATGTTCACCTGCCTATATTCGTCCAGGTTTGATTGATACTTATAATCGGGGAACCGGAAAACCCGAATATTTGCCCAGATTTAATCAATTTTATGTTGAAAACACCAATTGTCCTGGCCGGGTAGAAGGATTATGGATTTTAACCCAATTAGCGCGATGGGGGTATACTCCTTTTCCCCGTAACTGGGTAGAAATCTTAGAAAGAGTCCGTCGTCCTGATCTTTATGGAGAAGCTTGTCGGGCCTTAGGATGGCCAGATATTGAACCAGATCGCCAGAATTTGCAACTATTTGACAAAATGGTGTTTAATCCTGATGATCCTGTAGGATATCTTAAGCGTCTTTCTATCTGTCGTGATTTCCAAATCTCAGAAATTTTGCTCGATCAACCTACTAAATTATGAATTATGAATGATAAATAAAAAGGGGTTTAGGAGTTAAAAATACAGAAAATTATAAATTCGTGAACTCCTAAACGCCTACAGGCTAAAGCCTGTGGCTATACAAACAAAGTCCGCCTTTGCGGACTTTCAGCAACATTAGCCTGTGTAGACAGGCTTTGTACAGTTAACTCCACCCTTGGCAGGGTGTGGGTGAGATAGAGGGAATTTCATATTGGGTTTTGCCTTAAGTTAAGACCAATAAACATTGTGTTAAGCCCTTATTAAACTCCTGTCTCCTAAAACCCTTTAACCCCATCAAAACTATGCACACCATGAATTCTACTGAAACAAACTCTATAAAGGCGAAAATTCCTTTTTTAAGCATTGATCAGGTATCTAAAGTTTATCCGAGTCCAACAGGAGATTATACGGTTCTTGATGGCGTAGATTTAACCGTTTGTGAGGGAGAATTTGTCTGTTTGATCGGTCATTCAGGTTGTGGTAAATCTACCTTATTAAATATGGTATCGGGGTTTAATACCCCCACCACTGGAGAAGTAAAATTACTCGATAAAGAAATTCAGGAACCTGGACCAGATAGAATGATGGTTTTCCAGAATTATTGTCTATTACCTTGGAAAACTGCTTTTGAGAACGTTTATTTAGCCGTTAAGTCCGTTTATCCTGAAAAAAACCGGATTGAAAAGGTCAAAATTGTTGAAGAACATTTAGCGATGGTAGGGTTAACAGAAGCAGCCAACAAAAAACCCGATCAACTATCGGGAGGGATGAAACAAAGAGTTGCGATCGCCCGCGCATTGGCCATTCGTCCTCAAGTTCTTATTTTAGATGAACCGTTTGGGGCCTTAGATGCTATCACTAAAGAGGAATTACAGGAAGAATTGCTCAATATTTGGCAAGATCATCGTTTAACGGTGATGATGATTACTCATGATATTGATGAGGCTTTGTTTTTGTGCGATCGCTTGGTAATGATGACTAATGGGCCATCGGCAAAAATTGGGGAAATTCTAGAAATTCCCTTTTCTCGTCCTCGTAACCGCGCTCAAATTATTGAAGATCCCAGATACTATGAATTACGCAACTATGCCTTAGATTTCTTGTTCCATCGTCACGCCCATTCTGAAGAACCCACCGAAGATGAGGAAATAGTAGAATCTAAGTCCGGTTTTAATGTGAAATGGGGTCTAGCTTTGGGAATGGTGGCCGCTGTTGCGATCGCAGGTTTTGCTTTAGTTCAGAATTGTAGTCAAAAATCCGCAAATTCCCCCCAAACTACAGAATTACAATTACAGGGACAGTAAATGTGGTACAGGCTTCTAGCCTGTTTCTCTTTAGTGGTACAGGCTAGAAGCCTGTTTTTTTCTATAGGTTAATGTAGAAGAAGCCAAGCTAAAGTTATAAAAGACATGAATATTGACACAGAAATATTACAAACTATTGTGAAAATGCCAGAACCTCTAAAACAAGAAGTTCTAAACTATGCCAAGTATCTGATGGAAAATTACTCCACAGATATTTCCCTAAAACAACATCCTCATAAAAAACGTCGCTCAGGCATTTTACAAGGGACTTTTGTTTTGCCATTACCAGATGATTTTGATGAACCGTTAGAAGATTTCAAGGAATACATGGAATGAATTCTTTTCTCTTAGATACCCATACATTTATCTGGCTATCTGAAAATGATCCTAATTTACCTAAGAATCTGAGAAATATTATTGATGTAGCTGATACTGTTTACCTCAGTATTGCTAGTCTCTGGGAAATTGCAGTTAAGCTAAATATTGGTAAGTTGTCACTTCAAAACAGTTATGAAACCATTGGCAGTGAACTTGAATCATCAGATATTTTATTGCTACCTATTTCCTTTATTGACACTCTACAAATTCGTCATCTACCATTACATCATCGTGATCCATTTGATCGAATGTTGATCGCTCAGGCAATGACAAGATCCTTTATTTTAATTAGTCGAGATGTTAAGTTTGATGCTTATTCAATTGAACGATTATGGGATTAAATATTAATAGTAGATTGCATGACATCTACTCATGAATTAGTACCTATAGCAACACAAAAATCTTTGTTACAACTTTATCGAAATTACGTTAATGAATATCCTTTAGCAAAGTTGAGGAAAAATGCGATGGCTAAAAGTATCCTTGACAAAATTAATCTAAATCAATTGGGAGAACGACTACAACAAGCAAGAAAACAGTGCGGTATGACTCAGGCAGACGCAGCAAACGTGATTGATGTTGCCAGTACTACTATTGTAGCTATTGAAAAAGGAGAACGTCGTCTTAAATCATCAGAATTAATCAAACTTGCCCGTGCTTATGGACGGAAAATCAGCGATTTTGTGCAAAATACTCCTGTTATTGAATCTTTTGACGTACAGTTTCGCGTTGCTTATCGTCGTGGGGAAACAGAAGAAGTAGAAATTAAACCCATTATTTTAGAGTTTGAAAAGTTGTGTCAAAACTATCTCGAACTAGAGAAAATAATGGATGCTCCTCTTCCTCGGAATTATCCTCAAGAATATAATCTCGAAAATATGCCTTTAGAAAGTGCTGCCGAGAGTATTGCTAATACAGAAAGACAGCGTTTAGGATTAGGAGATAGAGCAATTCCCCTATTACGAGATATTTTAGAACAAGAAGTAGGATTGCGGATATTTTATCTACCAATGCCGTCAAAATCCAAATGTTCAGAAATCTATAGCTACAATGAACAAATGGGGGGATGTTTAGCCATTAATGCTTATCATCCAAAAGAGCGACAACTTTGGTCATTAGCACATGGTTATTTACACTTTTTATCTCATCGATATAAACCCGTAATTAATTATGAAGATCAATATCAAAGAATGCCTGAAAGTGAGCGATTAGCAGAAGCTTTTCCTAAATATTTCCTAATGCCTACCAGTAGCTTACTTAAACAATTTAATGATATGTATCGTACTCATGGTAAGTTTACCCCAACAAATTTATTAACCTTAGCGTATTATTATGGAGTATCAGTACAAGCTCTTATCTATCGGTTAGAAGAAATGAATTTGCTACCATCAGGAACTTGGGATCGCCTAAAAAATCGCGGTTTAAAAGTTAGAAAAGCACAAGAAGAATTAGGTTTTCAAGAAAATAAATCAAGGATTGATTTGACCCCTATTCATTATCAACATTTAGCGATAGAAGCATTTGATCAAGGGTTAATTACAGAGGGACGTTTCGCTAATTTTATAAGAGTTGATCGTTTAGAAGCGCGTCGTATTGCAGAAATTTTACGGGAATATTCTAGTGGAATGACTGAAGAAAATATGGATCTAGATCTGCGTCAAGGCTCATAAATTGGGAGATTCACTTAAATTATGATAATTCATAACTCCCACCTTCTACTTGATGCTTGTTGCGTTTTTAATTTTGTCGCTTCTGGTCATTTTCTTTCCATTTTAACGACAATTCCTGTTCAAGTTGTGATTACCCAAACAGTATATGAACAAGAGTTAATTAAATTTGATCGATTTGAACCAGAAGATAAACAACAGTTTAATGATGCTATAATTCAAGAAATGGTTAAAATTGTTGATTTAGAGTCAGAAATTGAAGCAGATTTATTTGTTAATTATGCGGCTATTTTAGGAGATGATGGAGAATCAGCAACAGGGGCGATCGCTATTAATCGAGAATGGAGTATAGCGACTGATGATAAAGCAGCAATCAAGCTATTTAGTCAAGAAGCACCCAATCTTCAAATTTTATCAACACCAGATATCATCAAGTATTGGTCAGAAATAAACCATTTAAGTTCAGATAAGCTTTATACTATTCTTGATGCTATTCGAGTCAAAGCACGATACCTACCTAATAAAAATCACCCTTTAGAAAATTGGTGGAAGACTGCTCTTAAAACTTAATTTTTATTCCTTAACGTTGAATCTGTTTAGGAAAATTAGGCACTAACAAAGACTGTTCTAGTTCTTCTTGTTGATTATAAAATTTAATTTTTCCTTGTTCATTACATAACCAAACTTCAATCGCCTTAGCTTCTAAATATAAATTCTTTTTCCCTTCCATTTCCTCTAATTTATTACTACTAGACTTAACTTCTATACAAATTTCTGGTGCAATAGAAGCAGATACTTCATCTTCAATTATCTTAAATCTTTCCTCCGAACACCAAACAACATCAGCAACTTTAACCCCATCTGATGTATTAATCGCACATTCTGGCATCACTTCCCCTGTCTTCAAAAAAGATTCTAATAACCTTTGAATTCTTCCTTGATAAAAAGAATGTTTAATTTTGACAGGACTCATTACAATTTGACCCCATTTATTTAATTCAATTTTAAAAGGTAAATCTTGTAATTGTTTATTTTCACAAACTTCTTCCCATTTCATTGTTAGTTATTTTTCCTAAGAATTAATTCTATTTTAACATATTTTGGATAAACGTAGGTTGGGTTGAACGATAGTGAAACCCAACAAAACCCTTTGCTGTAGTGAAACCCAACAAAACCCTTTGCTGTAGTGAAACCCAACCTACTAAAATTAATTACGGGTAACATAACGTAAATAAGCCTCAACAAATTGATCTAAATTACCATTCATCACCCCATTAATATCAGTGGTTTCTATATTAGTTCGTAAATCTTTCACCATTTGATAAGGATGAAAAACATAGTTACGAATTTGCGTTCCCCAAGCAGCTTCTACTATATCTCCTCGAATTTCTGCAATAGCTTGGGCCCGTTGTTCTTGAGCAATAACTAACAATTTTGCTTTCAATAAAGTTAAGGCTTTTTCTTTATTTTGCAGTTGGGAACGTTCTTGAGTACAACGCACTGCTAACCCCGTTGGAAGATGAACAACACGCACAGCAGTTTCTACTTTATTGACATTTTGTCCCCCTTTTCCTCCTGAACGAGAAGTCGTAATTTCTAATTCTTTTTCGGGTATTTCAACTTTAAGATCATCTTCCTCTAAAGCTGGCATTACTTCCACACCGGCAAAACTTGTTTGACGTTTTCCATTAGCATTAAATGGGGAAATTCTAACCAATCGATGGGTTCCCTTTTCTCCTTTTAAATAACCATAAGCATAACGTCCCTCAATCTCTAAGGTAGCCGATTTAATACCCGCTTCATCCCCTTCGGAAATTTCTGTTAAATGAACTTTATAGCCTTGTTGTTCTCCCCAACGAGTGTACATTCTTAATAACATTTCTGCCCAGTCTTGAGCATCAGTTCCCCCTGCTCCCGCATTAATAGTTAAAAACGCTCCTTTAGTATCATAAATACCCGATAATAATTGTTGTAATTCCCAACGATCTAAATTATGATTAAGTTGAGTAATATTATTTTCTGCTTCTTCTCGTAAAGTGACATCATCCTCTAATTCTAATAATTGAGCGATGGCTTTTGTATCTTCTAATTGACTTTTCCAAACGTAATATTGATCTATATTAGATTTAAGATCATTGAGTTGTTGTAGAGTGATTTGAGCAGTATCTGGACTATCCCAAAACTCCGGTTGAGCAGCCACATTTTCTAAGTCTTGAATTGTCGCTTTTAATTGAGCTAAGTCAAAGATAGTCCTGGGTTTTCCCCAGGCGCGAATTAACTGTTTCTATTTCTCTTTTAAGTTCTGTTATTTCCATATTTTTCTAACTAATAAAGTTCCTATTTATGTTATCGCATTTTCAGTAATAATTGGGAGAAAATAATACTATAATTTTTGTTTCCACCAACTATACCACTCCCCAAAAACAGTTTCTAAGGTTTGATAGTTTTTCTCTAAATCATTTGAATCTGAGGTTGGTATTGATACTAAAGTCCATAAACAACCAGTCTCAAAAAAGTCTTTTTCTCCTAATAGCCATAAAGCCGCTTGTTGAGGACTCCACCCATATTTATACTTGTTTTTAACAAATTGTTCATTACTTACGCTGTTTTCTCCAACTCTATTGATACAGGTACTCAAATGAACTTTATTTCCATACTCAAATAAAAAATAATAGCCCATCTCATTCTGATATTTAGTTTCAATATCTAGACTTCCTCTTGGAATAGAACCTAGACGAAATAACAGCCGTCTGACATCCCCACCATCATGTTCTCTGTAATTAGCCACAATCTCAATTTTTCGAGTTTTATTATCATAAATGTATACTTGACTATCAATCTCCTTCTCATCTCCTCGCTTAGGTTTAAGAGATTTGACTTCAATTTGTTTCCATCCCTCTAAAGGAACTGTTGCAGGAAATTCAAAGACTTTTGCCGACTCTTGATCACCTTTGTTGGGCAATACAAAAAAAGATCGAATCAGAATTGCTATTACTCCTGTAATAAGAAATGCCATCAGTCCAATTCTAGTTCTTTGCCAACGAATATTGTCCATATTTTTATAATAAATTAATCACTACTTTACTTAAATTATTTTACTCGATATCAATGTTTTCTTCTGATTCACTTGTTAGTGTCATAGGACGAATATACACTAACCAACAGAATATCCCAAAGATGAAAACTGAACTCAGAGCAAAAATTAAACTGCCATCATCTCCATGCCAATAGTCAAAAGATTGTTTATTAGAAAAAGCGACTAAAAGAGCTAAAATACAAACTCTAATACTGTTAATAATAAAACCTAATAAAACTCCTAAAACAACACAAATAATTTGTTGTAGTCGGTTAAGAGGAATCATAAAAAGGAAAAGAATAGCAATAAAAAACATCAGTAAAATACTCTCAATTCCTGAACAAGCTTCGCCAACTTCAACCCGTCCTGTTGGTAAAATAAGATAAATTCCTTCTCGGTAACTTTGAAATCCTAACAACCATAAAGAAGCATTAGAAAACTTAGCGGTTAATGTGGGTAAATTAATCAGTTGTAACAGAGAAGTAAAAATAGGAGTAGCCGCTAAAATAGTTAGGATTACTAATTCTTTCCAATATTGTTTAATTTGCTTAATTCCTGATGCAATTAAAGCCATTGCTACTCCAGAAACTAAGGGAAAAAATGTTAGATGATAACCACTAGAAGAAAGACTTCTTAGTAGCATAAAAACAATTAAGGTTGCTCCTAAAAAACTTGAAAAAACTCCACTTTTAAAGGATATATCTTCTCTTTTATCCCAAAGCATAGAGGCAATAGCTAACCACGCAAGTATACTTAAACTCATCAAGTTAAGTTCTTTAGATAGATCAACTATCGTCAGATGCAGGCCAGCTAAAGCTATTCCTAACGCAACTACCCAAGAGGTAGGATCTTGTAATGATTTACGCCAGTCGATTGTCATTTTAGGAAGCATCTTCAATTCAAGTAGTGTTCAATAGGGTTATGTTTATCTTTATCAATCATACCTTAAATGTGGTTAATTCTTGTACCTAATCATCTAAAATAGGACTTACCCATTAGAACTATCTGTCAGGTCAATTTATGATGAGCTTAGCACAACACTCAATATCTAGAGGCCTTACTGAAGTCCTGTAAAATTGACAGGTATAGGGTTTTAATTAGATAATGAATAGAATTTTAGTTATGGAAGATAGAATTTGAGCATCACCAACTCAAATTCTGTACAAACTTGGACATATGGTTAATTTGACTTAATTTTTTTATTTAATTATCAATCATTGGTGGCGAAAAATATGGTAATTTTTCCTCAGAAATTAAGTCTCAAAACAATCTTAATCTTAAATTCCTTTTTCAGGTTAAAAATTTCTCAACTTCTAAATATCTGAAAAAAAAACCATAATTTGTTACTATTAGGGATCGGATGAAATATACTTAAAGATTCAGGAGGTTTAATTATGGCTCGTCATTGCGACCTAACCGGAAAACAGGCCAATAATGCGTTTGCGGTTTCTCACTCTCACCGTCGGACGAAAAAGTTACAAAACGCCAACTTACAATGGAAACGAGTCTGGTGGTCTGAAGGAAATCGTTGGGTTAGACTACGTCTTTCCACAAAAGCCATTAAAACTTTAGAAAAGAAAGGAATTCAGGCTATGGCCCAAGAAATTGGTCTCAACTTACACAAAAGATAGGGATATTCTCCCTTACTTTAGGGGTGTTTCGGCACACCCCACCCTCTAGCCCTAGAAAACGGTTAACGGCTAATTTATATTTCTTAACTACTCTTAGTAGTTAGTCATGATGTAGTAATCTTTAATAAAGCTTTCCTTTTGTCAATCGTCTAGGGAACGATAGATGTCATGCAAGATCCGATGGCAACAATTCAATGTTCTAACAGTGAGTGCCAAGCTTCTAATTCCCCAGAGAATCAATTTTGTGATCAATGTGGAACTCCTGTCCTCAAGCGTTATTTGTGGGCATTAGGAGATTGGGTTAACTCATATGAAGTAGGACAATTAATAGGCGATCGCTATTTATTTAAACAGGATAAAATTTTCCTAGATACTAAACCCGGACTAACACCCCAATTATTCGATGAAGTCCCCCATCATTTACGAACTTACTTAAAATTATTTACCCATCGTTTGCACCTACCCCAAGTTTATAGCTATTTTCCGAGTCCCGATGAAGATAAAACCGATATTAATGTCTGTTTACTAGAATATGGCACAATTCCGATTAATGAGTCTGGGGAGTTACTTTATCCCAATTTTCTGCCTCAATTAAGCGAAGTTTGGGCAGAAGCGACCCCACTACGACAACTTAACTGGTTATGGCAAATAGCCCAATTATGGCAACCCCTAGAAGGACATGAGATGGTATCTAGTTTGCTTGATCCGTCTTTACTCAGGGTTAATGGGGCCACTCTTCAATTATTGGAACTCCACAAAGACGAACATCATTATCACAGTGTTAAAGAATTAGGAAAACTTTGGTTATCTTGGGTGGATACAGCTTCTCCTTTAATTCAAGAATTTTTACGACACCTATGCGAATATTTACAAAAGGGAAAAATTCGCCATCCTGAATACTTATTAACTTATCTTGAAGCCGCTATCGTTCAGTGTGGTCAATGGTACGAACAAAGATATCAAATAATTACGGCCACGGATGCAGGGCCAACCCGCGATCATAATGAAGATACCTGTTATCCCCCTAGTGGAGAATTGAGAGAAACCGATAAAACCGCTTTACCCTTTGTTATTGTTTGTGATGGGGTAGGGGGACAAGATGGGGGAGAAATTGCCTCTGGGTTAGCTATTGATAGTTTAGCTGAAGAAATCCCTCAGCGATGCTCATCAACACAAAATTGGCAGTTTCAGGAGTGGTGTCAGGTATTAGGGGATGTGGTTTGTTTGGTTAATGATCGTATTAGTCAGCGTAATGATGACGAACAACGACAAGATCGACAGCGCATGGGAACTACCCTAGTGATGGTCTTGGCCCATGGCCATGAGATATATTTAGCAAACGTGGGAGATTCTCGTATTTATTGCATCACCCCTACTAGTTGTCATCAAGTCACTATTGATGATGATCTTGCTTCTAGAGAGGTACGTTTAGGCTATTTATTTTATCGGGATGCGATTCAATATCCTAATGCGGGGGCTTTAGTTCAAGCTTTGGGGATGGGCAATGGTTCATCCCTTCATCCCAATGTACAACAGTTAATTGTGGATGAAGATTGTGTATTTTTGCTCTGTTCTGATGGTTTAAGCGATTATGATCGAGTGGATGAGTATTGGCAAAGTACTATAGTTCCTTTATTAAAAGGGGAAACCGATATAGGGACGGTTGCTAAGCAATTAATTGATATTGGCAACAAAAAAAACGGACATGATAATGTAACGGTGGGATTGATTTATTCTCAAGTCCAATGTCTTATTAATAGTGAAACTACCCCCCTATCTATGACAGACATTGAAACAGCTTTGAATGGTTTTAACTTATCACCAGAACGAATAAATGATATATCTCAGGATACTCTGTCGGATTTACTCCCGACAACCCCCATAAATCTGGCTGAAACTGCTAATTTTCCGAGGAAAAAGCTGTTAATCTTCTTGTTGAGTGGGATAGCATTAGCAGGGATAACTTATTTAGTTTGGCAATTTAGACATTCCCCACAAGAGAATAACCCCCCTCCCTCATCATCAATGATCCCAGGATTTTTGTTCTCATCTACCTATGGTAAATGTAGGTTGGGTTGAGGAACGAAACCCAACAACCTAAGTTCGGAGTTCGTCATGGATAGTTTTTTCAATGAAAGAATAAGCTTTGTATAATAAAGGTTAGAGATCGTGTAAACATTTGCCAACTCAACAAAATTTAGCGACAAATATCAGCAATCGCTTTTCCATCAGCATTAGGCAATTCTACTTCCAATAAAGAAGCAAGGGTGGGAGCAAAGTCAAGAATAGAGGTAGGCTGTTCTACCTGCATCGGTTTGATCGACTCACCCAGAGCAAGAAAAAGACCACCTGCTTTGTGATCGCCAGTGCGACTATCCCAGTAGATCTTTTCAACTTTTCCTATTTTGGGAGAATAAACGGCGGTGATTGGTGCATTGCGATTCCACTCCACGAGAAGATCACGATGACCATTGGGCTGTTCTCCTTGATAAAGATCCTTTGACCGGAAAATCTGTAGAATAACAGGTTCTCCAGTATTAGCGTTAACGATATCAGATAAGTCTTGAATCATCCCTTGGCAAAGATTAAATCTTTATCCGCTCCATCAAGACCAATAAAAATAACTTTGTTCTTAGTCATCGATTTCAACTCCTAAAGCTCGTAATTGTACGGCAAAACGCTCTGCTCGTTGTTTTTCCTGCTCTGCTCGTTGTCTTTCTTGCTCTGCTCGTTGTCTTTCTTGCTCTGCTCGTTGTCTTTCTTGCTCTGCTCTTTCTTCTCCAGTCAGCAAAAGATTTCCTTGCTCATCCCACCAACGTAACCAAGGTAGCTCCACATTTTTATACCTTCCTGGCCAAATTCCTAATTCTACTCCTAATGGTGCTATGGGATAGTGTCCCCGCTCATTTGCCGACATCAGTTCATATTTCCCTGCTGTTAAGTAATACATCTCAACCATAGCTTTCTTCACTTCATAAATTCCATAAAAAGGGACGCGAATTGCTGTTTCATATACCCAAAACTTACCCCTATAAGGAGTTTTATCTCTTTCCTCTTTGCCATCTCCTGAAACAAATTCTAAGACAATTAAAGGCGCAATTAATTCTTGCCACATTACATAAGAACGGCGCATTTGCCCATCTATGGTTGGCGGCACATCTGGGACATAAAACCAGTCTGGAGCTTCCGCTCCTTTTTCTGGAGGCTCAGTTATCCTCCAATATATCCCACTATCCTGACCGAGACAAAATTGCCCATCAGGATGAATTTGCTGTAGTCTAGACCAAATAGATTCAGTTAATAAAATACTTTGAGGATGTTCTTGAAAATTTTTCACGAAAGTACCATCTGACTCTGGTAATTGCGTATGGTCAGGAAGAGTTTGACTAGGAATATTGATGATTTCGGAAATAGCAGCCATCGTTTAGCCTCTCCTAAACTCATTGTATATATTTCTCTATAATACTAGATTAGACTAAGAAACGTTATAATTATGTTTTCATCTGAAAAGTCAAAAAAGTCCAATGGCTAAGGATCGCTGTTTCCTACGCTTAGTAGTTGAGAGAACTCAAATTAATTTACTGGTTTATGATGAAAAACAGGAGGTAATTGTTCAATGGAAATAGAACAATATCGTCGAATTATTCAAGACTTAATTTTAGCGCGGTTACAACAGCAATGTTCCCCAGAAGAAGTCGAAACACAAGCTGTTTTAGATACCGAAGGCGACCACTACCTCCTACTACATACGGGTTGGCGTGGTAATAGTCGGACTCATGGATGTAGCATTCATCTAGATATCAAAGACGGCAAAATCTGGATACAGCATGATGGTACTGAAGTCGGCATTGCTACACTGCTATTAGAACAAGGTGTACCTAAAGAAGATATCGTGTTGGCGTTTCACTCCCCTTATATGCGACAATTTACTGAGTTCGCTACCCATTAAGTTTGTGTTCCGATACTTGGACAGCTATTAAAAATCTGGTCAACTGTCAATTGGAACTCCTGGAAAGTAGGCGAGATGAGGTGATCACTCCCACGAAATTGCTGCATTTCATATTCCCCATTCACTAAGGAGCAAACGGTAAAAGTTGGTTGTTTGGGTGAGCCAATGTAGCGCCGACCACCGAAGCCAAGATAATCCGCAATCCAGTATTCCTGAATGCCAAACCCTTCGTAGTCTGCTAATTTAACGAGATAATCATCTCGCCAATTGGTTGAAACCACTTCTACCACCAGTTTAATCGACTGGCTTAAAGTGATGATCGATTCTCGTTCCCAACGTGGCTCATCGGCAATGGCAGTTTCATCCAAAACAATGATATCTGGTTCATAACCCGTATCATTAGCAATTTTGACCACACATTCTTTAGGAATAAAATAGGGTTGGTTTGTTTGTCGGATAACAGTACCTAGCGCGAACGCCAGATCCCCTGCTAATCTGGAATGCTTGCCTCTCGGTTTCGGCATTTGCAGAATTACCCCTCGTCTCAATTCATAGTGGTTCTCTGAGTTTTCTGGATACCAATCAATAAACTCATCAAATGAGACCAGTTTTTTATCAATGACCGCAATCATCAAGATCACTTCTCCTACTAACGCAAGTTGCTAATTGTAACTAGCAACTTACGTTACTAGAATACTAAATATCAGTAGATAGTTAATCAATAATTATTGATTTGAGATCGACTTCACCATTCAGACTTAGATCCAATTCAAAAAACTTTCTGTTCTTGATAATTTTTTCATCTGTCCAGTCCCACCAATTAATTTCAAGAAGTTGCTGAATGATTTCTTCACTAAATCTTTTTTTGATGATTTTTGCAGGACTGCCTGCTGCTATCGAATACGGAGGTATATCTTTTGTAACTATTGAACCAGCCCCTAAAACCACTCCATCACCAATTTTTACACCTCCAAGAATTATAACATTATCAGCAATCCAGCAATTGTTACCTATAATAACCTTTCCCTTAAATGAAGATAGATTGGGAAATTTGTATCGGTTTTGAAACTTATCATTCATATTTACAAATCCAGTATAGTGATTCCTTGGTCTAATTCGCAGATTATGTCCTATTGCACAGAACTTTCCAATAGAGCAAGGAGCTTCTATTGAACTAGCTATAAAAGCAGGTCCATTAATATTAGTTCCCCGCTCAATTGTCGTAAAATTGCCAATATTTGATAAGGGATGAATATAATTATCATTTTTATAATACTCTGGATACTTTAGTCGCATACCTAGTTTTAAAGCTGTATTATTAAGCTTAGATAAGCTCATTCTAAGAAACAAGCCCAGTTTTATTCCAAATATAAGAACCATTTTGTCTCAACTCTTAAAAATGTAATAGAAAAAAATTATAACTTTTTTGTTTACTTTAACCCATAAACAGTTTAAATTCACCAAAACTTAGGTATTTAAATAGAGAATTAATCTTTTCAAGTCTGATACGATCTGCAATAACTGCCCATAGAGAATAATATCCTGATTGCGTATAATGTTTTCGTAAATAGTCTTGTTCCAAGAACTTCTGATCATAAAACTCTGGAGGTTGTTGGGAAATAGGTTAACTTTTGAAGCTTCTCCTAACTATCTCTACTATGAGTTTGTGCCTGAGCGAATCAAAAAAGATTTGGGCATTTTGAAAATGATTGCTATCTTGAGAGAACCTGTTTCTCGTGCTTATTCAGGCTGGCAGATGTTTCATAGTTTCGAGAATATTGATAACGCTCATTTGAAGCCTTTTTTTGATAAAAGAAATTTTTCTGAAGCAGTAGAAGAAGAATTTCAATCTGATTTTGACTATAATAAATATCCTTTTCGTTATGATTATGTCGGCCGAGGTAGATATGTCGAACAGCTAGAAAATTATTGTCACCATTTTGGCAAAGAAAATCTGTTAGTCTTGAATTTTACGGACATTCATAAAAATATACCCTTAATTCTTGATCAGGTTTGCAAATTTTTAAATCTTAATCCTTTTCCAGAAGAAATTATTCAGAAAATTCAAACTGAGAAGTATAATAGTGGGAAGTATAAATCGGACAAAACTCCCGAAGATGAACAAACAATAGAAAACTTGAAGTCGTATTTCGCTCCTTATAATGAAAAACTTTATGATTTTCTAGGAAATCGCTATAACTGGTAAGCTCCAATCACATTTAAACCATAAGGAAACAAAAGTATGAAACAACTTATTAAAAAGCTTATCTATCCTGTTTATTCCATTACCCACTCACAACCCGACTTCTTGATTATAGGCACTCAAAGATCTGGTGTGACATCCCTCTATCAATATCTCAAACAACATTCTCAAATTTTAGTGACCAACCCATTGAAAGAAACTTATTATTTTGATGTTCCTGAAAATATAAATAAAGGGTTCGGTTGGTACTTGAGTCATTTTCCTAATAAAATCCAAAAAGGTAATAAACTCACCTTTGAAGCTTCACCAAGCTATCTATACTATCCTCAGATTCCTCAATTAATTAAGCAATATTTAGGCAATATAAAGATGATAGCACTCTTGAGAAATCCTAGTGAGCGTGCTTATTCAGCTTGGCAAATGTTTCATAGTTATAGTAGAAACTCCTACGCTCACCTCAGAACAAAAGCTGATACAAGGACATTCTCTCAAGCGATAGAGGAAGAACTTAATCCCGATTCTAATAGTGCTAAATATTCCTATGATTATCTTAAAAGAGGTCAGTACTTTAATCAACTAGAAAATTACTACAATCATTTTGATCGAGAAAAGATTCTTATTCTCAGTTTCGATCAGTTGCGAGAAGATTTAAGTTCACTCCTCAATAATCTCTGTAATTTTTTAGAAATTGAATCCTTTTCTTTAGAACAAATCACTAAGTTACAACAAGAAAAATATGCGGTAACATCATATGAAAAAAATCCAAATGATGAAGAAGTAATAGCAAAACTACAAAATTATTTTGCGGGTTATAATGAAAAACTATATGAAGTTTTAGGACAAGATTTTAAGTGGTGAGAACCTTATGGCTGCTAAATAAAACTGGTTCTACGGGACAAACTATGCTAAACTAATAATTAATAAAAGGCTAAAGCCTTATCCTATAGAAACAAAGTCCACCTTCGTGGACTAAATTATAGGTTTGGAACGCTGCATCTTGCCTATTTTGTAGGGGTCAACGGCCGTTGACCCCTATTATGAACGAGTTAAAGTCCTTTATTTGTAATAATAAAGCATAACTTGTCCGGTAGAACCCTTTAATTAGGACCACCTACTTACCTTATCAAAACCCTCAAGCTGTGTTGGGTTTCACTATCGTTCAACCCAACCTACGAAAATTGCTGATCAAAAACAGCGCGGGGTTTCTTGGCGGCAAAGCTAAAATTTAAGTACCTGATATCCCCAAGCTGAAAAGTCTAGATAAAGACCAGGGGTCACTAAATTATCCCCATCAACCTCATAAGAAGTACCACCCATGATGTCCTGAAGTTTAAACCGTTGACCAGCTAAGTTTGACCAAGGAAGGGGAATATAACATTGACTCTGGTTTCCGGCATAATTCACTACAACGATCACCCGTTCTCCCTCGTTTCCTTGCCAAGCAAAGGCAATAAAACAATCCCAAGTCCAATTATCCCCCCAAGCTGGTTTACACTCTAATAATTGCCATTTTCCCTCCCGAACCGCATTTAAGCGCAACCCTTCAAGCAGTTGACCGTAAAATTTCTCTAAACCAGTATCAGTGGGTTGTTGAGGCCCTCGTCCCAAGTGAACCGATATCTTTTTCGTCCATCCTTGTAACTGCCCTTGATGAAAAAAGCGCAACCCTGGACAGAAAAAGCTTAAAATTGCGGCTGCTTGGTGAACATCAGGGGCAAAAGTAGCCGCAGCGCGGGGTTCATCATGATTTTCTAAAAAACGGGCAGATTTACTCTGATAATCGAGATCAGCCCAAAAATGTTCCCGAACCGGACGAGCAATCTGATGTTCAAGACGATCATACAATTTTTTATCGTAGGTATAATCAAATCCTTGTTGTTGCAATGTCCATTCCATATCCCAATAAACCTCGGCCATAAAGACAAAATCGGGATGTTGTTGTCTTATTTGGGGGATAGCTTTGGGCCAAAACGGTTCGGTGGGAATACCCCAAGTTCTTTCAAAAATTTCGGGTAAGACTAACATGGCCATGTCACAGCGTAAACCATCACACCATTGGGCTATCGTTAATAATTCATTGATTAAGGCTGTTTGTAACTCTAAATTACCATAATTAAGTTGTAGAGTGTCAGGCCAACCATCAAAATAAGGATCACGACCATAAGCGAGAATTCTTGAACCTTCGGCAGAGTCTATCTTAATATAATTTTGGGGTTGTTGTGCCAGTAAGGTTTCGTTCCCAGAGATATAATAATCAGGGTGAGATTTAGTCCAATGATGATCGGGGGCAGTATGGTTAGGGACAAAATCTAACATCAATTTCAGGCCCCGTTGATGAAGGCGATCGCGTAGACGAATTAATGAGTCGGATTCGCCTAAACTGGTATTTAAAGTGTAACTGGTAATAGCAAATCCTGATCCACTGATGTCTTCTTCTTTTAGGTCGGGTAATAGTTCTCTATATTCAGCCAACCATTGTGGGTTAGTACGGGAAACTTGACGTGCCACTTCTCCAGTTTGCCAGACACTGAGGAAATAAACCCAATTAAACCCTAAATTAGCGAGTTTATCTAGTTCTGTATCTGGGATGTCATCGAGGGTAGCATGACGACCAAGTTGATGAGAAAGTTGATTAAGCCAAACACGAGTATTGATCTGATATAGGGAAGGAGCAAGATTCTGAGACATTGTGGTTAGTTTTGTTAAATGCCATTAGACTATCAATATAATTTTCATTCTTGTGAAAATTATACCAATTCTTCAAAATTCCACTACAGATGCGGATGGTTTAGGGGTCAACTGCAGTTGACCCCTACAAAGATGTTTCGCTTACATTTAAGCAATTAATCTGTATTATTCATGAAGAAAAAAATAAAATTCAAAAAATTAGAAATTAGCATCAATTGTGCAATTAATTTTGCTTCGGTACTTAATATTTTTGTATAAGTTATGTTTATTTTAAAGAAACTTTGGTAAACCATTCCCTAATCCCATTAGCTAATATTTGGGCTAATTTTTCTTGTTCTTGAGGATTTGTTACCCATTCAAATTCAGTGGGATTAATCATAAATCCTAATTCTAATAAAATTGCTGGAGTTGTGTGGGGACGGGTTAAAGCTAAATTATTCCAAAACACTCCATAAGAAGGACGATTAGCTTTTTCTACTAAATAATTATGCAAAAATTTTGAGATATTTTCAGCTTGTGGATGATACCAAAATACACCAATTCCTTTTGTATTCATAGCATCACCCTCATCGGGTAAAGCATTATAATGAATGGAAATTGCTATGGTGGGTTTGAGTTTATTAATTAACTCTACTCTTTGGTTTAATGATACTTCTTGATCGGTTTCTCTTGTCATATAAACTGTTGCTCCCATTTTTAATAATTCTTGTTTTAATAACTGAGAAACTCTTAAATTTACATTTTTTTCTGGATAACCAGTTGGCCCGATAGCACCTGTTTCTTTACCTCCATGTCCAGGATCTAATAATATGCTTAAATCTTGCAAAGATTGAGAATTATTAGAGTTTAATTTGGGAGGATGTCGTAGGGTAAAAATTAAGTTAGTTCCTTCATAGTTTAACTCATAACCCCATTGTTGATCAGAGTTTAATTCTAATGTATATTCAATGGCATTAGGATTAATTTGTTGCCAACTAAAATGTTTAATATATGGCCCATAGTCAAGCTTGATAGTATCAGTTTCTGCCGTTGTATTATGTAAAGTTAATATTAGTCTATTACTTTCCTGTTTGACACTCATAGGAACGGGAATATCTAAGGGAAAGATAATTTTTGTGGCTTCATTTAGTGATTGAAATTTAATCCCTCTAATTAAAGCATGAGGAGGTTTTGTAATAGGTAATAATTTTGTCTCATTTTTATTCACCCAGGCCCCATAATCTAATCGTAACCATTCTCCTTCTTTTCCCGTAACAGTAGCTAATGTCCCTTTAGGTAAGGGAGTTAAACGAGAATGCTCTGAACTTGGGCCGGTACGAATTATGGCTGAATTAGAAATTTCAATAATTTCTAATTCATTACGTTCAATAATTTCAACCGTTCCTTGTGCTGTTTGGGTAATAGTTTTATTATTTAAAGTTAACTGAAATATAGGATAATTAAATTGACCAGAATTTAAGAATTTTGTGCATCCTTGATATTCAATAAGTGGAGTAACTATAGGAGAAATTTGATCTGTTAAAATAGCAGAATTAGCGGGTAATTTAATTATTTGATAACCGGGTAATAAAGCAATATTTTGATCAGCAATTTTAACGGAAACTTTAGCATCAGGAGCCGCGATCGCACTAAAACAAACTAGCTCATTAGTCAAGCGTGTAATGTTTTGATTAGGAAGTAAAGAATTATCAGCAAAAGCCACTTCTTGAGGAATTTGGAAACTTGAAGAAACACGATTTACGGTTACATTAATTGTCTCATTATTATAGCGTAAATTAAATTTATTCTCTCCCAATTTTAAAGGAAAACTTGGGGCAAAATGTCCTGCTTTACTTCGTTCAATTCTTTGTTCATTAATAATTACTTCTCCTTGAGGAGAAGCCGTTCCAATTAAGAAAATTTTATCAGAGTTTGTTTGATGATTATTAGGTGGATAAACTAAAGACAATGAGGGTTTAACTTGAGCCAGAGAAACTCCCATAAAACTGGTTTCTACCATAATTAAACTAGAAAGAGTCAATCCTAATATTGCTTTCATTTTGAATACATAATAAAAAGTAAGTAAGCAACCCATCAATACCAAGGCTATTTCATTCTTTAAAATGCCCTAACCCTAAAGGGTTGGGCTAAACAAGTAAAGCCCGCCTTCGCGGGCTAAATAAAGAATTATTAATATTTGAGCCTGCGCAGGCAGGCTTCGTTTGTATAGCTCCAGGCTTTAGCCTGAGAGCATTTCCCAAGAATGAAATAGCCCTGTATCAATATTTTTTTGTTGCCAATAATCATTTTTTGTTCTTCAATAAAACTAATTAATTCAGGAGTTAGTTCAGAATAAAATTTTGCCATATTTGAATAAGATAAAACTCGTCTACTCTCATCAGAAATCAACTCAGATACGTCATAATAGAGACGTAAATATTTTAATGGCTCAGTTTATGACCCCGGAAAAATCATCCTTAATCAAAAATATAACCCATTTTACTCCTAATGTTAACGACTATCACCCTGTTATTATTCGCCTAGAAGAAATTAGTAAAGTTTATGGCCAAGGAGACACAGTTGTCCATGCCTTGAATAACATTAACCTAACTATTGAGAAAAGTGAATACTGTGCTATCATGGGAGCATCAGGGTCAGGAAAATCTACACTGATGAATATGATTGGCTGTTTAGATAGTCCCACATCCGGTAGGTATTATTTAGATAAAATCGATGTTTCAGGACTCTCAGAAACCGAATTAGCCACAGTTCGCAATCAAAAAATTGGCTTTGTTTTCCAACAATTTCATCTCTTACCCCAGATGACAGCCCTAGAAAATGTCATCTTGCCTATGGTATACGCCGGAATTTCTCCATCAGAACGCCGCGATCGCGCCACAGAAGCCCTAGAAAGAGTAGGATTGGGTCATCGTATCAATAATAAGCCTAATCAACTGTCTGGAGGGCAACAACAACGGGTAGCAGTAGCCCGTGCCATTGTCAATCAACCCGTGTTACTCCTAGCAGACGAACCAACTGGAGCATTAGATTCTCAAACTACCCAAGAAATTTTAGATCTCTTTACAGAACTTAATCAGAGTGGCATGACGGTTGTGGTTGTCACCCATGAAGCCGAAGTTGCCCGTAATTCTGGGCGAATCATCTGGTTTCGGGACGGACAAGTCATCTACTCTCACTTAAGCCCTGATGAACTTCATTCAGTCATTTAAGCGGCATATTGTCAAGAAAGAGAAAATAGGTGATAATATTAAGTTAAGATATTTGTAGTTTTGTATACAAACTTTAAAAAAATCCTATTTTCCCCTATTGAATTACGAGGTATCAGTTCAACTTGTGAATAGGCAAAAACAAGATCCATCTGACTCCAGTTCTGACTTTCAACAACTCAAACGTTATAACCCGACCGCGATCGCTAATTACTATAGCCTTCGTCCTTGGGAGGTCATCTGGCGTGCTATAAACATTATCTGGTCTTTTGGTTGGTTTCTCATTCATTTGCAATGGGATCAATGGTTTAACCCTGACCAAAATAATAAGCAAAAATGCGCCACTGAATTACGGCAAATTTTAACTCGTTTAGGTCCTACTTTTATTAAAGTTGGTCAAGCACTTTCTACTCGTCCCGACTTAATTCGTCCTGATTTTTTAGGAGAATTAATCAAACTTCAAGATCAATTACCTCCCTTCAATAATGATACAGCTTTTAGCATTATTGAACAATCTTTAAACTGTTCAATTGATGAAGCTTATCGAGAAATTTCTCCCCATCCTGTTGCGGCAGCCAGTTTAGGACAAGTTTATCGGGCTTTATTACATACAGGAGAAGAAGTCGCAGTTAAAGTGCAACGGCCTAATTTACGTCCAACTTTAACCCGTGATCTCTTTTTAATGAGGTGGGCAGCTTGTCAATTTGGTAAATTATTACCTTTAAATTTAGGTCATGATCTAACTCTTATTGTCGATGAATTTGGAGTTAAACTCTTTGAAGAAATTGACTATATTAACGAGGGACGAAATGCTGAAAAATTCGCCGCTAATTTTCGAGATGATAAGGAGGTAAAAGTTCCTGAAATTTATTGGCAATATAGCAGTAATTTTGTCTTGACTTTAGAATGGATTAACGGTTATAAACTAACCGATACAGACAAAATAAAAGCGGCTGGAATTGATCCTTATACTATCGTCAAAATTGGTGTAACATCAGGCTTAAAACAACTCTTAGAATATGGTTTTTTTCATGCTGATCCCCATCCAGGAAATTTATTTGCGACCTTAGATGGTCGCATGGCTTATATTGATTTTGGCATGATGGATCAGTTAGAAGAAGATACAAAAGAAACCATTGCGAGTTCAGTCGTTCAACTGATTAATCAAGACTACAATGCATTAACTGATGACTTTGTTAAGTTGGGTTTTTTAACTCCTGACATTGATATTAGTCCCATTATTCCAGCTTTAGAAAAAGTCTTAGGTAATGCCATTGGTCAAAGTGTGGGAACCTTTAACTTTAAAACTATCACCGATGATTTTTCGGAATTAATGTATGAATATCCTTTCCGAGTTCCTGCTAAATTCGCCTTAATTATTCGGTCATTAATCACTCAAGAAGGGTTAGCATTAAGTCTTGATCCTGACTTCAAAATTGTTGAAGTAGCTTATCCTTATGTTGCCAGAAGACTGTTAACTGGGGAATCTCCTCAATTACGAAAACGGTTATTAGAAGTCTTATTTAAAGACGGAAAATTCCAATGGCAGCGATTAGAAAATATGATTGCGATCGCCCGTTCGGATCAACAATTTGATCTACTACCAACTGCCCAATTAGGGTTACAATATCTACTTTCAGATGAAGGCAGATATTTACGTCGTCAATTATTATTAGCCTTGACAGAAGATGATCGCTTACATACAGAGGAAGTGCAACGAATTTGGGCTTTAATTAGTGATGAATTTAAACCTCAACAATTAATTAATGTTGCTATTAATGCCTTTCGGGAATTTTCTACTGCGGGAGTGGCAGCGATTATTCCCAATACAGTCAAGATGAGTTAAATTAAGCATGGTCTATTTTGTTGTAAAATTTCTCCCTTAATCAACATTTATGTACTATTTGCCTGAACCTCCCTATTTTTTGATTATTGCTGGTTTATTCATCGGAATTACTTGTGGTTCAGCCTTTGAAGCAAGCCTTAAATTTAAGGTCAGAGAACTACTTAAAAAACCTGTAGATGAGATGTTAAAAGGTTCGGGTTTACAGATACCTTTCTTGGGAATTTGTGTTGGAATCTGTGTCTTTTTGTCTGCTGGATTAGAAGTTTTTCTCTTTGATCGTTGGCTGTCTTATGCTATTTCTTTACCCATGACTATTTTTATTGCGGCTTTAGTCTGGACTCAATTGGAAAATGTCTTAAAACAGTTGAAATTTGGCGGTTCAAAAGCTATTGATTTAGATGCTTTTTAACCCATTAAAAAGGTGGGCAATGCCCACCCTACAGGTTGTGTTCGTTTAATTATGTACAACCACTTAGGGGTCAACCACAAGCAAGATGCGGCGTTCCACACCTATAATTTAGTCCGCGCTCGTCGGACTTCGTTTGTATAGCAGAAGGCTTTAGCCTTTTATTCATTATTAATTTAGCATAGCATCATGTAATAGTAATAGGGCGGGTTTATTCAACTTTTTTGTGAGCATTATAACTCCTGTAAAAAACCCGCCCCTACAAAAACCCGCCCCTACAAAAATCCGCCCCTACAAATTTTATGACATCAACCTGGTGGCCAGTTCATTTGACGATCTCCAAGAATATGTAAATGCAAATGGTCAACAGTTTGTCCTCCATCATTGCCATTATTAATGACGACTCGATAACCATTTTTTAATCCTACTTGTTCAGCTACCTTTTTAACTGTAAGTAATAAATAGCCTAATAAATTTTCATCTTCTTTAGTCGCTGTATCTAATTGAGTGATTTCTTTTTTAGGAATTACTAGAATATGAGTAGGTGCTTGAGGATTTATGTCTCTAAAAGCTAATACTAAATCATCTTCATAGACAATATTAGCTGGAATTTCTCGATTGATAATCTTTGTAAAAATTGTATTACTCATTACTTCAACTAGCTAGTTAAAAATATTATTCTGATCACCTATTATATAATAAAAATTCTTGATATAGCTTTTCTTATTTAGATAAGGTACAGATTCTAACCAATTTAAGTATTTAAGCACAATTAATTGCACAGCTAGGGCGGATTCTGATATAGTCCTAGGTGCGTTACATTTCAGTAACACACCCGGCAAAATCAGCTAAATTTATATATACTGACTTCATGAGAATTTATGAGTTTATTTGGAATAATGATCGCATTGAACACATTGCTCGTCATAATATAACATCCGATGAAGTTGAAGATGTTTGTTTTGGTATTTCTTTGGTATTAAAAGCTAAATCTCAAGGAGAAAATCCCGTCTATTATGTATTAGGACAAACTAACACGGGGAGATATTTATTTTGTGTGGTGATTCAATTTCCTGATGGTAAAGGTTATCCTGTTACAGCGCGTCCAATGACCGATAATGAAAGAAAACGCTATCAAAAATGGAGAAAATCATGAACTATAGCAAAATTCCCTCAACTGACTCGATTAAAGAACTTGCACAATTTTGGGATACTCATGATCTAATAGATTTTGAAGATCAGTTAGAAGAGGTGAAAGATCAGGTTTTTGAACGAGAAACCTTAATTTCTCTTCGTTTGGAACTACATGAAGTAGAAACTATCAAAAAAATAGCTAAATCTCAAGGGGTTGATTATCATAATCTAATTCGAGAATGGGTTTTAGAAAAAGTTTCTCAGTTTTAGTAAATGATTTAACCTTCCTCTTCAGCAAGCGGCGCAATAGCTATAATAGTAAAATACAATTAGGCTAACAAAAACTATGGTCAAAGATGCCTCTATTATTAGTATTTCACCGGAAATAATGAGTTGTATTCCTGTGTTTTTAGGTACTAAAGTTCCTATACAAACTCTTTTAGATTATCTTAAAGGAGGAGAATCAATTGATTATTTTTTAGGAGGATTTCCTACCGTAACAAGAGAACAGGTTATGATTTTGTTAGAAGAAAATTGATACAAATGGGATTAACCGCAGAACAAATTGCTCAAGCTCTTGATTTAGAGTTACAATTAGTTTTAGATTATTTGAAATAATTTTTAGGCTATGTCAACTCAACAAAAACACCCCCTAACCTTACAACTTGATGCTGAAGCTGTAGCAATGTTTCTTGGTATCTCTGATACTGATAAAGAAAAACTAGAAATTTTAGTTAGTAGCTTATTCAAAGAATACAAACAATCCAACCATGAAACCTTGAAAAAAACAATGGATGAAATTAGTCAAAATGCACAAGAGAGGGGATTAACCCCAGAAATTCTAGAGGATATTTTAGCAGAAGAAGAGTAATTATGGTGCGTTTTGTCCTCGATACTAACGTAATTGTTAGTTCTTTACTCTTTTCACAATCAATTCCCAGACAGGCAGTTAATAAAGCTTTAGATACAGGCAAAATTTTGATTTCTCAAGAGATTATTAGAGAATTAACTAAAGTCTTGAATCGTAAAAAACTTAATAAATACTTGCTACAAGAGGAGAGAATGAAATTTTTGGCCGACTTTTTAAAGGATGCTGAAACTGTTACAATTACTCAAAATTTTGATGTCTGTCGAGACAAGAAAGATAATAAATTTATAGATTTAGCCGTTTGTGGCAAGGCTCAATATATTATTACAGGTGATCAAGATTTACTTACTTTAAATCCCTTTAGTGAAATTTATATTATTAATTCTAGACAGTTTTTAAATCAATAGTTATTGCTCAAGCTCTTGATTTAGAGTTACAATTAGTTGTAGATTATTTGAAATGATTTTAAGGATAAAATTTATATAGAAAATCAGGCGAAAAGTCTCAATGTCATCAACTTTATACGATAATGATTATAACCAATGGATTCAAACAACTGTTCAACAATTACGAGAAGGAAATTTTAATGAAATAGACTGGGATAATTTGATTGAAGAAATAGAGAGTATGGGAAAAAATGATAAACGCGCTTTATTAAGTCTTTTAACCCGTCTCTTAGAACATTTGCTAAAATTAGCTTATTGGGAATTTGAAAAAGACAGATCAGGAAATCAAGTAAAGTTGCTTCATCTCTTAGCATAGATTATTTGTGCTGTTCCTAAAATTTCTTGTTTGCGTAACCAGTTATCACTTTGTTCAATAGATTGTTTCATAACTAAATCTACTTTACAATGAAAAATAGTTTCTAATTGATCTTCCATTCTGACAAAATCTAATAAACTCCATTGTGCTTTAGGAAAAAAAGTGACTAAAATATCAATATCACTATTATCATGGAAATCTTCTCTTAAAATAGAACCAAAGAGGGAAAGTTCCGTGATTTGCCACTGTTGACAAAATTTAGTTATTTTAGTAGTTGATATTTCTATTGGTAAGGTTTTCATTTTAGTAGTTCTCCTTGTGGAGTCATGGAAAATAATTTACCCCTACAAAATTTAAGGTTCAATCAGATATTGTTCATCTCTCTGCCATTGTTCAATTAATTGTTTTTGCTTTTTGGGGGCATTAATTAATTTGGGTATCAGAACAGCAGCAGAAGACCCTAATGCTAAGATAGCATAAATTTACGACACTACCGGGTAGTGTAGTGTCATCTCCAATTGTAAAACCGGAGACATATATTTTGAATGATAGACCAGGATCATTTGTTTCTGAATCTGATTTATATAATATGATAAGGAGAAATAAGAAAGATGGTTAACCCTTTAGAAATAAAGTTTGAATCCTTTAAACTTACAGACGAACAATTCTATCAACTCTGTCAAGATAATCGTGATTTAAGATTTGAAAGAAACAGCAATGGAGATATGGTAATTATGCCACCAACAGGAGGAGAAACTAGCAATCGAAATAGTGAAATAACCTATCAACTTCAAGCATGGAATCGTCAGAATAAATTGGGTGTTACTTTCGATTCTTCAGGCGGTTTTACGTTACCAAACGGTGCAGATAGATCCCCTGATGCGTCTTGGATACTCTTAGAAAAATGGAATAATTTAACATCCCAACAGCGTCAAAAATTCTTACCTTTATGTCCTGATTTTGTCATTGAATTACGTTCTCCTAGTGATAACTTAAAATCCTTACAAGATAAAATGAAAGAGTATCTAGAAAATGGCACAAGATTAGGATGGTTAATTAATCGAAAAACTCAACAAGTGGAAATTTATAGACAAAGAAAAGAAGTGGAAATATTAGATAATCCTCAGACATTATCAGGGGAGGATATCTTACCTAACTTTGTCTTAGATTTAGAATTAATTTGGTAATATTCCATTGTATAAATCACCTAAATCTGTATTGGTTTTACGTCTGTTTCTAGAGAATTTTTTAACTGATATTTAGTCACTTCTAGATCATATTTAATTTGCAAATTTAACCAAAATCTTTCTGATAATCCAAAATATTTAGATAAACGCAAAGCCATTTCAGCATTGATCGAACGTTTAGCTTCAATAATTTCATTAATTAAAGTAATAGAAACATTAATATCTTCAGCTAATTTTGATGGGCTAATTTCCATCGGGTTTAAAAATTCTTCTAATAAAATTTCTCCAGGATGGACAGGCAATAATTGAAAAGATTCCATAATTGACTCCTAATTATAATCAACAATTTCAACATCAAAAGCATCTCCTTGATGCTATTTAAAACATAATCGCCGATTGTTAATACGATCATTAAGCTAGAAACCTTAAACAAACCTTAAAAAATTAGAACCAAATGTAATAACTTTCCGAAAATTCAGCTATCATCGGATATCTATAGGATAAATTGTCTTAACAAGGAAATTAGATCATTAACTCTCAGGTTCGATAGCATGAGAAGTAAGGGTTAAGACAGACCTTTTGTCTCAAACCTAAGTACACAGAGATTTTCACTTCTTAATTGGAGTATGGGCGGGTTGATCTAACATATTTGTAAGAATTCAGAGAATTTCGGCAAAAACCCGCCCCTACAACTTCTGATTTCTGTAAATGATGGTTTGGGATACCGACCAAACCAGCTTTAGCCACCCCGTAACCCCTAACATTTGACTTGCTATGGATGAGCGCAGCATAATGAACATGACCCCTGATACCAACACCACCAACCAACCCCAAAGAACCTATATGGGGCCACCCTCCCTAGTAGAAGAAAGAGACGCTTGTGGGGTCGGGTTTATTGCTGATGTCAAAGGAAAAGGCAGCCATAAACTCATACAACAGACTTTAACTGCGTTAAGCTGTATGGAGCATCGGGGCGGTTGTAGCGCAGATAATGATTCAGGAGATGGATCAGGTATCATGACGGCTATTCCCCGCGAATTATTAGCCCCCTGGTTCGCAGAAAAAGGCATCACTATGCCCCCTGTGGAACAATTAGGGGTAGGTATGGTCTTTTTACCTCAAGATAGCAGCAAACGGGCAGCAGAACGGGCCCACGTTGAGGAAGTGGTTAAAGCTGTCAAGTTAACTGTGTTAGGATGGCGGGAAGTCCCTGTTAAAGCGGAAGTTTTGGGGATGCAAGCAAGAGGAAACCGACCTCATATTGAACAGGTCATGGTGACTTCTGCTAATGGGTTGTCAGGAGATGCTTTAGATCGGGTTTTGTATATTGCGCGATCGCGGATCGGAAAACGTTTGGCTGATGATTTTTATATTTGTTCCTTTAGTTGTCGTACCTTAGTCTATAAAGGGATGGTACGCAGTGAGGTATTAGGGGAATTTTATCAAGATTTAAAGAATCCTGCCTTTATTAGTCAGTTTGCGGTGTATCATCGCCGTTTTAGTACCAATACCATGCCTAAATGGCCTTTGGCCCAACCGATGCGTTTATTGGGTCATAATGGGGAAATTAACACCCTCATCGGTAATATTAACTCTATGGCGGCACGAGAAGGTAATTTAAGTTTACCAGGGTGGACAACAGAAGAACTTGAAGCTTTAACCCCTATTGTTAATACTGCTAATAGTGACTCCTACAACTTAGATAGTGCGATGGAGTTATTAGTAAGAACTGGTCGTCGTCCCATTGAAGCGGCCATGATTTTAGTGCCGGAAGCTTATCAAAATCAACCAGATCTCAAACAATATCCCGAAATTGTCGACTTTTATCAGTATTATAGTGGATTCCAAGAACCTTGGGACGGGCCAGCCTTATTAGTGTTTAGTGATGGTAAGATGGTCGGTGCCTGTTTAGATCGTAATGGGTTACGACCGGCAAGGTATTGTATTACCAAAGATAATTATGTTGTGGTAGGTTCGGAAGCAGGAGTTGTAGACCTACCTGAGTCTGAAATTATCGAAAAAGGAAGATTAGGTCCAGGACAAACTATTTCTGTTGACTTAACCACTCAAGAAGTATTCAAAAATTGGGACATTAAAAAACTTGTGGCCCAAGCACAACCTTATGGGGAATGGTTAGCAACCTACCGTCAAGAAATTACTCCTCAACCTTTTTCTGACACTCTATTATTAAGCGAAACTAATCAATTATTACAGCAACAAACCGCCTTTGGTTATACGGCCGAAGATGTAGAAATGATTGTGGTTCCTATGGCCAGTCAAGGGAAAGAACCAACTTTCTGCATGGGAGATGATATACCATTAGCCGTTCTCTCGAATAAACCTCATCTACTTTACGACTACTTTAAACAACGGTTTGCCCAAGTTACTAACCCTCCTATTGATCCCTTACGAGAAAGTTTAGTCATGTCCTTGACTATGCTATTAGGAGAAAGAGGCAACCTTTTAGATCCCAAAGCTGCTGATGCTAAACTGTTAAAGATAGACACCCCTGTTCTGAATGAAACAGAATTAAACTTGATCAAAGCTTCTGATTTCCAGGCGACAGGATTATCTACTTTATTTGAGATTATATCAGGGCCAGGAGGTCTAAAAACAGCTTTAGATCGTCTATGTACCGAAGCAACAGAAGCGGTTAAAAATGGGGCAAAAATCCTGATTTTAAGCGATCGCGTTGTCGGTCCGAACGGCCAGGGAAATATTGATGAGACAACCAGTTATATTCCCCCCTTATTAGCAGTCGGGACAGTTCATCATCACCTCATTAAAGAAGGGTTACGGTTACAAACTTCTTTGATAGTTGATACGGCCCAATGTTGGAGTACCCATCATTTTGCTTGTTTAGTCGGTTATGGGGCCTCGGCAATATGTCCCTATCTCACCTTAGAAACCATCCGTCAATGGTGGAATGATGAGAGGACCCAAAAATTGATGGCCAATGGCAAACTAGGAAAAGTTACCCTAGACAAAGCTTTAAATAACTATCGTCACTCAGTAGAAGAAGGACTGTTAAAAATTCTCTCTAAAATGGGAATTTCTTTGTTAGCTTCTTATCATGGGGCCCAAATTTTTGAAGCCATTGGACTAGGTATGGACTTAGTAGAAACAGCTTTTGATGGGACTACCAGTCGTGTCGGAGGGTTAAGTATTGAAGAACTGGCCGAAGAAGTTATCGCCGTTCATAGTCAAGCTTTCCCCAGTTTAACTGACAAGAAACTTAAAAACTTTGGCTTTATTAACTATCGTCCAGGGGGAGAATATCACATGAACTCCCCAGAAATGGCCAAATCTCTCCATAAAGCGGTAGAAGCGTATAAAGCAGGGGAAAACGGGGCCAATAAAGAGGCCTATGATCATTATGAAATGTATCAAAAATACCTCGAAGAACGTCCCATTACTGCCTTACGAGACTTATTAGAATTTAATGGCGATCGCCCTTCTATTCCCGTTGCAGATGTGGAACCAGTAGAAACTATTGTGAAACGTTTCTGTACAGGGGGAATGTCATTAGGGGCCTTATCACGGGAGGCCCACGAAACTTTGGCGATCGCCATGAACCGTTTAGGGGGTAAGTCAAACTCAGGAGAAGGAGGAGAAGACCCCACCCGCTTTATTACCTTGTCAGATGTAGACGAAAACGGCAACTCTGTTACTTTCCCCCATCTTAAAGGACTGCGTAACGGAGACACGGTTAGTTCTGCTATCAAACAAATAGCATCAGGCCGGTTTGGGGTAACACCCGAATACTTGATGAATGGTAAACAATTAGAAATTAAAATGGCCCAGGGGGCCAAACCAGGAGAAGGAGGCCAGTTACCAGGGCCAAAAGTCAGCCCCTATATTGCCATGTTACGCAAGTCTAAACCGGGTGTAACTTTAATTTCTCCCCCTCCTCACCATGACATCTATTCCATCGAAGACTTGGCCCAGTTAATCTTTGATTTACATCAAATTAACCCAAAAGCTAAAGTTTCCGTTAAATTAGTGGCAGAAATAGGCATCGGAACCATTGCGGCCGGAGTAGCTAAAGCTAACGCTGATATTATCCAGATTTCTGGTCATGATGGCGGTACAGGTGCATCTCCTCTAAGTTCCATTAAACACGCGGGTTGTCCTTGGGAACTAGGAGTGACAGAAGTACATCGGATGCTGATCGAAAACCGACTCCGTGGCCGGGTTATTTTACGGGCCGATGGAGGGTTAAAAACCGGATGGGATGTAATGATGGCAGCATTAATGGGGGCCGAAGAATATGGGTTCGGTTCCATTGCCATGATCGCCGAAGGTTGTATCATGGCCCGTATTTGTCATACGAATAACTGTCCTGTTGGGGTTGCGACTCAACAAGAAAAGTTACGTCAACGGTTTACAGGTATTCCCGATCATGTGGTCAACTTCTTCTATTTTGTCGCCGAAGAAGTACGCTCAATTTTAGCGAAATTAGGCTATTATTCCTTAGATGAGGTCATTGGACGGTCTGACCTGTTGAAAATGCGTCAGACGAGCAAATTAACCAAGACTCAGGCGTTAAATTTAGACTGTCTCCTCAACCTTCCTGATGTCAAAACAGACCGTGACTGGTTAAACCATGAGGAAGTTCACAGCAATGGGCCTGTCTTAGACGATGAATTATTGGCTGATACGGCTATTAGTTCTGCGATCGCCAGTCATGGAACTGTTAGCAAAGACGTTAAAATCGTCAATACCGACCGGACGATCGGGGCCCGTATTGCGGGAACTTTAGCCAAAAAATACGGTAATACGGGATTTTCAGGTGAAATTACCTTTAACTTTACAGGGGCCGCTGGTCAAAGTTTTGCCGCGTTTAACCTGCCTGGTATGATTATGCACCTAGAAGGGGAAGCCAATGATTATGTAGGTAAAGGAATGCACGGCGGCGAAATAGTGATAGTTCCTTACAAAAAAGCGACCTTTGAGGCAGCAGATAACGTAATTGTCGGGAATACCTGCCTTTATGGGGCAACAGGCGGCGTTTTATATGCCAATGGTCGGGCCGGTGAACGGTTTGGGGTGCGTAACTCTATGGCCCAAGCGGTGATAGAAGGGGCCGGCGATCACTGTTGTGAATATATGACGGGTGGTGTGATCGTGGTTCTCGGTTCCGTTGGCCGCAATGTGGGGGCAGGAATGACGGGAGGTTTAGCTTATTTCTTAGATGAAGATAACAGCTTCCCCGAAAAAGTTAACACTGAAATTGTGGAAATTCAGCGAATTTGTACAGAAGCTGGAGAAGCACAATTAAAAGGATTAATTGCTACTCATGTTACTCGTACAGGCAGTAAAAAAGGACAATTAATATTGGATAATTGGGGTGATTATGTTGGTAAATTCTGGCAAGCAGTCCCCCCATCAGAAGCAAAAAGTCCTGAAACAAATCCTAATCCCGTCATGGTAGCGGAGAAAACCTTAACTCCTGCCAAATAATCGTAGGGTGGGCAATGCCCACCTTTTTTGTTATTATAAAAAAATCAGTAAGATGCCAACAGCCTTACAATCATCAAAATGTATTATTCTCTGTCAAATACTCTCTAATTGTTACCGACCGATTCAATTACTTCGGTATGATAGTAAAAGAAAAGAGATATTTGTTATAGCTGGAGAACAAGGGACAATTGAAATAACTATTTTTGAAGGAGGAAACTGGAGATATGATGTCACCACAACCTAATTTTAAAACTATGAGTCTTCAGGAACTAAGAAGTTATGTTTTAACTCATAGAGACGATGAGAAAGCTTGGCAAGAATTCGCTAACCGTCGTCGTCCAAATGCTATCTATTTTGAGGTAGATATGTCTTTATTAGAACAGGAAACTAAACTTAATGAACTCCTTGAGAAAAAACTCAATGACTAACTTAGTAAAATACTAATTTATGAATTTCTTCTCTTCTATGCTACACAAGGATAACTATGTGTAATTAATTTATCCCCTTACCCAACTATCAATTACAACTCATATTTACTAATAAAGAGAAAAAAATTTATGATTGTTCACCACTTCTGGACTTTGGCATCTTTCAAGAACTTAGAAATAAACATTATTTTAATCAAGTAAAAATTCTAGACGGTACAGTAACTTGGCCAAACGAACAAGATATATGTCCTGATACTCTATATCTTGACTCTATTTCTCAAACCTAGTGCGATCGCCGATCTTGTATGTTGGGTTGACGACTCCAAAACCCAACACAACAATCATGATTAGGATAGAAGCCTGAGCTTGTAGGGCAGGCAAATTGATATCATTAATAATAAGATAAAATAACAATAGAGTTTTGCCCGCGCTACAGGGTTTTACAATTATTGTTTAAATCAGGTCTAAAATTGAGCTAATCTATCTATGAAAGCCTACGAACTAACCGCTAATGTGACTGCCGATGGCAAGATTGAATTGCCGGATTTTCGTCTCTCTCCTACCTCATCACAACCGTCAAGGGTTAAAGTCATTATTTTAGTTTCTGAACCCGAAGAAAATAGTGAGGAATTAGTTAATGTAGATGAGGATTTTTCAGAAGAAAGCTTTAAGAAATCGTGGCAACAGGCAATAGCAGGTGAAACTGTACCCCTATCTCAATTATGGGAGGAGACAGACATTGCCTGAACCGACACCAATTGAAATTAAAGCTACTCGTGAATTTAAACGTAAGGTACAATTATTATCTAAAAAATATCCTCACCTTCAAACTGATTTACAGCCAATTTTAGAAAAGCTAAGATTAGGAGAAACTTTAGGAGATCGTCTCTCTGGTATTAAATATATTGCTTATAAGGTTCGGATTAAAAATACTGATATCCAAAAGGGTAAAAGTGGTGGGTATCGTCTGATTTATTGGCTGAAAATAACTGATGGTATTGTGTTGTTGGATATTTATACAAAATCTGAGCAAGATGATATTAGTATAGTCAAAATTAAGCAGATTATCACTAATTTTGAGTCAGAGAAGTTCCTCTGACCCAACATCCCACAGCGATCGCTAATCTCGTCAGTGCGATCGCTGATCTTGTAGGGTGCGAAGCATGATTCTGTTTTATAATGAATATATTCTAAATGATTAATAAGATTACCAGTAAATGATACAAAGCTATACGGCTAAATACATTAAAATTGATGCGGGTTATATGGGTCAACTCATTGAGTGGCCAGAAGTTGTCACCGAAGGTAAAGATCTAGAAGAATGTAGACAGATGTTGCGAGATGCTACCCAGGAAATGGTTTTAGCCTATCAACAGCAGTATAAAGAAATTCCACTGGGCAACAGCCTGATAGAACAAATGCCCGTTGAGGTTAATTATGTCGGTCAAACGACGTGATCTAGTTCGCTACCTTGAAGAAAACAGTTTTTATCTTTTGAGAGAAGGTGGTAATCACTCAATTTATACTAATGAAACTAAAACGATTCCTGTAAAGAGACATAAAATTTTTGATAGAATTACAGCCAATGAAATCTGCAAACAGGCTGGTTTATTGCCGAAATTTTAGTGCGATCTCTAATGTTGTAGTGCGATCGCCGATCTTGTAGGGTGTGTTAATGAAATGTAACGCACCGTCTTGAAGAGAAATAAATTTCTATATAAGGATTTTGGTGGACAACTTGTCAAAATTAGGAGTCTGGCAACCCTTATTCTATATTGGGTAAAATAAATAAGCTATATGATTTTGCGGTGTTAACTGCTACTGAAAAATGACAGAACTGCTTCAACAAGCGATCGCCCAAATCCAAAAACTCCCACCCGACCAGCAAGATGCGATCGCGGCTCGGTTTTTGGCAGAGTTGCAGGACGAGCAAAAATGGGAAACCCGTTTTACTACCACGACAGAGGATCAATGGGATCAGATGACGGCAATGGTGCGGCAGGAGATCGCAGCAGGAGAAACTGTTCTACTTGATGAGGTCTTCCCAACACAAAAATGAAATCAAGCGTCACAAAGTCATTTCGCAAGCGGCTAGGAGATCTGCCTGCATCAGTTCAAGAACAAACCAATAAAGCTTACGCCCTTTGGCAAGAAGATCCTTATCATCCAAGCCTTCAGTTCAAGCGAGTCAGTCAGAAGCAACCGATTTATTCTGCTCGTGTCAGTCTCAATTATCGTGTTTTAGGTTTACTCGAAGGCGACCATATTTACTGGTATTGGATTGGCACACACGATGAGTACGATGAATTGCTAAAACGGATGTAGTTCGAGGCGATTAATGGATATGCAGTGCGATCGCCGATCTTGTCGGTTGGGTTGACAATAGGAGAAACTTTAGGAGATTGTCTCTCTGGTATTAAATCTATTGTTTATAAGGTAGCGAGCGCTAATCTTGTCAGTTAGCTTAATAACTCCGAAACCCAACATAACAATTAAGTAGTCGGACATAAATAAACAATACTATGTTAAGAAATGTAACTAGGTTGTAACCCCTCTCCCTGCTCCGGCGCTCCCCTGCTCCGGCGCTCACTTCACCGTAACGTTTATTTTTGTCCAGTTACTTATAATGAAGGTAGAAGCAACCTTACTTTTTATATTTACAGTTCAAAAACCTTGATATATGATCATACAATCTACACATACTACACCCAAAAAGCAAATTATCTCTCTAGAAAATTATCGAAAACTAGAGGAAATATCAGAATTTAAACATGAATATCATGATATAGAGGAGATAAATTCTTATCTTATCGTTCAATTCCTCAATTTAAAGAATATATTTTAATTGATCAATCTGACTATTTTATTGAACATTATACAAAGACACAAGATAATCAATGGTTATTACAAGAAAATCGAGATCAAGGAGGAGTAATCAACTTATCTTCAATCAATATTGAGTTAAGAATAAGTGATGTTTATGAAAATATTTCTGGCGAGATACCAGTATAAGTTAATCTATGGTAGCATTTTAGTCATGTCAGCGACCACACTAATATTATTTTACTTTCCAATCCTTAATATTCCAAGTATTTCTGTCCCAAGGGGTTAAATCAAAACCTTGTAATTGATTATTAATAGCAGCAACTTCAGCGCGATGAACCAAAGGAATGACAACAAAATCTTTCACCAATATATCATTCATTTTAATAAAGATTTCTGCACGTTTTTTGGGATCTAATTCTTTATTGGATGCCTCCCATAATTGATCATATTCAGGATTACAATAACGAGAATAATTATCTCCTGACCAATTATTTGCTTTTTGAGGAATAGTATTACAAGTATAGGTTTTCATGTAGGTACTCGGATCAGGATTATCATTCCCTGTAGTAAACATTTGTAAGTCTGCATAAAAATGTTCAACTGTATCATTATTCGCCGGATCACTAGAGAAGAATACACTCGGATCAATACTTTTTAATTCTACTCCTACCCCAATTTTTTGTAATCCTTGTTTAATAATTTCTTGGGTTTTCTGACGCAGAGTATTAACAGAACTTTGTAATAAAACTTTCATTTCTACTCCATTTTTATCCCTGGTTCTATTATTATTAGTGTCTTTCCATCCTGCTTCGTCTAATAATTGAGATGCCTTCTCTAAATTAAATTCATAGCTAGTATTAGGAGAATTATATTCTTGCGGTAAAATTAAAAAATTAGCAGTTGGTTTTCCTGTTACCCCATATAATTGTTGAGCAATGGTATCACGATCAACGGCTAAACTAAACGCTTCTCTAACTTTTTTATCATTAAAGAAAGGATGAGAAAATTTTAAATTAGAACGTTCACCTTCTTTAGTTGTTTGATTAGGATCAGATAAATTTACTAGAATTCTTTCACTTAATGGCCCTAATAATGAAATAATTTTTCCTTGTCCTCCTGTTTCTAATTGTTTCAAAATAGGGGCTTCTACTTGCAGATTATAGGCATAGTTAGCGTCCCCAGTTTGTAATACTGCCCTAGCGGCCGATGTCGCATCTCCTCCTCCTTTTAATTCTATCCGTTTAAAGCCTAATTTATCCTCATCTCTAAAGTAAGAATTTGCCTCATAAACGACTACATCTCCTGGTTTAAATTCAATTACTTTATAAGGTCCTGTACCAATAGGTATTAAATTGGCAGGGGCCTGTCGGGCATTTTCTCCGTTATACTTTTCATAACTATGACGAGGTAAAATCATTCCTGATGTGCCAGTAAATGGACGATCCCAAGAGGGGGTACTTGTCTTAAAAGTTATTTTTACGGTATACTTATCTAAAGCTTCAACTTTGACAATATTCGTATAAGTTTCTGCACTGGTAGACCCGACTTTATTATTAGTAATAAATTGATAAGTAAAGACTACATCATCAGCCGTAAAAGGAGTCCCATCTGACCATTTTATGTTCTGTTTTAAGTTCCAAGTTACTGACTTACCATCTTTAGCAATTCCTCCGTTTTCGATAGTAGGAATTTCAGCCGCTAAAAAAGGAATTAATTGACTATTTTTATCATAACTCGCTAAAGGTTCTAAAGTAATTCTACTAGCTTCCGAATCTTTAAACCCTGTAGAAAGATGAGGATTGAGAATAGTGGGAGCTTGCCAGTATAATAGCTTTAAGGTGTCATTTTGGGTCTGAGAAGGAACAGAAGCGTTAGGGGTTTCTGTTTTGGGGTTACAACCAGATAAGACAAAAGATGAACCCAAAGATACACAAACAAGTAAATTTAAAAAAGAACGATTAAATAATTTCTGAAACACTTAGGTGATGACTCCTCAAAAACTGTTAACTCGATTATATTTTACATTAGTTTATTAATATTTAATAAAAATCTTCAGGATTCAATAATGCAACATAACATATTACAAATAATAGAATTTAACTCGCTCAGAGTTAAGCTATACAAACAAAGGTTGCCTACGCAACCTAAAATCTAGTCCGCGCTCGTCGGACTTAGTTTTTATAGAATCAGACATAAGGTCTGTTATTAATTATTAGTTTAGCTTCTTCTCTCAATTTGTAATACTTTTTTGTCCCTTTCTAATTAATTAATTTCTTCAACTTCTGTTAAAGTAGTATCACATTGAGCCTTTATTCCACCTGTTGCACCCGCCACTGTGCCAGTACCTGTAGTTGTATTAATAGATGTTAAACCTGTAATTTTATATTGGTTGGCTTTATCTTTTGAACGACAAATAACAGTCGAAAAGCTTCGATTCACTGTATTATAACCAACTGCACCTGCATAATCACGAGTGCCATAACCCTTATTGTCTTTACCTATTGCACCTTGTAACCCTCCGGTTTCATCATTGCTTTGATTGACGACAAATGTATAATATTTTTCATTACCCGGTGGCACTTCTAGTTGTTGTGCGCTAGTGGCAAATATACCTTTTTCATTAAAATAACCTTGTTGTGCGCGATTTAAAGCTCCCATCATACTTCTTGCTTCTACTTCTCTACTTTTGGCAATAAAGTTCATTGTTTGGGGTAGGACTATCGCGCTTAAAATGCCAATAATGATAACAACAACTAATAATTCGATTAGGGTAAATCCTTGATCAAATTTTTTTGGGATAAGGTGCTTAAATATTACATTAGTCATGGCTATTTTTAGTAGTAAAGAATCATACCTACTTTATCAATGGATAATTGACAATTGATAATTAATTAATTCGCTTTAAAACCTCTCCTTTCAAGGAGAAATAAACAAAGTTCATTTCTTTCAATCATCTTCCCTTTTAGAGAGAGGTCATTATCCATTATTCATTGTTGAACTAATTAGCTTAAACTATTAGTAGAATCGGATTTATGCGATCGCTAAATAGTCGAACATAATTAAACGTCAATATAAATAAAAACAGGCGGGAATCTTAATACACCACCTGTCAATATTCACCATTAAGCAAGAGTTGCTTTGACCTCAAATCTATTTGATTTGTTCAGTACCAGACTTACAGGTAACAGCTGCACTATCAGCAATGCCATTGGTACCAGTGGGAGCATCAGTTGCTGTCAGCACGTATTTAGTAGCTTTCTTGCTATTATCTGCACGACAAACTTGGTTAGAGAATGTACGATTGAGGGTATCATAAGCAATACCAGAGATATAGTCGCGGGTGCCATTTTTCTCGTTGGCTTTGTCACCGTTTTGTAGAACGGTAGGACTCTCACTACCTTGTGCCATTTGCAGTCCTGCAGAGGGAATGTTGATGAAGTAATATTTTTCGCCTCCGGTGGGAACTTCAAGAAGGTCTTTGCTGGAAGCAAAAGCGGCTTTTTCTGTGAAATAACCTTGTTGAGCGCGGGTCATTGCACCGATAGTGCTTTTTGCTTCAGATTCTCTGGCTTTACCAACTTGTCCTAAAAGGTTAGGTAGAGCGATCGCAGCTAATACACCGATAATAATAACAACAACTAATAGTTCAATTAAGGTGAAACCTTTGTTTCCTTTTTTGTTAGCGAGAGTTTGGAGAAGTTTAGCTTGAAATTGAGTATTCATTGGTGTTTTTCCTTGTTTGTGGTAGACGTTTGTGTGTTTTTTGTCTTCTAAAAAGAACATACCCACATTGATCAAATTTCATATCACTTCAGGAATTTTTTTTTTGCCAAAGATTTCAACGGGGCTGAAATGCTTATCTCGTAAGGATTTGGTAGAGAGGGCGGGTTTATCTAGTTTTTTTGTGAGAATCATTGATTTATGGAAAAAACCCGCCCCTACGAAAACATGGCTTCCTAGTTAGGTTCCACAGTCTGCCGTGAAATCAATTTCACGGCTAACAGAATAAGTCCATTAAAATGGACTAATAACGGTCACAACAGTTAATAATCGGCTGAGTTTTGATTTCCAGAAGCAATTAAGCAACTAAAAATAGTTGCATTTAGTTATAAAATAGCGCACAATTGAATAAGAGAATCGAGGCTGAAATGACCCGAAAAGAGAAGCTGATCAAGCGTCTGTTAAGTAAACCAAAAGATTTTACTTGGGAGGAATTAATCACTCTCTTGAGTGGATTCGATTTTGAGGAGAGAAAAACGGGAAAAACAGGGGGTTCCAGACGAAATTTTGTCAATTTTTCGGGATTGGTTATTAGTATTCATAAACCCCATCCTCACAATATTTTAAAAAGGTATCAGATAGAACAAGTGATTGAGATTCTCAAACAAGAGGGACTACTATGAAAAACATGATGGAGTATGAAGGATACTTTGGTTCAGTTAATTACAATGACGAAGATGAGGTATTTTACGGAAAAGTTGAGTATATCCGCAGTTTAATTAGTTACGAAGGACATGATGTACCATCCTTGAAGGCAAATTTTCAAGAAGCGGTCGATGATTACCTGGTAATTTGCAAAGATCAAGGAATAGAACCAGAAAAACCATTTAAAGGCAGCTTTAATATCAGAACAGGAAGTGATCTCCACAGACAAGCAGCGATCGCGGCCCAACAAAGAGGGATGAACCTTAACAAGTTTATAGCAGAGGCAATTAAAGAGTATCTAAAATAGAATGGGTTTAATGCGTCGCAAAACATCCTGAAAGAGTATGTGAGGACATTTACCCAGAAAAGTTGCCTGTCTAGCACGATAATCGAGTGATCGCATTTGATCTGCCATGATGACTCCCGTTACTACGGTTTGTTCAGGAATAGGAACGTAAAAGGGGTTGTTGCGCTGTGTATTACTGATGGGGCAGACAAAAATAAAACCCATTTTACAATTAAAATCATCTTGGCTAACCACTAAAGCGGGTCTTTTCCCCATTTGTTCATGGCCAGCTTGCGGATCAAAATTAAGCCAAATAAAATCCTGTCGCTGGGGAATATACATCACCAAACCTCGTCCCCATAAGGTTTTCCCCAATCTATTTCTTCCTCAGAAGGTTCACTTACCTGATCTAGTAACTCCTCTAAGGAAAATTCTGGCAGTTGATCAATGCGCTCAACAATCAATCTACCATTCTCGATGAAACATTCAACTGAATCATGAGGTTTTAAGTTCAGAGTCTCGACAATATGCTTAGGAATGCGGAACCCCAAAGAATTACCCCACTTCCCAATTTGAGATTTCATGGTTTATAACCTCTTTTTTCGTGAATCGCTAGATATATACTATGTATATTATAGACTTCCTAGACTGGAGTGTTAGATTCATCGTCAATCGTCCCCAATAACGATACAATCGAGTCAAGGGTAGCTAAAGAGGGGAAAATGACAGTTAAAGTAAATAAGCCTATTCTCGTCGCTGGTATTGGCATTTCTTTTCTCTTATGGATAGGAGAAAGTTTACAAGAGAAATTCCTACAATTAGGTGAATGGGGACTTTTAGGGGCCATGACTTTAGGAACGGGGTTTTGGTGGTGGCAACGTCAAACTAAAGCTTTACCAACAGTTTTGTCTGTATCTCCTCTCACCCTAGAAATGGTTAAAGATGCGATCGCCCAAACCCAAAAAGTGATCAATTATTTTCAGGAAGAAGCCCCAAATCAAGATATTTCTGACTTAAATGAGCAATTAGACCAAGTATCTCAGACTTTTGAACGTCAAAATCTTTCTATTGCTGTAGTCGGGGGCAAAAATACGGGGAAAACTACTCTAAAACAGCTTTTAGTTCAGGAAAATATTGCTAAACAAGTAAACTGGATAGATACAGAACCGTTATTTACAGAAGTAGAAAATACTTCTATTAACGCCGATTTACTGTTATTTTTGACTAATGGAGATTTAACCGACTCTCAATGGCAATATCTCCAAGAAAGACACCGTAACTATCAACGTTCTTTGTTGATTTTTAATAAGCAAGATAATTATAGTCAAGAAGAACGGGCGTTAATTTTACAAATGTTACGTCAACGGGTAGAGTCTATTATTCCTTCTGAGGATATTATTCCTATTAGTGCCGCTCCCAGAGATATAATGGTTCGACAACACCGAGATGATGGAACTATCCAAGAATGGAAAGAAAAACAAACTTCTGATGTACAACAGTTACAAGGGCGTTTACAAGAAATTATTAAACAAGAGAGAAAAGGTTTAGTTTGGGGCAGCATTTGGCGTGAATCTACCGAAATTAAGCAAAAAGCGCAAGAAAGATTAAATCAGGTTAGACGCGATCGCGCCCTTCCTATAATAGAACAATATCAATGGATAGCTGCGGCGACGGCTTTTGCTAATCCGGTAGCGGCCCTAGATTTATTAGCTACTGCGGCTATTAGTAGTCAAATGGTAGTGGATTTGAGTGGGATTTATCAACAAAAATTTTCTCTTTCTCAAGGACAAACGGCATCAGGTACAATTGGTAAATTAATGATGCAATTAGGGTTAGTTGAAATGTCTACTCAGGCGATCGCTGGTTTACTAAAAAGTAATATGATTACATATATTGCAGGTGGTGCGACTCAAGGCATTAGTGCTGCTTATTTAACCAGAGTAGCAGGATTAAGTTTAATTGAATATTTTCAAGTTCAAGATATTAATTCTGAGACTCAGAATGGGATTAATTTTGAGCAATTTTCCCAAAAATTAAAACAAGTATTTGAGAATAATCAACGAATGGCTTTACTTCAGAATTTTGTTAAACAAACTGTCCCTCATTTATCCACTTTATCCCCTTCTTAATCTTAATCTTCTTGTTTTCCTCGAATGAGATAACGAACTTCTTCGAGTAAAATATTAAATCTTTGATCAGTTTCTGTTTGACGTTGTTTCATTAACTCTATTTCTTGTTCAAACATATTCATTTTTTGTTGATTTTGAGCAGCAACTTGTAACAAAACTTGAGATGTTATTCTCAAACTATCCATACTATCTCGTACATCACTCATGCTATCTCGTACATCAGTAATACTGTCTCGCATATCAGTCATACTATTTCGCATTTGACTCACACTAGAAGCGAGTTCATCAAGCATTTCATCTGTCCAGCGTTCTACTGCCATTATCTTTCTTCCCAATGGTATGATTATCTTTTTATTTTATCAAGTTCTCGCTATAATTGATAAAATAGCTAACTAATGGCTTTATACTAATTTTAAGAAACGATGCAAACTAAACGAATTAGAGATATTTTACGTCATGGTCAACCAGATGAAACCATTATTATTCAAGGTTGGGTAAGAACGACAAGACAATTAAAAGAATTTACTTTTATGGAAGTCAATGACGGGTCTTCTATGGGTAATTTACAAGTAGTCATTGATGTTAATATTCCTAACTATAATAATGTCATTAAAACCCTAAATACTGGGTCTTCTGTAGAAGTATCAGGTATCTTAGTTACCTCTCTTGGAAAGGGGCAAAGAATTGAATTAAAAGCGTCTTCTGTACAAGTTTATGGAGATGCTAACCCCGAAACTTATCCTCTCCAGAAAAAACGTCATTCCTTTGAATTTTTACGAACTATTGGACATTTGCGATCGCGTACAAATACAATGGGGGCAGTTATGCGGGTCAGAAATGCTTGTGCAACTGCTATTCATAACTTTTTTCAAGAACGAGATTTTTTGTGGGTTCATACTCCTATTATTACGGCCAGTGATTGTGAAGGGGCAGGAGAATTATTCACCGTTACTAATTTTGATTTAAACAAAATTCCTCGCAATAAACAACAAGAAATAGACTTTGATAAAGACTTTTTTGGGAAACGGGCCTATTTAACCGTAAGTGGTCAATTAGAAGCTGAAGTTATGGCCATGGCCTTTCAAAATGTTTATACATTTGGCCCTACATTTCGGGCAGAAAATTCTAATACATCTCGTCATTTAGCTGAGTTTTGGATGGTAGAACCAGAGATGGCATTTTGTGATCTTCAAGGGGATCAAGATTTAGCGGAAGAATTCTTAAAATATATCTTTAAATATGTTTTAGAAACCTGTCCAGAAGATATGGAATTCTTTAACGAACGCATTGATAAGTCAGTCTTAGAAACAGCGAATAATATTATTAATAATGAGTTTGAACGCATTACTTATACGGAGGCAGTTAAATTACTCGAAAAAGCTGATAAACAGTTTGAATATGCGGTAGAATGGGGTATAGATTTACAGTCAGAACATGAACGCTATTTAGCCGAAGAACTGTTTAAAAAGCCCTTAATTGTGACTAATTATCCGGCGGCGATTAAAGCCTTTTATATGCGTCTCAATGAGGATCAAAAAACCGTTGCTGCTATGGACGTTTTAGCCCCAAAAATTGGGGAAATTATCGGCGGTTCTCAACGGGAAGAAAGATTAGATGTGTTAGAAAGACGTATCGCACAAATGGGTATTATTTCTGATGATTTATGGTGGTATTTAGACTTACGACGCTATGGAACAGTTCCCCATGCGGGATTTGGTTTAGGCTTTGAAAGACTGGTACAATTTATGACAGGAATGGGTAATATTCGAGATGTGATTCCTTTCCCTCGTACCCCCTTAAGTGCTGAATTTTAATGTTAACCTTTTAGGTGGGCAATGCATCGCCCTACAGGAGAAAAAATTATGTCAATAGAAGCAACAATTTCCAATTATTATAATAGTTTAGCCGCGATGAATCCTGATGGTTGGTTAGCAACATTAGCAGATAATGCGGTTATTTATGATCCCGTGGGAAAACCTCCTTTAAACCCTGAAAAAGACTCAATTAAATTGTTTACTATCCTCACGACTTTTTATGCTAAATTTGAGATAGTGAAAGAATCTTTATTTGTGGTGAATAATGAAGCGGCAGTGAAATGGAAAATGACGGTTATTAGTAAAAATGGGAGAGAAGCAACTGCCGAAGGAATTACCACTTTTGAACTAAATGAAGCAGATAAAATTACCCAAGTAAAAGCTTATTGGGATGAGAACAAACTCAAAGCACAATTAATAAGATAAGAGAGAATTTACGATGACTAAACCTGATAAAAATACCATTCCTGTTAGTCCACAAACGGCAGTTTTAATTATCAGTATTTTGATTTTATTACCCTTATTATTAACGGGATTTTTTGCTCATTAATTTAGTAGAGGCAATTCATGAATTGCCTCTACATGGTTTTTGTGTACATTCTATTATTTTTTAAAAAGCTGTTGAAAAGTTTGTGGAATATTTGTAATTTCATTCCATAATTTCTCAGGGCCGATGCCAAAACCTAATTGTAATAATAACACAATAACAGCAATAGAAATAGCCGTAGTAGCACTTGATTTAATAACCGTAAATAACCAACGAAATACTAGCCAAGAAACTAATAAAGCTGCGATTAACAAAATTAAGTTAATGGGCATATTATTCACTAAAAAATAATCAGATATGAGAGTAATATATCTGTAGGGGTCAACGGCCGTTGATCCCTACTTGAATTAATAGATCACAAGCAAAATGCGGCGTGTCACTTCTCACAAATGATTTAGGATTGCTATATAAGTTATTTTAAAGAAACAAAATGACTGGTTTTACCTAATTCTTCAGTTGCCATTAAAACCATTTTTCTTGCCCAATTATCTGCTTCTAAAATATCCTCTAAACTAGGAGTTGAAGAATTATGAGACGTAAAGCGATCGCAAGTTATTTCAATGACACGAGGAATATCTAAAAAGGCAATTTTTTCAGCTAAAAATAAAGCTACCGCTTGTTCATTTGCGGCATTTAAGACCGCAGACATGGCACCTCCTGCCTTACCTGCTGCATAAGCTAACTGCATACAAGGATATTTATCATGATCAGGTTCTCTAAAAGTTAAACTACCTGCTTTAACTAAATCTAATGGTTTCCAATCAGTATAAATTCTTTCGGGCCAAGATAGGGAATATAACAAGGGAAGACGCATATCAGGCCAGCCTAATTGTGCTAAAACTGAGGTATCTTGTAACTCAATTAAAGAGTGAATAATACTCTGAGGATGAATCACAATATCAATATCTTTGTAATCCATTCCAAACAAAAAATGAGCCTCAATAACTTCTAATCCCTTATTCATTAAAGTAGCAGAATCTACTGTAATTTTTTGTCCCATTGACCAGTTAGGATGTTTGAGAGCATCTTGAACTGTAACATACTTTAATTGTTCAACAGACCAATCTCGAAATGCCCCACCAGATGCGGTTAAAATAATGCGTCGTAACCCCCCATCAGGAACTCCTTGTAAACATTGAAAAATAGCCGAATGTTCTGAGTCTGCGGGTAATAATTTAACCCCATATTTTTCCACTAAAGGTAACACTACTGGCCCTCCAGCAATGAGGGTTTCTTTATTAGCTAAAGCGATATCTTTTCCTGCTTCAATAGCAGCAATGGTAGGTAATAATCCAGCACATCCGACAATTCCGGTGACAATACTTTGAGAATCTCCATAACGGGCAACTTCTATCACCCCTTCTTCCCCTGCAAGGAGGATAGGAGAATAGTCAAAAGAAGCGATCGCCTCTTTGAGGGTTCCTAACTTATTCTCATCACCAATAGCTACAATTTCAGGACGAAACTGCTTAATTTGCTTTGCTAGTAATTCTACATTAGAACGAGTCGCTAAACCAACTACTTGAAATTGTTCGGGGTATTGGTTAACAATATCGAGGGTTTGTGTTCCAATAGAACCAGTAGAGCCAAGAATAGATATTTTTTTCACAATGCTGCATAATTAAATTAGGGATCACTTCTTACTATACGTTTATTGGGGCCATCTGGAAAGTCTATGGGTTAAAATGTGAGGTATCGGCGAAGATAAAAGATAATAAAAGTAGTCCCCCAGAGGAACTGAATTTATGAGTCAAACACCAATTACTGTCACTTATTCATTAGAAGAAATTTTAGGACAAATTAACAATAAATTAGACAGACTTGATGATAAGTTTGATATTCTCCAAAAAGATGTTAATGATTTTAGAACTGAAACTAAAGTCTCTATTGAATCACTTAAGGGAGAAATTAAAGCACTTGATACAGAAGTAGCAAGTATTAAAGAGGATGTCAAAGAATTAAAAGGCTCATCTAAGGCGCAAATTTGGACACTTATTGGGATATTAATTACAGCAGTTGGTGTTTTTTTAGTAGCAGTTTGTCGGTTGGTTATATCAGGAAATACTTAACTATTTTTAACTGAGTTTTTATTACTCTAGTCTTAGGTAATAAACTTTTGATACAGATATTTTTAATAGATGTTAAAACAGGAACTTAAAGTTATGAGTACAACGATTACTCTTAAACAGTTACCAGCGATAGAAATTACTTCAGATAATTTTAAGCCTTATGGACAGTTAATTATTCCATCAAAAGATGGTAAAATTTATGATGAGACTGATGCTCAATTAAATTTAGCAAATGGTATCCCTCGATTTTATATTATGCACTTAAAAAAACGAGGTCGTCAATTCAATCATATCACTCGTCATGGTCAATGTACTCAGTGTTTGGGGTCTTTAGAAGGGAAAGAATGGTTGATGGCTTTTGCGCCTCCTGAGAATAAAAATTACCCTGATATTATGCAATTAAAAGCCTTTAAAATTCCAGGAAATTGTTTTATTAAATTAGAAGTAGGAACTTGGCACGCGGGACCTCATTTTGATCATGATTTTGTTGATTTTTATAATTTAGAATTGAGTGATACCAATGTTATTGATCATTTTACTTATAATTTTAATGAACAAGATCATCTCAGGTTTGAAATTGTTCTCTAAAATTAGAAACTTTAAAAATTAGGAAAAAGTTAAATCATCCTGTAGTGATGCAACGCCTATTTTTTAATCACTGTTGTGATGACTTTTTTAAGTCAAAACTGGATCAATCGCTTACAAAGAAAGGATTTCAAGTGATGACTTTTTCTGAAGACTGCATCCCTAGCCAATCTACGGGGGCATGGCAATTTTAAGGTTTTGGTGGGGTTTTAAGGTTTTTTGATGCCATGCCCCTACATACAATTAAAAAGTTGGGTTCTATCGGACAAACTATGCTAAATTAATAATTAATGACAGACCTTATGTCTGATCCTATAAAGACTAAGTCCGCCTGCGCGGACACCCATTCTAAGTATGGAACGCCGCATCTTGCCTGTTTTGTATAGCTTAACTATGAACGAGTTAAGGTCTATCATTTGTAATAATTTAGCATAACTTGTCCGGTAGAACTAAAAATTGTTATAATTATATTTATGGCAAAAAAACAATAGAATTATAATAGTGTATTGTCAAAGCACAACCAGGTAAAATATCTATGTCACCCACATTGTTAATATCTAAAGAACTACCTCAATTAACTTATCATTCTAGCCGCGATCGCTTTGATAATACTTGGCAAGAACCCCTATCAACTTTATTGGGATTAGGAAGAGCAGCAGGAGCAGATTTAATTGAATTCTTCATCGAACGAGTTAATTATATCAGTTCATTAGCAGAAGAAGATGCTATCACCAGTATTTCTCCCCGTCTTTCTACAGGGGCAGGAATACGAATTTTTAAAGGCAAAGCAGACTGTTATGTCAGCACCAATGATGTCAGTTTTACTGGATTAAAAATAGCATTAGAAAAAGGATTATCTATTCTTGGTTTAACCTTACCTTCTCCTAATTCCTACATCCCAGAAATTAACTTAGAAATGTTACGGGACTACGCAACCGCTAAAGAGAAAGAAACCTGGTTATCTCAATGTAGTTCAATGGAAGAAATGGGAGAAATTCTCCTCAAAGCTAACTATAATTTAGCACAAAAAGCCTCTCATGCTCAATCTCGCCGCGCCATGTATTTTCGAGACTGGCAAGAAATATTAATCGCTACTAGTGATGGCACATTTGCCAGAGATATCCGCTTAACTCAATCTGTCAGTTATTCTTTATTCTGTGCAGATGGTACTTATCGTTCCTCCATTGGTAAACGATTTGGCGATACCAGTGACCCTCATTTTTTGCGACAATGGAATTACGAAACTGCAGCCGAAAGTGTAGCAGAATCAGCAGGAAAAATGCTCTATGCTGACTTTGTAGAATCAGGTAATTATCCTGTAATTATGGCTAATGAATTTGGTGGAGTCATCTTTCATGAAGCTTGTGGACACTTATTAGAAACCACTCAAATTGAACATAAAACCACCCCCTTTATGGATAAAAAAGGTGAAAAAATTGCCCACGAAAATCTCACCGCTTGGGATGAAGGACGATCCGATAAAGCCTTTGGTACTCTTGATATGGATGATGAAGGAATGCCCACTCAACGAACCCTATTGATTGAAAACGGCATCCTGAAGAACTTTTTAGCTGATCGCACCGGATCAATGCGTACAGGTCATCCTCGCACGGGTAGCGGTCGTCGTCAAAGTTATGCTTATGCGGCAGCTTCTCGGATGCGGAACACTTATATTGCCCCTGGTAATTATTCCCTAGATGATCTTTTTGCCTCTATTGATAAAGGCATTTATTGTAAGCAAATGGGAGGGGGAAGTGTTGGCGCAACAGGAGAGTTTAATTTTTCCGTTTCTGAAGCTTATTTGATTGAAAAAGGTCAAATTACCAAACCACTTAAGGGCGCAACTCTGATTGGCACAGCTAAAGATATTATGACCGAAATTTCCATGTGTTCCCAAGACTTAGGACTAGCCCCAGGTTTCTGTGGTTCCGTCAGTGGCAGTATTTATGTTACTGTCGGTCAACCTCATCTAAAAGTAGATAAAATTACCGTCGGAGGTCGTTAAACCAGTTAACAGTAAACAGTTATCAGTTATCACCCGACATCTTGGTGTAAAATGTATGTCGGAGCTACAATACTTAAGATGGTGGGTTACGACGCGCCTTTAAACTTATTAGTTTTTCATCAAAATCATAGCCGCGTCTAACCCACCCTACGAACTGTTGCCTTCTGCTATAACTGTTAAACTTCAGGGAACTAACACCCCTAAAGCTTTTGGTATCACTTCAAAAGTAGCAGGGGTTGTGGCAGTAATTTCCCCATCAGTGTTAATCTTTTGACGTTTGCGGGTATAAATTTCCACTTTTTCCCCTTGTAAGGTTCGTACCCAAGTTAAGGCCCCTTGTTGTCCTTGAGGTAACTTCCATAACAGGGGGAAAATTTGCCACCAATGTTTAATTTCTAGGCTATAAATGTCTAAACGCTGATCATCAATAGTAGCATCTTCGGCGATCGCCATTCCTCCCCCATAAAAGCGTCCGTTACCTACGGCAATTTGAATAGTTTTAACCTCTATTAATTCCTCATTAATGCAAATTTGGGCATGAAAAGGACGAGTTTGGCTAATAACTTGTAAAGCAGTAAACCCATAAGCGAGTATTCCCCAACGTCTTTTAGCCCCTTTTGAGAGTTTTTGGGTAATGTCTACACTTAATCCTAGACTAGCTACATTGAAAAAGTATTTATTATTAACCCAACCAAGATCGATGTATTTGATGTATCCTTTGGCGATCACCTGACACGCTTGGGGAATAGTAAGAGGAATGTTTAGGGTTCGGGCCAAATCATTAGCCGTTCCCAAAGGTAAAATACCTAGAGGGAGATTCATTTCTACTAAACTATCTACAACTGCATTGAGGGTTCCGTCTCCTCCCCCCACAATGACGAGATCAACGTTTTGGCCATGATGTCGTACTAATTTGGGCAAGGCTTCAGAATCTTTAATGGGGACAACGATCAGTTCAAACCCCAAATCATTTAAAATATCTACCGCTTGGGCAAAATTACTTTGGCCTTGGCGAGAGTGACGGTTAACTAATAGGAGGGCCCGTTTTGTCATGGGTTTACTGAATTTCTAACTATCACGATCCTGCTTTAACTATAACCAACTCCGTGATCATTGTTTAATTTTATCGATTGCCATCAAAAGTATAGATCGCACTGTAGGGTGGATTAGCCTGCGCGTAATCCACCATTAAATCAATTAATGAATAACCATAAATTAGGTGCGTTACATTTCATTAACGCACCCTACACTCGTGCGCGTTGCATCCGCACTTGTAAAGCAAGACCGCACTTAGATCTTGTAGGTTATACTGATGGAATATCGAGATCTTTACAGATTTTCTTGGCTAAAAACTCTTTTATTTCTCTATGACGAGGAATGGCGGTTTTATCTTTTGTTGCTGGTTTCCACCAGATAGAATGTCGAGATCCTTCACGAAGCAACTCACATCCATGTTGTTCAAGATATCGAATCAAATCACTTCGCTTCATGGAATAATTAGAATTTCCTCGTAGTTTTCGGCTGCTTCTTGACGAGCTTCTTCTCGATTTAGCTCTAAAATATCTTTTAAGGCTTCTCTTAGACTTTCAATAAGTTCTTCTTTTGTAGATTCCTGAGCGTTGACCCCTTTTACTTCTTCGATCCATCCAATCCACCAATCCCCATCTTTTTTAATAATTGCCGTAAATGGAGTATCCATAAATAATTTTATCTAATATGAAGGTTTTAATTCTTGACTTACAATATTTTAACAAAAATCTCATCTAAATCAATTAATGAATAACCATAAATTAGTTAAAAATGTTTACTTCACGGAAGAAACCGTTAGCGTTGATTTAATGGATGGGCGGACTATTACCGTACCTCTAGCTTGGTACCCAAGGCTACTGAATGCCACACCCGAACAACGTTCAAATTGGGAAGTTTGCGGTGGTGGATATGGAATTCACTGGGATGACATAGACGAAGATCTGAGTACGGAAGGAATGTTGCGGGGTTCACCTGCTCCGTCCTCTGGAAATTCGTGAGTTAATTCTTCCACAGTAGCGGCGATCACACTATAATAATACACTAAGATAGAACGTGAAAGGAAAACACTAATCATGTCTAAATTTTTGTGGCCCGTTTTATTGATGGGGTCAGTTATGGTGGGGAGTACAAGTCTAACCCCTGTCCAAGCTAACGAACCTATAGCCTCCCCTGTATCCCCTTCGACGGTGAATCCAAGACTTAACCAAGTCCCAGATTATGAGAAAACCTTACATCAGCTTAACAGTATTCAACAATTGCGAGATGTTTCTCCCGTTGATTGGTCTTACCAAGCGTTAAAAAATTTAGTAGAAAATTATGGCTGTATTGTCGGATATCCGGATCAGACTTATCGAGGCGATCGCCCTTTAAGTCGTAATGAATTTGCGGCCGGTTTAAATGCTTGTCTAGAACAACTCGAACGGCGTTTATTAGAGGCCAAAAGTCAGGGACAAGGGGCCTATCAGAGAACTCAACCAGGGGTTCAAGCCATTCCCACAGAACCAGGGGATCACGTGATCAATGTGTTTAATAGAGCATTTTATAACGAAACAGGGCGATTTTACGAAAGTACTGATATATCAGGTCAAATGAACAATATTTTCGGTTGGCGTACTTCTTCGGGTTCTTACTTTGATAATCAAATTGCTAGTGATGGGGAAACCTTTGAAACCATCTATCATGATGCTTTGCGACAGCAAACGGCCGGACCAAGAATTCGCACTCCTGACATTTCTAATCCGTTTAATACGTCTTTAACGGCCAATCCTGAGTATATCCGTACGCAGACTCCTGGGGCATCGGAAATCTATATCAGACAACAACAGATTCCCATTATGCCTTAACTTAATTTAACCAAATGTCGGGCAGAATTCCCTATCCTTCTATAAGGTAGGGATGAATGCCCGACCAAAAAATAAACCCGCGTAGCGTCATTATTTCTTCGTTTCGAGTCCGCCAGATTGATTTTGGATATATTGCTTGACTAATTCTAAAGGTGCGCCACCACAAGAAACAATACATTTAGAATCATGCCATAATTTAGCATTCCTTCCCCAGTAAAATTTAGCAATATGTTCAGGATATTTTTGTCGGAGAATTCGACTACTTGCTGATTTGAGTGAAGCAATCAAATTAGAGATATTATTATTAGGATGAAGGTCAATCAATAGATGGATATGGTCAGGTTCTAGATTACATTCTTCTAAAAAGCTTTGATTAGCACTTAATACTCTTTCAAAAACTTCTTTGATATCGTCTAACATAAGACCAAGCAAGACTTTTCTACGGTATTTAGTCACAAAAATAACATGAAGATGAATAGAAAAAACAGCATGAGAACTTTTTCTTAGTTGGTTTGGTTGCATTATGGGATAAATAAGATATAATTGTGTTAAGCAGAGAATCAAGTAAGTTGTAGAGCATAGCTTTAATGCCCATCGTTACTAGACGATATACTTTTCGACTGTATCCTAATGTTGCCCAAACGTCAAAACTGTTTGAGGCAAGACGATTGCATTGCTACCTATACAATGCAGCAATTTCTCATCGAAAAACGGAATATGAAAGATTTGGGAAATCGGTGACTTATCTGCAACAACAAAATGTTTTACCTGCTTTCAAAGAAGATTGGCCAGAATACAAGGAACTCCATTCTCAAACTTTACAAGCTACCCTAAAAAGAGTTGACTTAAGTTACAACAGATTCTTTAAAGGATTATCAAAAAGACCGAAATTTCAATCCATTCGTAATTACTCAGGTTGGACTTATCCAGCTTATAGTGGTTGGAAAGCTTTGACTAATGGGAAACATGGTCAAGTTGTTCTTAATGATTTAGGGATAAATATAAGGATAAGAGGTCAAGTTCATCAGTGGGGAACTCCCACAACTTTGACGATTATTTATAAACCTTATCTTAATCAATGGTATGCCAGTTTTACGGTGAATGTAGAAGTCCCAAACTCAAAATTTGGCTCAGAGAGTACCTTAAGTTATCAATCGATTTTAGCGGTTGATTTAGGCACTCAAACAGCCTTAACTGGATATGATGGAGAAGATTTTATTGAATTAGAAAATCCGCGTTTTGTTCGTCAGTCTGAAGAAAAAGTCCAGAGATTATCTAAGAAACTAAGGAGGAAAAGAAGCCCCAATCATAACAAGAAAATTCCTGCTTCAAAACGGTGGAAAAAAGCGAGAAAGCAAGTCTCGAAGCTTCAAAGAAAAGTAGCCAATCAACGAAAGAATTGGCAGCATCAAGTAACAAGAGAAATCGCTAGTCGTTATGACATCGTTGTTACGGAAAAGCTAGAGACAAAAAACATGACCCGTAAGGCCAAAAAAGGGAGTAAACGTAAACATCAAAAACCCAGATTGAATAGGTCTATCTTAGATGTTGGCTTTGGAACTCTCAATCAACAAATCACTTATAAAGTTCAAAGTAAGGGGGGGTTAGTTATCTTTTTACCCACCAAAAAGATTAAACCTTCTCAACGCTGTCCCCAATGTGGAACTGTTCATAAACATTGGGCTGATTTGTCAAATCGTTATCATATTTGTGATAACTGTCACTTTGAAAAAGGAAGGGACAAATCGAGTGTAATGGTCATGTATAATGTGGTAACTAATCAACAAACGGGGCTAGGAACTCGCCTCGAAATCGTGGATCTCACCATCTCTACTTCTAAAACTCGTAAACATACGGGATCGATGAAGCAAATGGGGGAAATGAAGCGACAAAAGTCTCGACAAAATAATAAAAGTCTGGGGGATTTAGAAACCCCGACTTCTCAAAAGTCGGGGTAGTTCATCAGGTTCAACTTTTTCATCCAGGGTGCAGGAGTTGAACCTTATAGTTGGCGTTGCATCCCTGCGAGATTCAGAATCATCTTTGTTTAAAAAAGACGAATATGTAGCTTGATTTTTCTTTAAATTTAGGCAGGATACCATCCATCTTCAAGTATTTGTTCAAAACTAAACGGACAAGTATCCGGGAATTTGAACTCAAAACCTTTGCCTTTCCCATGACGTTCCATTAAATTAACAGCACTTAGATAAGCTTTAGGAATAGCGAACTTAATCTTTTCAGAATAATGTGGCCAATCTTCCAAGACACCATTAAGCATGAATCGGTTAGTATCTACAAAAGTTTTCCAATGGTATTTCTCAAAATCTTCGGCGTTAAAGTCGCCATAAAGTTCGAGCAAAGAACTGATCACCATGACTAACTGATGATCTATCCAATACTTTGGATAGTCTAAATCTGCCGCTAAATTTTCCCAGTCAAGTGCGTCAACATCTCGATTTTTTAAAGCGGCAATCTGTAGGTCTGACCACAGGTTGTAATCTTCTTCATATAAGTCACCTTTACGCATAAAAATCCTCATCTAATATCTGTTCAATTGTAAAAGGACAGTTTTGAGGAAACGAAGGAAGGACGTATAATTTGGCCCTTTTTGCTTTCTTATTAGCCACCTTCAAGGCCTTGCTGTAATTACTTTCAAATTGGCTCAAAAAGTAATTGTAATGCGTCTTACTTTCAAGTAAAGCCAATAAATCATCGCGGAAATTGTCAATTTCTTCCGCCCAACCATCAAGATATAATTCTCTATGGTCAGTCCAATAGCGATAAAAAAGCAAATGGGATAAAAGTCGATGAGTCAGACTGTTAATATCTCTTTTATCACTATTTCCCAAGCTTTCAATTTCCTCTATTAAATTATCCCAATCGAGGGAGTGAACGTCTCGATTCGTCAGCGCGATCGCTTGCTTTTCTAACCACAGGGCAAAATCTGTATTGTAAAGATTAGTTGTCACTTTCTCCTAACTTCCTTTTCAATGGGTTAGTTTATGAATTGATTATATAGCTTATATCGAACTCAGGTTGGCAACGCCGCATCTGTAAATATTTTTGGTGGGATGGGGAAATTGTTGCGGCGTTCCGGCGTTCCGGCGTTCCCTTTAAGACGAAAGTGAGTTAGTCTGGGCGATAGCCGAAAAATGCCAGGAACGAGACTTGAACTCGTGACACGAGGATTTTCAGTCCTCTGCTCTACCAACTGAGCTATCCCGGCGGCTTGAATTTTCATCAGTCCTTGCCAAGTATAGCAAATATTTTTGAGCATTGCAAGGGGTTGAACAAATATTTTTTCTTGACACTTTGGGGAAGTGGAAATACTCAGCAAATCTCGTTCATAATGGTTATAGTATAGCAAACAATTAATTGTGACTAAAATCTTGGATCTGAGTTAACCTTGCTAAGTCTATTACAAAAAGTTCGAGAAATTATCAGACGCTGGTGGTCGGAATTTACCCTGCAAACCAAATTGATGGCAGCAGCGACCCTAGCCGTCTCTTTACTGATGAGTGGTTTAACGTTTTGGGCCGTCAACAGTATCCAACAAGATGCCCAATTAAGTGATACTCGCTTTGGTCGAGATTTAGGTCTGTTATTATCGTCCAACGTAGCCCCCCCTGATTGCAGAGGATAATTTAACTGATGTGGCCCGTTTTTCCAGTCGTTTTTATCAGAGTACCTCTAGTATTCGTTATCTGATCTATGCGGATCAAGAGGGTAAAATTTTCTTTGGTATTCCTTATTCAGCCGCAGAAGTGCAAAATTCTCTGACTATTGAACGTCGCATTCAATTACCTGATACTGATATTGAACACACGAACTTACCTTTAGTCCGACAACATCCTAGTCCTAATGGAGAAGTAACTGATGTTTTTGTTCCTCTTAGACATAATAATAAATATCTCGGTATTTTAGCCATTGGTATTAATCCTAATCCAACGGTTGTTAATTCTTCTAATCTTACTCGTGATGTCACTATTGCTGTTTTTGTGGCTATTTGGGCTATGGTGATTCTGGGAGCTGTATTTAATGCTTTAACTATTACTCGACCCATCAAAGAATTATTAGTTGGGGTTAAAAATATTGCCACTGGAAATTTTAAACAAAGGATTAATCTTCCCCTGGGGGGAGAGTTAGGAGAATTGATTTTTAGTTTCAATGAAATGGCTGAACGGTTAGAACGCTATGAAGAACAGAATATTGAAGAATTAAGGGCAGAAAAAGCCAAATTAGAAACCCTAGTTTCTACCATTGTAGATGGGGCAATTTTACTCGATACTAATTTACAATTATTATTAGTTAATCCCAGGGCAAGACGGATGTTCGGTTGGGAAGGAAAAGATGTTATTAGCGAGAATGTGCTTGATTTATTACCCTCAGAATTAACCCGTGAACTGTCGGTTCCTTTACGACAAATAGCACAAGAAGAACAGGAGTCTGAAGAAATTGATAATAAATCTTTAGACCTTTGTGAAACTGACTCAGGGGTTTCTCCCGCAGAATTTTGTATTACCTTAACCCAACCGACTCAGCGTATTGTTCGTATTCTATTAACCCAGGTTTTCGATCAACCTAAAGAAACGTTGAAAGGTATTGCTATGACGGTACAAGATATCACTCGTGAGGTGGAATTAAATGCTGCTAAAAGTCAATTTATTAGCAATGTTTCTCATGAGTTGAGAACTCCTTTATTTAATATTAAATCTTTTATAGAGACTCTCTCTGAATTTGGAGAAGATTTAACAGAAAAAGAACGACGAGAGTTCCTAGAAACCGCTAATCATGAAACTGATCGTCTAACTCGTTTAGTTAATGATGTCTTAGATTTATCCCGTTTAGAATCTTCTAAAATTTATCATTTTCATGGGGTTGACTTACCTCAATTAGTTGAACAAATTTTACGCAGTTATCAACTTAATGCCAAAGATAAAGGATTAGAATTAGGTCAGGAACTTGAAGACAATTTACCTCTTGTTTTGGGACATTACGATCTTTTGTTACAAGTATTGACTAATTTAGTCGGGAATGCATTAAAATTTACTGTATCAGGAGGACGCATTGTCATTCGTGCTTATCGTCTCAAATATAATCCTGCTATTCCTTGTAATAAACCTTTAGTTAGGATAGAGATATCTGATACAGGAATTGGCATTGATCCTGAAGATCAAGAGGCAATTTTTGACCGTTTCTTTCGGGTTGAAAACCGAGTTCATACTTTAGAAGGAACGGGACTAGGACTGTCTATTGTTAAAAATATTATGGAAAAACATAATAGTCGCATTCATCTAATTAGTGAGGTAGGAGTAGGAACTACATTTTGGTTTGATTTAGCGGTTTATCAAGAAAATTGTTCTTCTCAAGAGTCAGTTAAGGAACTCAAAGACTTACCTCCTCAAGTTACAATTAATCCTAGTAGTTTATTATCTTGATAAGGCGATCGCTAAACTAATTACAATTAAACCTAAAACTAATAATAATCCCCGATTTCGATAACACCATCGTTGTATAATTTTAATAAGATTACTAGGGGTTAAACTAATAGTTTCTGGTGTTATTAAGGGTTGAGTCTTATCATGATAAAGGGTGCAAGTTTTGGCGTAGGGACGTTTAGAATAGTTACAGCTATCATCTTCGTCGTATAAACAGCGATCGCATAAAAATTCCTCTTTACTAGCTTGATATAAGGGAATTCCTGGATGTCCATAAGCTTTAAGAGGAGTCTTGCAATAGGGACAATTAATAGCTTGTGTATCAACAGGTTGCTGACATTTAGGACAAGTAGACATACTCAGTTAATGGGACGTATTTTTCTTTAAGATTATAATCTTTTTGTTTAATTATAAATCAGTAGAATTAATAACCTTAACTAAAGTCTGTTAATACACCATAAATTCCCCAAATAGCCATGGCCCGTAAATAATGACTTGCGCGAAAGGTTCCTACTGCGGTTATGGCTTCAGGAGTACGAAATTGTAAGCCATTTTCATACACTTGTTTGACTACTGCTTCAGTTAGTTGAAAAGCCTGATCTTTCATGTCCATTTGTAACAGAAATGCAGCTAAACCAAAATTAATTCCTGTCCAAACTTCTTGGGGATGAGTGGAATTAGGATCTTCGGGAGTTCCATCAGATTTCATCCCATTAGCAGCCCCATATTTTCCGTTTTGAAAGTTTAAGAAACAAGCTTCATAAACTTTCTTTAAAGCTGATTGTGCATAGTCATTTTCTACCACATCAGGTAACTTTAATAAACGGGCATAAAATTGACCACATAATTGATCAGCCATTACCACATCTGAGGCACTTTCGCTATCCAATTTATAGTATTCACCATTCCACAAAGTAGAGTGATAAATCGAGCGAGATTGTTCTAACCAATGACGATAATTAGTCAGATAATTATGAATAGATTCTGGATAATCTTGAGGTTTTAACTGAGGATTAATTGGGGGATAATCGAGTAATATTTTAGCAATTTTAATGGCAGCTTCTAAAGCAGCAATCCATAATCCACCACAATAAGCACTAATTCCTTTTAATTCCCAATCATCAAAAGTTTGATCCGGTGCGCCCGAATTTTCGGGGATACCATCTTCATCTAAATCAAAAGCTTTCAAATAATTTAACGTATCTGTAATAGCTTGCCAACATTCCCATAAAAACTCTGTATCTTTAGCCCCTGTTAACACATAATCTCGATAAACTAGTAAAACAAAATCGCTGCCTAAATCTTTCCAAAGATTACAATCTTGATAGCTAGTATAATTCGTTTTCTCCCAAGGATGTTCATTAGGGGCCCCTAAATCATGAGGGGTTGCTCCTTGAGCTTTACGCAATCCTTTTGCTTGATTATAACCAATAATTCTAATGGTATCATCACTGCTAGGAATTGCTCGTGCAAATGCTTCCATTACTGACTTTTCTAAACGAGGCCATAACATCAATAATCCAAAAGATCCATATAATCTGACATCTAGACTTTCATACCAACGATAATCTAAACATTCTAAGACACCAAATTGTCCAACAGGATCAGTCTCAGATGCTGCACTCCAAAGAGTTCCCCCATCAGTTAATAAGTATAATTCATTAAACAAAGCCATCTTAAACCAATCAGGTAAATCCTCCCGTTTAATAATAGGAGACTGCCATTCTTGGATTCTATCTCGCCAAACATCACCATGTTTTAAGGCAGTTCTAATCATTGCCCAAACATTCTGACCATTGCGGCCAAAAAAATCAGTATAGCGACGATAATATTGCACTCCTTGAGCGAATTCTGTGACAGGTAAATCCCAGGCTAAAATAAAGGGAATCTTACGAGTTTTTCCAGGACGAATCGTAAAACGAATAGCCATAGCTGTAGCAATTTGTTCTCCAGGTTCAGCCGGAGTTTCATCTTCTTGATCAGGTAATGAACCATTCATAGCAAAATAGTCCCAAACATCAGAACCATCACTATTAGGATTCCATTTACCCAAATAAAAAACCTCTAAACTCGGATTAGTAATACTGGCAATAGAAATTTGTCCTTCTCCTTCTTGTATTTGCTCATGGGGTTGAATTCGATTTAAAATAAAACCCACTCTGAAATTATCTTGAATCCATTGATTAAAATTGCCAGTACTATCTCCCCATCTCGGTTGATATTCGTATTCAGGACTACCATCATCTCTAACGGTAATTTCAGGGGATTTAATAGCATTAGTAAACCAACCGACAATATTTTGCCACGTGACCATAATACTCAGGGTAATAGGTTTGTCAGTGGGGTTATGGGCCGTCCATTCAAAAATTGCTAAAGGATAGCTAGTTTCTTGATAATTATTGGGAATAATAGGAGAAAATTGTTCACAGATTAATTGAGATTGAAATACCCCTTGATATTCATACCAACTACAGGGATAAAGAGCATGATAAGTGCCTTTTTCTGGAGGATACCAGGCCCAACGAGAGAGAGTTTGATCTTGAGGTGGTTCCGTACATAAAGCATAAGCTTGGGCGGTTCCATCTTCAGGCTGTTCAAAAATGCTAAACTGACAGGAAGGGAGACTGCGAAAAATGTGTTCACCCCCATCAAGATGCCATAAATTGAAGTCACCGTGAGGGGAACGGCCAATACAACCTGCCCCAAACCCACCCAGGGGCATTCCATGAGAGGGGCCATCATCTAAATTACTAGCATAGCGCACGGTGTAAGGATTATCCCATGCTTGACCGATGGGACGTTTCCAAGCGCAAGAGGGTATGTTAGGGAGAGAAAATAGAGTCTTCATGAGTTTATATTGTAATCGAAAAAAGGGGAGGAATAGCTATAAAATATATATATTATTTTAAACTGAGTATGGTCTAAGAGTTTATTATTACCTAAAGATTGTTAATATTTCCCATCAAAACAGTAAATTTATCAAATTAAATACAATGTTACGAACCAAAAGGAAAAAAAAAGCTTCTAAAAATCAAGCAGAATCTTCATCGGTTGATATTAAGCAAAAATTAGCTGAGAAACGACAGGCTAAAGAAGCTCGTCAAAAACTCATAAGTCTTATTGCATTTTCTCTATTTTTTGGAATTATTGTAGGTGTACCTGGTATCCTAATTGCTGGAATTAAAGTTGGACTTGGAATTATTATAGGAATACCAATTTTAGTTATTTCTTATAATTATCCTCGATTAGCTTTATGGAGTTTTCTAATTTATATGCCTTTTAGTGGAACTGCTACTTATTGGATTGGAGGCGGAAATTCTTTATTCCAAGTCTCTAAAGATATCTTTTATCTTCCTGCTTTAGTTGCACTTGTACAAGAGTGTCGCCGTAAAAGGAAGCCAATTATTATACCCAAAAATATAGTTCCTAGCTTGATTTTACTTTTAGTAGCTGCCCTATTAACCCTTTTCTTAGTCAATGGGATGCAGCAATTTATCATCGAATGTAATGATCCAAATTTTCAGAAATTTCTAGTAAATGCCAATGGAGACTATGTTCTTAATGCCCAAGGAGTAGTCATTAAGAATGCTTGTAAATCTGGGATTCCTTTTTTACAAGGTATATTAGGTTTAAAGGTTTTAATGGGCTATATACCTCTAATTTTTTGTGCTTATTATTTAGTAGAAGATAAGAAACAATTACTAACATTAGGAAGGTTATTAGTTACCCTAGCAATTATCTGTTGTATCCTGGGCTTAGCCCAGTATTGGATGTTGAAAACAGGACGTTGCAAAGGAACAGATCATTTGAGTGGATTGGAGTTATTTAAACCTCGTTTAGATGCAAAGTGTTTAGTTGGAGGCGCACTTCTGTATAGTCCCAGTCAAGGACAAATTCGATTACCTGGAACTTTTGTGTCACCTTGGCACTGGTCATGGTTTTTAATCGGAAATGCGGCTACTTGCTTTGCAACTACTTTTAGTGAGACTTCATTTTTCTGGCGAATGGGAGGATTAGTCGGTATAGCTTTAGTATTTCTCAATGCGGTTGTTTGTGGTCAGCGATTGGCTTTAGCTGCCGTTCCCGGAATTATTTTTCTCTTGCTAATATTAACCGGACAAATTGCTAATTTGAAGAAGTTTCTTCCTATTCTAATTGGTTTATCTGTTGTATTATTGATCGGATTTTCATTTGTTAATCCAGATTTTTTTCAAGAAAGAATTGATAGTTTAGTTGGTCGTTGGAATACGTCTCCTCCTACTGTTTTTATTCAAGAACAATTTAATTTTTCCCTAAAAAATCTTAAAGGAACTCTAAGTATTTTATTCGGTAATGGATTAGGGACTGCTACTAATTCTACTCGTATATTTGGAGATATTTCTCTGGTAGAAACCTATCACCCAAAACTCTTATTTGAAATTGGTTTTTTCGGATTAGCTGCTTTCATGATTTTCATTACTCATTTGACCTTTCTTGCTTTTAAATCTTATCGTTCTTTGAAAGATAAAAGCTTAAGGAGTTTTGCTTCTAGTTTTTGGGTATTTATGTTAATTATTGCTTATTTCCCCTATTGGTATCCTCTCGATACTGATCCGGTAGCTCTGTATTATTGGATGTTTGCTGGTATAATCTTCAAACTACCGATAATTGATCAACAAGAACAAGCTAAATTAAAAGCAGAAAAAGAATCAGCACAAGGTAACAAAAAAACTGTTATTCGTGGTCAACAAAAGCATTCTATATCGTAAAATAAAATATTAAGACTCAGCCATTTGTGTCAAATTTTTAGTCAAATTTTTATGAATTACCCAGCCATTTCTTTAATCATTCCCACTTACCGACGTGAAGAAACCCTCAAAGATACTCTTGAAGATGTCCTGAAACAAGATTATCCCAATTTTGAGGTTCTGGTTATTGATCAAACTCCGACTCATGAACCTGCTATTCAAACTTATTTAGAACAACTGGCCAATACCAATAAAATTAATTGGTTTCGAGTTAATTGGGCTAGTTTACCTGGAGCGAGAAATTATGGTGTGCGCAGAGCCAAAGGAGATATTATGTTATTTATTGATGATGATGTTCAATTACCATTAGGATATTTACAAACTCATGGTAGAATTTATCAAGAATTTCCTGAAATTGGGGCTGTTGCTGGACGGGTATTAGATCGTATGAAATTAGCTGATTCTCAAAAGATTAATAATGGCGATCTTCCTTATACTATAGACACTTTACCTCCTCAAGCAATGGACCCTGGAATTGCTTGGTATTATATTGATTTAGTTCATACTACAAAAGCACAAGAAGTCATTTCTACGCGAGGTTGTAATATGTCGTTTCGTCAAGAAATTTTTACTAAATATAATATTTGGTTTGATGAAAAATTTCGGGGAAGTGCTGTCCGAGAAGAGTCGGATTTTTGTCTACGATTACGACAAACTGGCTATAAAATTTGGTATGAACCGGAAGCTTATTTAGTTCATTTAGGAGAAGAAACAGGGGGCTGTCATGATATCAGCACTAAATCATTTCAATATCAAGTAACTTTTTATCATAATCACTTTCTTATGGCTTTAAAAAATTTAACCCTAAATCAACAATTACGTCTCTATAGTAAACTGTTTGATTGTCATGTTTTAGGTAATCCCCCTTGTAATAAAAGTGGTTCACCTATTAAAATTATGGTTAGAGGTTTTTTTTATAGTTTAGGTTTTATAGATGCTCTGAAAACTTTAGTAAAATCTAGAAATAATGATACTCAAATTTATAGCCAACAAGATGAAAAATATACGACTTATTTTGAGTAAGTTTAATTTACTCTAATATTAAATTTTGAGATACAAGCATGAAAATTTTAGTAGTTAGTCATACTTACATTGTTCCCCTAAATTGTGAGAAATTTAGAATTTTAGCTAACTTAGATCCTGAGATTGAAGTGACTATTGTTGTTCCTAAAAAATGGCAACCAGGAGGAGTACAAAATAAAATTATTGAAACTAAACCTCGAAATGAAGCTAATTTTAGAATCGTTCCTATCTCTAATTTTAGTCAAAATAACCAAGGACTATTGACATTTGGATTAGATATTATTAGCTTACTTACTCAATTTAAACCGCAAATAATTCAAGTCGAACAAGGTGTTAAATCTCTGGCTTATGCTCAGTTAATTACTCTCAATAATCTGTTAAAATTAAAGGCTAAAAATTTGTTTTTCACTTGGTGGAATCTACCCTATGAGTCTAAATTTCCTATTTCTTTGTTAGAATCTTATAATCTTAATTATACTGATGGCTTAGTGGCGGGGAATCAAGATGGGGCAGATATTTTAAAAGATCATGGATATACAAAAGCTGTTGAAGTAATGCCCCAATTAGGAGTAGATGAAACTTTATTTTCTCCTTCATCTCAACCAGAATTAGCTCAACAATTAGAAATTAAAACTGAAGATTTTGTTATTGGTTTTGTGGGTCGTTTTGTTGAAGAAAAAGGTATTTTAACTTTATTAAAAGCAGTTAGTCGTTTATCTAATTCATCCTGGAAACTATTATTATTAGGACGAGGAGAACTCAAAGAAACAATTCTTAGTGAATCCCAAAAAATGGGAATTGAACATCAAATATTAATTATTGAAAGTGTTCCCCATGATGAAGTACCTCGTTATATTAATTTAATGAATGTGTTAGTATTACCATCAGAAACAAGCAACAAATTTAAAACCTTAACTGCCGTAGGATGGAAGGAACAATTTGGTCATGTACTGATTGAAGCTATGGCTTGTAAAGTTCCGGTTATTGGTTCTAATTCTGGTGAAATTCCTCATGTTATTGGAGCATCAGGATTAATTTTTTCTGAAGGAGATTCTTTCGGTTTACAACAATGCTTAGAACAACTGATAGAAAATCCTCAATTAGCCCAAGAATTAGCAGAAAAAGGCTATCAAAGAGTGCAAAAAAAATATACTAATCAAGCTTTAGCTAAACAATTACTTAAGTTTTATCAACAACTTTTAGAAAAATAAATATCCCATAAAATCAAGATAGGGAGTGTTTATTTAATTTCTTGGTAAGAATAAAGGAAAATAGGGCGGGTTTAAGCTAATACGCATTTAAAATGCGTATTAGCAAGGCAAAAGGCAAAAAGAAAGAAAGTTGTAGCTATTTCCTTCAATTTAACCAATAAGCAGTTTAAATGCACAACAGCTTATGTAACTTCTTGCTGAGAATCAAGGAAAATAGGGCGGGTTTATTTAATTTCGGTTCTACCGGACAAGTTATGCTTTATTATTACAAATAAAGGACTTTAACTCGTTCATCGTAGGGGTCAACCACAGGAAAGATGCGGCGTTCCACGTTGACCCCTACAAAACAGGCAAGACTTGTACTGAGCGAAGACGAAGTATGCGGCGTTCCACACCTAGAATTTAGTCCACGAAGGTGGACTTTGTTTCTATAGCATAAGGCTTTAGCCTTTTATTCATTATTAATTTAGCATAGTAAATCCGGTAGAACCCAAAAACCCGCCCCTACAAAAACTCGCCCTTACGAATTTTGAGTTATTTATTTGGCACGATTACTAATTTTTGCTGAGATGTTATCAAAAACAGGATTTATCTGTTAAAATATAAACATATTAGTTTGACTGACAACAAAAAAATTATGCTAATTTTACCTGGTACAACTGTAAAAGTGATCAACTCTGATGATATTTATCATCGCTTTGAAGGATTAGTTCAGCGCGTCAGTGATGGCAAAGCCGCCGTATTATTTGAAGGAGGAAACTGGGATAAATTAATCACGTTTCAATTATCGGAAATTGAAGCAGTTGATACCACTGTAGGCAAGAAAAAATAACCTTAAGATAATTGTAGTAGGATGTTTTAGCGTAGCGTAACATACCTAAACTTCTAGGCATTGGTGCGTTACGGCATCATAAAAATTGTAATTAATGATTCAATAATAACAATTTGCCCAACGCACCCTACTACTGATCAATTTACCATTGATTTTAGCCTTAATTTCTGAATTTATCATGCGTCTTCCCCTACTCAAATTTGCCACCGATAGTCGTTCTCCTAATCATATTGCTGAGGTTATCGAAACAGCGACGACTCAATTTTTAGCCCAGTGTCTTGAACCCGAAGAACTGAGTTTTCCAGTCATGCCCCCTTTTGGCAGTTGGGTAAAATCTTTTGATGAAGAATCAGGTAATAAAATTATAGGGGTTGTGACTTATGCGACAACCTCTCCCATTGATTCAGTACATCGGGCGAGGGCTTTGGGGTTATCTTTAGCGGATTTGCGCGAACAACAACCCCAAATTTTTGCTATGCTAAAAACGGAATTTCGTACCACAATTGTCGGTTTTGAAGTACCACAAAACCTAGTCAATGGTAATGGAAATAATTTAGGGAAAGTCTATCAATATTTACCCCCTCGTCCCCCCCAAATTCATCAAGGGGTTTATCAGTGTGAACCGTCAGAAATCATTCATTTTAGCGAACAAGTTGACTTTTTAAGAATTCTTTTACAAGTTAAAGACTCTCCACCTGAAGCCCTAATCGCTGCTACAATTAGGGAAATTTATTTATTAAGAAAAGCAGATCGAGATTGGTTAGTAAAAGTCGGCAGAATTCTAAGTATTCTGCTTAAAGACGATTATGATAGACTACAATATATTTTGAGTCAAATAACACTTTAAGTATGTTATGAATATTTTATTTTGTTTTGATCAACAATACGAGCAACATTTTGGTGTCGCCCTAACTTCATTAATTTTAAATAATTCCGATACTATTATTAATCTCTATATAATAACTGATATTGCCTCAAAAAAATTACGTAAAAACTTAGGAGAACTAAACATAAATAATAAACTTAACTTCTTTGTTTTTGAAGTAACCAAAGAACAATTTGCTAACCTGAAAATTTCATCACATATTTCTGAAGCTGCTTATTATCGATTAATGGTTGGTAATATTTTACCGGACAATGTAGACAAAATCCTTTATCTAGATTCAGATCTAGTTGTTCTTAATTCTTTAACAAAACTTTATGATCTTGATATAGAAGACTATTATATCGCGGCTTATGGCAATCAATCCAACAGCTATGCTAAACAACTTAAACTTAACAATAATTTATATTTTAATTCGGGCGTTATGCTCATTAATTTGAAAAAATGGAGAGAACATAATATCGGCAATCAGTCTCTTGAATTTGCTAAAAATAACCCAGAAATGATAAAAAATTGGGATCAGGATGCTCTTAATAAAATTGTTGATGGTAATTTTTTGATACTTGGCAGTGAATGGAATTTTTTGGTAGATTTAGGTAGAGAAAAACTATATAATGAAGGCCAACGGACTAAGAATCAAACAAATCTATCTTTTTTATCAACCCTTAAGAATAACGTCAATATTATTCATTTTGTGGGTTCTTCAAAACCCTGGTTTATTTGGATTAATAATGAAAAAAAAATGGTTTATTGGTACTATCTTAAACATTCTCTTTGGTCATTATCTAAGCCTCAACTTATTTTAATTCAAATGGGATATCTAAAGAAAATTATTGTGAGAAAAATTCAAGAATATTTGAAGTAAGTAACCTGAGTTCGATATAATATCATCGCTTATAATTCCGTTACTCAGATGATTACAGGCATTTTCAGGGTTTTTATGATTCTCAACTACTGTTGATGTTGATATTGGTCAAGAATTAGTAGATTTAGGAGTTGATAAACAAGATATCGTGTTAGGATTTCAACCCTAATATATGAGGAAATATACAGATTATGCAGTTAGTTAACATTAATTAGCTGGGATTAACAGTCTTTAACCGTTCTGTAAACCGTCGTAAAACCCCATTAATAAAACGATAGCCTTCTTCATCAGAATAACGCTTAGCTAATTCTATAGCCTCATTAATCGCTACTTTCTGGGGAACATCAAGAAATAACATCTCAGCCACCGCAATGCGTAAAATATCTTGATCAATCTTCGGTAAACGACTCAAATGCCAATCTACCAACACGGATTCCAATTTTTGATCAATTTCTATGCGTCGGCGGTGAACTGCCCCAATTAATTCTAGGGCATATTGCCGCACTTCATATTGACCTGATAGATTAATCGTTTCAGGTAAATCAAGGGCAGTGGCCAAACGATTAATGGCTTTTTGAGTTAAATCTATAGCCTCTTTGATCATCGCTTTACCACTTTCGAGAGTGGTGGCCCTAGTTTCATACTTAAATAACTGATCATTGCCCCTTGTCACTTCAGCGGCCGCGGTTTCTAGAACATCATGTACCTCACTCGTCAGGGTACGAATAGCGGCTAAAACGAGATTATCTAAGTCTTGCTGTTCTAATGTTTCATCATTTCCCTTAATTTGACTTAAACTCAATAAAGCTAATTCACGAGAAGTTCGGCGAGGTTGCTGGCGAGGGGGCATAGTAATTTTCAGCTTTGTTGAGCAATATGAGGTCTAGGTCATTTCAGTTAACAGTTAACAGTTAACTGTTATCAGTTACTACCGCAAACAACTCGGTAGCTTGAAACAACGAATATTTTTATTTCTATTCTCTTGAAAGAGGAGGCTTGAAACCTTTTTTCTGGTCAAGAATAAGATTGTTTTTCAAGCCATTTCTCAATTGTAGGGTTTTGTTAAAGGAACAGGTAGAGGAGGATTAGGATTAACAATACCGCCAGAAATCAGTATTTTAAAGGCATCCTCAATGGAAATTGGCACATTAATCACATTATCTTCTGAAACAATAGCATACCATCCTGAAGTGGGATTAGGGGTAGTAGGAATAAATACACTGAGCATAGGTTGATTAAGATGAGATTGTAAAGAAGAACTGAGGGTTCCTGTTACAAACCCAATACTCCAAACCCCTTGACGGGGATATTCAACCAGAACTACCCGACGAAACTTGGTCTTAGAATCTTTAAAGAGGGTTTCTAAAATTTGTTGTAAGGTTTTGTAAACCGCCCCAGCTAAGGGTATAGACTGTAAAATTCGTTCCCCCAAATCTAAGAGCCATCTACCCGCAAAATTGCGAGCCATCAACCCAATGACCAAAATACATAATAAGGGAACCGCGAACCCCACCAATAAATTAAGACAGTAGCTAATGATCGGATCAAGACCATCAAAAGGGTTAACCTGCTTAGGAATTCGTGTCAGAAGATTGATTACCCAGTTAGCGACAGTAATAGTCAGCCAGATGGTGGTTGCCAAGGGAATAACCACCAATAACCCAGCAATCAAATCATTTTTTAGATCTTGCTTGAAGCGTTGCACAGAGGCCAAACTCTCCATACTTACCGCTTTTGATCATACCATATCACACCTCATTTAGTAGGGGCTTAACAGATTGTGTTAAGCCCCTACAGGTGACTACAATATTTCAATTAGGAATTTTTGGGTAATTAGCGTTTAGGGGCTTTAGGCAGGCGCATTTTTGCCCCTGCCATTACTGAGCTAAAGCCAATCCAACCGATAGCACTATAGACAATAGCCAGCATTAGACTACTTAACCCAATGCGTAAACTCTGTTTTAAGGTCTGGGTTTTTGCTTCGTCCTCAGCTTTTTTACGACGATCAAGAAGTTGAGTTTCTAGTTGTTTTTTCAACTCATTGGTTTTCTTTTTATATTCCGCAGGATTTTTAGACAGATCTAGCAATCCTTTTAATTGATCGCGCTGTTGACGAAGAGTATCTAACTGTTGAGCGTTGAGTTGTCTACCCTGAATTTGACCGGTTTCAATCACTGCAGTTCTTTGTTGAATTTGCTGACTAAGTAGCTGAGGATTTTTGGATAAAGTGTCCACCTGACTCAAAAAACCTTTAATTTGTTCGGCTCCTTGTCCGGCCCCTTGTTCAATCTGCTGTAAGGCAGTGGTTTTAGCCTGATTCAAGTTATTGAGGTGTAAAGGAACCATCAATAAAAATAGAAGCCCTAACAGGGTAGATAAAGCATAAACAGGTAATCGTAGGTCAAATCCTGACGGTTTTTGGGGAGGATTATCACTACGAGCATCAATCCAATATCCTAACAAAACAAACCCCGTTCCCACCAAGGGAACAATGCCTCGGTCTACAATATTGGTTACTAAACCAATTTGCCACTCAGGACTTTGCCAATTGAGAGGAAATGCTAGGGTTAGATAATCGAGTAAGGACGAGAGAATAAAGATCACCCCGATCAATTTCAGGGATAGAGAGGTAAAAGCCGAAGTATTCATCTTTGATTTGTTATGTCACTGTTATTAGTTAAAGGATAGGGCAAAAGAGAGATTTACTCTTATTTAAACTTAAATCTCAAAGTCTAAGCCTTAAAATAAGCACTCCTTCTGGTTTTTTACAAGACTTGTGCCCAACTATAAATTGATTCAATCGTCACGCAATAATCACTTAAACTTGATTTATGAGCTTAAAAGATTTGGGGCGAATCCGCAAGGGGCAAAAGTCCTCTCAATATAATAATAAAGAAACTCACATTTTAGACGGATAGTTAGTTAATCTTTACTTGTAAATAGCCTGTTAGGCTAATAAAGGGTCAATTTTGTCTAAGATAGGGAAGACTATGCACAAATTTATTGAAGTATTACCCGATAAAACCTCGCTGATTAGTAGAGCTTTATCTTTAACGGTCGAAAAAATTAAATCAGCGATTGAAAGGAGGGGACAGTGTACCCTCGCCCTCTCTGGTGGCAGCACCCCTAAACCTCTGTATGAAGCTTTAGCCGAACAATCTTTACCTTGGGAAAAAATTCATATTTTCTGGGGGGATGAGCGTTATGTGGCGGTTGATCATCCCGATAGTAACCAGCTTATGGCACGTCAAGCTTGGTTAGATAAAATTTCTATTCCCGCGGCCAATATTCACCCGATGCCAACAGGGGCGCAAAATCCAGCCCAAGATGCCCAAACCCACGAAATGGAACTAACTCAGTTTTTCAAGGTAAAACCCGGTGATTTTCCGGCTTTTGATGTGATTTTATTAGGCATGGGAGATGATGCTCATACGGCTTCCTTATTTCCTCAAACAGATGCGCTCAAGGTAAATGATCGTTTGATCACAGTAGGTAATAAAGATGGGCAACCTCGATTAACTTTTACCCTACCTTTAATTAATCAAGCTCATTGTGTCATTTTTTTAGTGGCTGGAGAAAGTAAACGGCCCGCTTTAGCTCAAGTTTTTGCTGAGGTGGCCTCGGAGACAATCTATCCCTCTCGTTCTATTCAACCTCAAGGTGAACTATTCTGGTTATTCGATCAAGCAGCCGGGGCAGAACTTAAAGTATAATTAAACTAGATTGTCAACGTAATATACAGACGACTTGTGGACGCAATAGAAACCCCTATTCTTGAATTTGACCCTATTGATGCTGCCTTAGCTGATATTAAAGCAGGCCGCGCTGTAGTGGTTGTTGATGACGAAAATCGAGAAAATGAGGGAGATCTCATCTGTGCTGCTCAATTTGCCACCCCTAACATGATCAATTTTATGGCAGTGGAGGCACGAGGACTCATTTGTTTGGCCATGATGGGAGAAAGATTAGATATATTACATCTTCCCTTGATGGTGACAAAAAATACCGATAGTAACCAAACCGCTTTTACAGTTAGTATTGATGCTTCTCCCCATTTAGGAGTCACCACAGGCATTTCAGCCGAAGATCGGGCCCGTACTATCCAAGTGGCTATTAACTCTAATACCCAACCCGATGATTTAACTCGTCCGGGACATATTTTCCCTATTCGCGCTAAAGAAGGGGGAGTTCTCAAACGGGCCGGCCATACAGAAGCGGCCGTTGACTTAGTCAGGTTATCGGGACTCTATCCAGCAGGAGTTATCTGCGAAATTCAAAACTCTGATGGTTCCATGGCCCGACTGCCTCAATTATTCCAATACGCCAAAAAACATGATCTTAAACTAATTAGTATTGCTGATTTAATTAGTTATCGTCTTAAACATGATCGCTTTGTTTATCGGGAAACTGTCTGTCAATTTCCTAGTCAGTTTGGAGACTTTAAAATATACGCTTATCGTAATGTTTTAGATGCAACTGAACACGTAGCCGTTGTTAAAGGTGATCCCAAACAGTTTAAAGATAAACCTATCATGGTGCGAATGCACTCAGAGTGTTTAACAGGGGATGCCTTGGGATCAATGCGTTGTGACTGTCGAATGCAGTTACAAAGTGCCTTAAAAATGATTGAAGCCGCAGGATTAGGAATTGTAGTTTATCTACGACAGGAAGGCCGAGGTATTGGCTTAGTTAATAAGTTAAAAGCCTATTCTTTGCAGGATATGGGACTTGATACAGTAGAAGCAAATGAACGTTTAGGGTTTCCGGCTGATTTACGAGATTATGGCATGGGGGCCCAAATGTTGAACGATTTAGGGGTTAAGCAAATTCGCTTAATTACGAATAATCCCCGCAAAATCGCCGGATTAAAGGGTTATGGTTTAGAAGTGGTCGATCGGGTTCCTTTATTAATTGACTCTAATGATTATAATTCTGGTTATTTGGCTACTAAAGCCGAAAAATTAGGGCATTTGCTACTACAAACCTATTTAATTACTATCGCTATTGACTGGCAAGCTGAAGTCCCATCTGTAAAAGAAAGCTATGCTAAATTAGAGAAATTGCGTCATTTAAGCCGTTCTGCTGGATTATTATTACAAGAAGAGGTTAGACCGGTGGCAGTGGCTTTATTTGGTCAGTCTTCCTTGATATTTCACTTAGGTTTTGAACAGCGACAAATGATCGCACAAAATTGGTATAAGAACCCGAAACACCCTTATTTATTGGCGATCGCGTCTATTCTTGATGATCTCGTTACTTGGCCCAATTTAAAACGGTTAGAATTCCTTATTTCTTCGGGAGATGACCCCATGTTAGGGTTACAGGTACACTTAGATCGTCATATTTTTCCCTTAAGTCATCAACCTTCTCAATGCTGTCTTGAACTACAAACGCAAACTATTTATAGTTTCACCGTTGAAGGTTATTAGTTAATTAACAATTTACTAACAAAAGTTGAAAAGAAATAGGGTTCTGTCCAACCAATTACAATTATGTTAAAAATTATGAACGTATTGTCAAAGTCATTGACAAGATAAGGACATTAAATATATAAATCAGCTAGGAAAAAACTTTGAGGAAGATTAACTAAATGAAATCATTCTTAGAAAAAGCTCTAGCATTGTCAAAAACAGTTCAAAGAAAGAATTTGGCTCAAAAACTATTCAGTTTTGGGGCTGTTATATTTAGTGCTGTCGCATTTATCAGTGTGGTAAAGCCTGCCAACGCTGTGGATATTCAACGAGGGAGAGATTATTCAAGATCACCGGCTGGTGGTACTGTCTTCACTTTCGATCCAGCAGCATTAGGTCTTCCTGGCTCTCCTTTTACTGTTCCGTTGCAAGGAAAACCTGTAGCTGGGTTTCCTGGAAACACTGATACCTTAGTAGAGCGACAAGCAGACTGTACTTTTGTTGGTGGTGAATGCACGGTTCCGATGGAAGCCTTAGCGCTTGCTGTTGAGAGTATTAACCCTGTGAATGTAGCAGGAACCCTCTATAATGTTCTAGTCACCCTTGATCGACGTGATGCCAATGGAGACGGTGTGGTTGACAATAGAACTTTAGGAGGAATAAACCTCAGACAAAATGGTACTTTTTCTTCTTTCTTAGGGATCAGATATAAAGCGGATTTCACCCCCGTAAGTGGTGGAAGCACCTTGACAACCTTTGGCGGTTTTGATGTTCGTCAGGATGAGGCTGAGTGGAGTAATACACCGCCCCCCGATGCCGTACTCGTACGAGGTCCGAACGGTGATCCCCTTGCTAATTGTCACACTGCGTCTGGTCCATGTTCTAATACAGATTTCTTTGCTATTACTCCTGTTAGACTTCGGACAAACTCTCCTGCTCCTCAACTCCATACCGTTGTACCAGCAACCAGTGTTCCTGAGGCAAATGCTAATTTAGGTTTATTAGCTTGTGGATTATTAGGTGCAAGCTCTCTGCTTAAGCTCAAACGCAACAATACTGAAGAGGTGAGTTCAAGATAAGGCGAACAAACTAAAACCTTTGAGTTCTCCCTGTGCTAAAACCACAGGGAGAACTCAATAATAAAATCAGTGTTTGTTCAAATGGGGGTGATTGATTTTTGTTTAAAAGATTTTTGTTTTTTCATATAATTAATTTGGATTAATTATGGTGAATTTTACCATTCAGGAGTTACGGAACGAAAATCAAAATCCTAATGCACTAAATTATTAGTTAATTTATAATTTTCATGATGCAACAACCAGAAGCAAAAACCATTAGCCTAGCCAAAATTATAGTCTTTATTTATGGCATAATTTCTTATGTTATCTTTTTGGCAATTTTTCTCTACGCAATTTCTTTTCTATGTAATATTATTGTACCTAAATCTATAGACTCCTCCCCTGAAATTCCTTTAGTAAAAGCATTATTAATTAATGTGACTTTATTAGGCATATTTGCTGTTCAACATAGTTTAATGGCGCGACAAAAATTCAAAACTTGGTGGACAAAATTTATTTTTGAACCCATGGAACGCAGCACTTATGTTTTGTTTTCTAGCTTAGCTTTATTATTACTTTTTTGGCAGTGGCAACCTATGGGGGGAATTATTTGGAATATCAATAATTTAGGGGGACGTATTATTTTATTATCCCTGTTTGGTTTAGGTTGGGTTATTGTCCTAATTTCTACCTTTTTAATCAATCATTTTGATCTCTTTGGACTGCGACAAGTTTATCTTTATTTACGAGGGAAGGATTATACATTTTTAGAATTCAAAACTCCTGGATTATATAAATATGTTCGTCATCCTCTCTATGTGGGTTGGTTCTTCGCTTTTTGGATGACTCCTAGGATGACAGTTGCTCATCTTGTTTTTGCTATCATTACGACCATTTATATTTTAATTGCCATTCAATTAGAGGAAAAAGATTTAATTAAAATTCATGGTGAAACCTATGAAAATTATCGCCGTGAAGTTCCTATGTTAATTCCTTTTTTGGCTCAATTTAAGTAGGTGGCTATAAATAAACGAATGTTTGTAGTAGGTTCCCTTCAGGGATTGAAAGCTTTGTATAATAAGGGCTAAAGCTATTAATACAAAATTTTCTATTCTGACTTTAATTATGACCACCCAGACTTAGAATTAGGCTGTGTAGACAGCCTTTGTTCTTATAGAATAAGGCTTTAGCCTGTATTCATTAAATCCTTAGTATAATAATAAATGAAAATTTAGAGAGTATCTAAATGAAAAGTCATGGATCAAGTATGAAACTAAAAAAACTCCATGAAGAAGACTTTAATCAATGGATAGAAACTACTAAAAAGCAAATACAAGAAAACCGATTTAATGAAGTAGATTGGGAAAATTTATTGGAAGAATTAGAGGAGATGGGAAAATCAGAAAAAAAAGCATTAGTCAGTCATTTAATGATACTAATTGCCCATTTACTTAAGCTAAAAGTTCAGCATGATGCCCCAGAATCAATGAAAAAAAGTTGGTATGATTCAGTAGATGAACATCGAAGTAGATTGATATTTGATTTAGCTAAAATACCCTCATTACAATCCTATTTACAGGAAGGAATTAAGGAAGCTTATGAACGAGGCCGAACTTTAGCTATTAAACAGGGTAAAAGGGCTGATTTTGGGGTTAGAAAACCTCAAGAATCTGAGTATCCCAGAGAATGTCCTTTTACACCAATACAATTATCAGATGAGGATTTTTATCCATAAAATTAAGGGAAAATCTTACTTATTTTACTGCTTATCTTCTTTAAGGGGAATTTTCCCATTCAGGAGTTAGGGAACGAAAATCAAAATCCTTGACCCCTGGATGACAAACAATACAATTTTTATTAGTAATAGGTTCAGTAAACTTAACACGGGGATGAAGGGCCTTAAAATAACGAGATTGGCCCACATAAAAAGGTTTTGGTTCATCCGTAGACAAAGGACGAGAAAAGGTTTTTACATAGTCCCAAATCAATAATTGACTCAGACGAATAACATTCGGAACAGAGGTTCCATAATGGTCATTAGGTTTTTCTAACAACTTTTTCCAAGTTTCGATAGGTAGCACCTCTGGAGGAATGGGAATGTGACAACTACCACAGGTTTCGATATACATAGAACGACCTGCTTCAAACCTTGGGTTATCCTCATTAGTTAATTGGGCGATCGGTTCTAGGGCCTGAGTGATCTCCCAACCGACACTAATCGACCAGAGAGCGATCGCCAAGACAACAATTAAAGATAAAGGACTAAACCATCGAGAAAACTTGACCATGAGAAACGTTAAGCGGCTACGGATTCTACCATAACTGATCTTAACAATCTTTCGACGATTGCTTTAGGTGGACGGCCACTAGTAGTAGTTAACCGATGGGATAGGACATGAGGTGCGACAAACTTAACATCATCAGGAATAGCATAATCGCGTTCTTCCAAGAAAGCTAAAGCTTGAGTTGCTCTTTGTAGGGCAACTGTTCCCCTGGGACTAACTCCTAAACTAATTTCCTCATCTTCACGGGAAGTGCGGACAATATCAAGCATATATTGTTGCAAAGAACGGGTTACTTTCACCTGACTCGTCAGACGTTGTAATTCTCGCACATCGTCTAGGGAAATACAGGGTTCCAACTCATCCACATTCACTTGATGGAGTTGTTTTTGTAACATCAGAAGTTCTTCAGCAGCACTGGGATAACCCATACTCAAAGACACGGTAAAGCGATCCATTTGCGCTTCAGGGAGAGGGAAAGTACCTTGATATTCAATAGGGTTTTGGGTAGCAATAACAAAGAAAGGTTGAGGAACTTTGCGAGGTTCTCCATCTACAGTTACTTGCTTTTCTTCCATCACTTCCAATAAAGCAGACTGAGTACGGGGAGTTGCGCGGTTGATTTCATCAGCTAATAAAACATTCGCAAAGACAGGGCCAGGTAAAAATTCAAATTCCCGACTACTGGGGTTCCAAATATTGGTTCCGGTAACATCACTAGGGAGCAAATCTGGGGTACATTGAACCCGTTGAAACCGTCCATTAATGGAACGAGCTAAAGATTTAGCTAATAAGGTTTTACCTACCCCTGGAACGTCTTCTAAGAGAGCGTGTCCTCCACTTAAAAGAGCAATAATGACAAGACGAATGGGTTTATCTTTGCCGACAATGGTACGACTTAGATTATCCTTGAGGGCAGCTATTTTATCTCTCATAGGGATTATTTTCAGGGTGATGGTATGAGGGTTCAAGTATAGGTTGCCCAAATTTGAGTTTAAAGTTTACAGTCTGTCTCCTAGAATTTCTAATGAGGTTAGGGATTGGGGATAAATTGAAGATGATGTTGAGGTTTGATAACGGTAAATTTGTATGCTTACTTAATACACTACTTATTTAGTTCCTCAAGAAATTTTCTAGCTAGATGACAATCTGATGTAATTTGCTCCTTTAAAGCTTCTAAAGAAGGAAATCTCCGTTCAGGACGTAAAAATTTTTCTAAAGTTACTGTTAATGTTTGTTGATATAAATCCCCCGACCAATCTAATAAATGCACTTCTATTGTGGGAATTTGTCCATTAAGGGTAGGACGATGGCCAATATTTATTACTCCATTAACCATCTGTTGAGTTTCTAAATAAACTCGGACACAATAGACCCCATGACGGGGGATAAATTTATTTGAGGGTAGTTTGAGATTAGCGGTGGGAAATCCCAAAGTTCGGCCCATTTGTTGTCCAGGAACAACAGTCCCGATTAAACTATAAGAATAACCTAACATCAGATTGGCTTGAGGAATATTCCCATCAGTTAAGCACTGACGAATCAAAGAACTGCTGATACGGGTAGTCGAGGGAGAATCATCGGTTTTAAGGGAGGTAATATGGACAGATACCCCAAAAGATGCGGCAATTTCTTGTAAATCTTCGGCCGTTCCCATTCGTCCCCGTCCAAAGCGAAAATCTTGACCAATACTAATGGTTTTAGTTTGGAGTTGCTTAACTAAAATATTAGCCACAAACTCTTGAGGACTCAAAACCGCTAATTCTCGATCAAAAGGCAATTGTACTAACTGAACTATACCTAGCTGTTCTAAGTGTTGTACCTTTTCCCATAGAGGGGTTAAGAGTTGTCGTGGTTGTCCACTAAAAAATTCTTGAGGATGGGGAGTAAAAGTAACGATAGTAGGATAAGGAGGGGATTTAAGGGATAATATGGTCTCTGGAGGGTATAAAATAGGAGCTAAGACTTGTTGATGTCCTAAGTGTATACCGTCAAAGTTACCCAGAGCGATCGCCGTTGGTGTTAATACTTCAACTGTTGATGATGTTACCCGTACACTTGATTTAGATTGAATGCACATTGTCTAAGAAGATTAGATCAGGTGAGAAGATTCTGGATCACTTCCCCATAGTTTATCTCAGTTCTGAGAACTTAATAGTCTTACTAGATCTAAGTAATAAGTAATAAATGGTAGGGGCGGGTTTTTAATCACAATTGCTGGTTTTCAACAAATATATTAGATAAACCAACCCGTACATAAGTCAAAGATAACGCTGAATTAAAGACTATTTGAGCTTGTGCAATTATCAATTATTAAATAGGATCGCAGCGAATTTCTAATAAAAAGCCATCGGGATCATAAAAATAAATTCCCCTACCTGTTGGACGACTAACCGGCCCATGATCAATTACAACTTTATTTTGTTTTAAGATTTCCACTGCTTGCTCAAATAATTCAGGTGCAATATCAAAGGCTAAATGATTAGCGCGGGTGAATTGATGACTCGGATCAGGGTTAGGGGGCAATAAATCTGGTTCCCAAAATAAATCTAAAATTGTCCCATCAGGAGTCATAAAATTGTTAACTTTTCCTTCAGCAACCAGTTTTTTTAAGGTGCTAGGTACTTCCTCTCCTGTTAATTGATGAAGCCCTAAAATTTGTCTATAAAAATGACAAGAATTTTTCATATCTTTAACATTTAAAGCAATATGATGAACTCGGCGCAAACTGCCTGAAGCTATTCCAGGGATGGCCTGAAGTGAATCAAGACTCATAATAATATTCCTGAGATAATAACCTAAATATCACTTATGATATAGCATTTTAAACTGATATGTAAAGGTGAAACCAGTTTAGACAGGTAAATAATTATTAATAAATTATCCATTATCAATTATCAATTGTTGAAGGTTGATTCAGGTAGCCATTAAGAGTCAAAATATGTCACAATGTTTGGGTATTGATTAATTAAAACGATGGGAATGGCTGTCGATCTAACTCCTTGTCTAACTTTAGCGATCGCCCCTTTAAAAACGGCCGGTTCAGATAGCTTTGCCATTTGGGTAACTCATTCTCCCTTACCAGGGGGATATGTTCACCATGACTGCCGATGGTCAGAAAGCTTAACCAGAAAGTGGTTAGCTTGGCAAGAAATGTTTTCTCCTCAAGGAGAACCTCATTTTCCCGTCACCCACGAAGTCTTAGACAGTTATTTACCCCCCTTAACCTTTGCCTTTTCTAACCCAACAGAGAGTTACGGGGGGCAGTTAATGCAGGAATTAGGAATAAATTTAGGTAAATGGTTATTTAATGGGCCAATTTCCCAGAGTTTTGCCCAAAGTCATGGTTTAGCCTTGGGACAATATCGGCCCTTAAGACTACGCCTAGAGATTCGAGAACCGGATTTAGTTCCCCTACCTTGGGAAATTATGCAGCTAGAGGTAGGAAAACAAGCTATTTCTCTCAATTCCCAAATTTTATTTAGTCGAACCACCAACAATGTTGATCCCTTAGTCTTACCAAAAGTAGAAGAAGCCGTCAATATTTTGTTGGTATTAGGGCAAAAAGTCCATCCCTGTCAAAGGATTCTCCAAGAAGTGGTTAACAAAACCGAAGCAGGGATAACCCTATCAAATATATTGGATCATTCATCATCTAATGAACTAGATTTAGAAAGAGAAGCGGCCCTTTTAGCTCAACTCATACAACAAAGTGCCTTAGTTGCCCACGGGTTAAACCCCCCGCAGAAGTTTGTTTGTGTTCAGGTGCATCCCCTCATTCAACCTACTCCTGAACAACTGATTGAGACCCTAGATACAGGCAAGTATAACGTAATTTTTTATGCTGGCCACGGTATGCCAGCCCCTGATGGCGGTTTACTCTTTTTAGGCCCCCAAGCGGAAATTAATGGCACAGAATTAGCTCAAATCCTGATCCGAAATAAGATTACCTTAGCGGTATTTAACGCTTGTTGGGGGGCGCAACCTGATCGCTATGGAGCAAAAACCATTGAACGTAGCAGTTTAGCGGAAGTCTTGCTTCATCATGGTGTCCCGGCAGTTTTAGCCATGCGAGATTCTATTGCAGATCGAGAAGCCTTAACCTTTATTCAATCCTTTACCAAAGCTTTAACCCAAGGTAAACCCATTGATGAGGCCGTCAGAATTGCCAGACAACAATTACTGACTCTCTATAAGTTTAACCAACCCGCTTGGACATTACCCATCCTCTATATGCACCCAGAATTTGATGGAAAACTGGTTTCGCCCCTTGAGGATATTACCCAACTACCCACGGTGAATAGGAGCATTCCTCCTGTGGCTTATATCCGTTATGTTGACCGAAAAGATTATATTTGTCAAATTTTTGGCGGATTAATACGAGTAGGCCGTCTTCCTGGAAACGATTTAGTGATTCCTGAACAATGGGTCAGTCAGCATCATGCTGAAATCATTTGTCGGGAATCTGGAAGCACTCAACAGGATAATTATACTTATTATTTACGAGATTTTTCTCGTTTTGGAACCTTGATTTCTGGGGAAGAAGGGTGGCAGAGAGTTCACCGTCAAGAGGTTCCTTTAATTTCAGGAACACAACTTCAGTTTGGCAGTCCTGATGGTCAACTTTTTGAATTTGTCATAGAAAATTTTGGGTAAAAACCCCGTCGTTCTACGACAGCTTTACAGAAAATGAGAATTAAGGAGTTTAGCAGTAGGGGCTTAATAAGCTAAAACGCATTTACAATGCGTTTTAGCAAGGCAAAAGGCAAAAAGCAAAAGGGAAGAGGATTGTAGCTTTTTTCTTGCATTTAACCAATAAGCAGTTTAAATGCACAACAGCTTACCATTCATCGGTGTCAACTTAAGGCGAAACTTGACGGGGTGCAAGCTTTCTCACTATCCCACCCACACCCTGCCAAGGGTGGGGTTAACTGTACAAAGCCTGTCTACACAGGCTAATGTTAAAGTAAAGTCTGCGCTCGTCGGACTTTGTTGGTATAGCCACAGGCTTTAGCCTGTCGGCGTTTGGGACTAAGTTGACACTAATGAATACCATTAAGCCCTCAGATGTAACCTATACTGAACGCCTTTTTAACTACCTAAAAGTTTACGAACTTGTTCTTGTAGAGCGGGATCTTTTCGGATAGCTTGAGCCATCTCATTAAACTGGTCAATATTTAATCCGCTTGTTTGTACTGCTTCTTGTTTCTTGACCTTATCCTCCTCAATGATTTTCTTGACTTGGGCTAAAGCTTTGGTAAATTTCTCTTGTTCGGCAGCGTTAATATTACTACTAGTGGGATTTTCACTTTTGCCGATTTCCATAAACCGTTCTGGTGTCATCCCTTGAGCCTTTACAGCTTCAGCCATTTTCCGTTGAGCATCTTCTTCGAGTGCTTGGAGTTTTTTGACAGCTTGAGCGAATTTTTGTAAATCTTCTTTACTTAAACTCTTTAAAGAGTTGGTTTGGGAATTCGCTTGAGCAAGAAGGGGTTGTGTTTGGCTATATGCTGGCAATCCCCCTAATAAAAAGATAGGAAAAATAGCACCGACAAACCCTCTCCAGAACAGTTTTTTAAACATTTTGTTATTCCAGTAAATTTTAAACAACTTAGAATATTTGTACTTGCTGATTAAGGATATTCTTTGCCGATTGTAGCAACTTTGGCCGAAAAACGGGGAAATTATTCAAACTGATTCAACGGTTCTTGTATAATAGACTCCATAACAAAATTGGCCCTAATTTAGATAACTACCTCTCAGAAAAATTTCTGCTTTTGTATCCTAGCTTTGGGAGAAAAATATAGAATCATGTCCCATTATTAATTATTAGTTTTCCATCGTAAGATAGAACCTTGATTGTTAATTTCTAATTGATTTAAAATCCTCCCTTAAGAACAAATTGAAGCATCAAAGAAGCCATTCCTCTAACAAAATTATCTAATTGAGGATTGCCTTTATCTTTCTTTCTAGCTTCTTGCATCGCCTTCAGATTTTTCAGAAAATTATCAGAAGTTTCCTGTCCTTGAGCATTTTCTTGATCTTTAAATAATTTAGCCGCCATTTCCACATTCAAAGCCGCTCCATTTTCATTACCCATTCGCAATAAAGAATAGCCTCGCGCCAAATAAGCAGGAGCAAATTCAGGATTAATAGCAAGGGCTTTATTATAATGATCAATTGCTTGTTGATAATTTCCCTCTTTGGTTTCAATTAATCCCCATTCATAAAATAATTTGGGATCTGCAGCATTATTAGGAATTCCTTTTGCTCCTTGGAGATAAGCTTGTTCCAAGGCAGTCCCAATTAAGTTAGCATTCGTTAAATAAGATTCTCTGAGATCAGTTCCTGTTACAATAGCACTACTGAGATTAGCACCCGTTAAATTTGCCCCATATAAAGACGCTCCTGTCAAATTCGCCCCACTCAGATCAGCCCCACTTAAATTAGCTTGAGACAAATTTGCCCCCGCTAAATTAGCACCAATGAGTTTAGCCCCTGATAAATCTGCTGTAACTAACCCAGAACCGCTTAAATCACATAGAGAACATTGTTTCGTAGATAACAGTTGTGTCAAATGTTCTAGGTTTTCGGCTTGAGCCGTCAACGATACACTTAAGAGAGTTAATAATGTGGTGCTGATGCTAATAAAGAATTTCATAGGAATTTAATAATCAATAAAAGAATTTAGACAAAAATAGATTTTAGATTTCATTGTATAAAATGTATAATCAGCTACAATACTTTATATGGTGGGTTACGACGCGCCTTAAAAGTTATGCGTTTTTCATCAAAATTATAGCCGCGTCTAACCCACCCTACGAATTATAAGCTTTACTTATCAGCACAGGTACGGGAGAACCCTTTTTTTTATTACCTTTATTACAATAACTGATCAAGTCGAGCGATCGCTAATTCAAAACCCGGTTTAATCTCTAAAGCTTGACGATAACTAGCGATCGCTTCTTCTATCCGGTCTAAGTTTTCTAAAGCAGTGCCGCGATTATAATAAGCTTGATAGTAGGTTAGTTCTAATTCTAGACAATGATCCCAACAAGTGATCGCTTCTTCCCACCGTTCTAAGGTAGAAAAGGCGTTACCTTGAGCGTTCCAGGATTGGAAGTCATTGGTATTTAGCGCGATCGCCCGCTCAAAACTAGCGATCGCTTCCTCTAAGCGGCCTAAATTCCCTAAAGCACTGCCTCGATTATGCCATGCTTGAGATAAAGAAGGATTGATCTCTAAAGCACGATCCCAACTAGCGATCGCGGCTTCTAAATCCCCTAAATTGGCTTGTTGTATGCCCAAATTAAACCATCCCTCAACAGTAGTAGGGAGAGCTTGATTTTCTAATTGGTTTTGATCGACTTGAAATTGAGCAATCAAAGTATCTACAATCTCTTGAGGATTAGTTGATTGAATCCCCAATTGAGCCGCTAATTGTTCAGCGAGTTGAGAATCTTGCCCTAAACGAGCCATTAATTCCTCTAGGGTTAGGGTTTCTGTTCCCTCAGCAGGAACTTGATTTCCTGGATTTAAGACGATTTTAGGGTCAGGGGGTGGGGTACTTTTACGATTTCCTGGGGTGACGATTTCAGTGATAGCTACATCCGTATCAGGCCCTTCATATTCCCACACTGTCCCCCCAGCTTCTTTGGTATACAGTTGTCTACCAATCTCGTAAGAAGCAAGGCCAATAGGTTCAGTTGCTGGAAATGATTGAGCTAATTCTCCTAAACGCATCATGCGGGCGGCTAATTGTAAATTAGGGGCCGCAGAGGCTAATACTTTTTGCTCAAATCGTTCTAACCAAGCTAACCACAGTCTAGATTTTCCCCGTTCTCCTAAGTCTTCAAAATACTTGAGAATACGCCCTTCATGCCATCCGTGAGCCACTCCATCGAGTAACTGGCTAAATAAAAATTCATAATCTGTGTCGCTTAACGGACGGTTTGCTGCTGCTACGTCGTTTTTATAGAGGCCAGACTTTGATGATTTTGAAGAACCAAAAAGCTGACTAAAGAATTGTTTGATCGACTGCCAAATACTGTTGAGTAAACCCTGCATGATTCATATTTTTAGACTGTAACGCTTAAGGTATAATTCCTCTTGCACTCAATTATTGTGACATACTCGTGACGGTGAAGATTTTTTTATCTCGCGCAAAGACGCAAAGGGGAACTCAAAGTGGGTAAGGTTTGTTTCAGGGCTGTTTCATTTTTGGGGTAAAATTTGTCAGCAGTGGCACGTCGCATCTTGTCTGTGAAATCATAAATTAGTACTAATATCTTACCTGTGAAATTCTAAAAATGTGGTTATTATTTAGGTCGAAATAGGTGGGAATGTTGGGGATGATATAAGCGCGATCGGTACTGTTGATTAGCTTTTAGGGCAGGACTAATAATATATAGGGTGGTTCGGATTAATTTTTCTTCTTGGGTGATTTTGCTCATCTGTTCTAAGGGAACAACCCAAATTTTTTCTTCAGGCCAACCAATACAAAAACAAATGGCCACAGGGGTATCAGGGGGATAGTATTTAAGTAATTTTTCTTGAGCTTTATCTACATGACGAGCAGCTAAATAAAGGCATAAACTGGCTTGATGGGCCGCTAAACTGCTTAATTCTTCGGCATCGGGAACGGAGGAAGCTTCTCCACTAATACGAGTTAAAATAATAGTCTGTACTAAATCAGGAATGGTTAATTCTGTGCCTAATTTCGCGGCGGCTGCTTGAAATGCGCTAATCCCTGGAATAAGTTCTACTGAAATGTCTTTGTCTAAAAGAATTGAAATTTGTTCTTGAATGGCACTATAAAGAGATAAATCCCCTGATTGAAGACGCACAACAGAACAATTTTGTTGGACTTTTTCTATGGTTAATGTCATAATTTCTTCTAAGGTTTTGTTGCCTGTGGGGATTAATTGAGCATCAGAACGAGTTTGATTTAATATTTGTTTGGGAACAAGAGAATCAGCATAAAAAATTACATCCGCTTGAGCTATAATTTGACTTGCTTTTACCGTTAATAAGTCGGGATCTCCTGGGCCAGCACCAATAAAATAAACCCCTGGTTTTAAAGAATTATGTTTAGAGTTGTTGAGTTGAATCATTAATTTTTAGGAAGATAAGTAAAATGAAATATTGGTTAATGAAGTCTGAGCCTACTGTTTATAGTATTACAGATTTACAAGAAGATGGTCAAACAATTTGGGATGGTGTTCGTAATTATCAAGCTCGTAATTTTTTGCGCCAGATGGACATAGGTGATCGAGTTTTCTTTTATCATTCTAATACAACTCCTCCTGGTATTGTAGGCTTAATGACTATAATAGAAAATCAGGTTGCTGATCCTACTCAATTTAATCAAGATAGTCCCTATTATGATCCTAAATCAACGGTTAATTCTCCTCGTTGGCAAACGGTTAAAGTTGAATTTATGGAAGCATTCCCCGCTATTTTAACATTAGATACTCTCAAAAAAACTTTTAATCCAGAAGATTTATTAGTGGTTAAACGAGGTAATCGATTATCTATCATTCCTGTTAATTTAACTATTGCTGATCAAATTCTTCAATTAGTTAATTATAACTAATATTATTTGATCAACTATCAACTATCAACTATTAACTATCAACTATGGAAACAACCGCCGATTATTACTGTGCTTATTGTGGAGAAGTCAATACTACTTTTGTGGATATTAGTGCCGGAAGCTATCAATCTTATATCGAAGATTGTCAAATTTGTTGTCGTCCTAATTTACTTTATATTAGCATTGACCCTGATTCTCTAGATATTAGTATTGAAAGTGATTACGATCAATAATTAAGTAATTCTTACTCTATTTGAGTTAAATAATTGTTATTTAATTGAAGGTTCAATAATGGATAATAACCAGGTCATTCTATCCTAAACTAATAATTAATAACAGACCTTATGCCTGATCCTATAAAAACCAAGTCCGACAAGAGCGGACTAAATTCTAGGTTGCGTAGGCAACCTTTGTTTGTATAGCTTAACTCTTTAGAGTTAAGATTAATTATCACTTATCCATTAATAAAATAGACTCAATAGCTGCCTCTAATGCTAAAGAAATATGAGTCCAATGTGTTCCCCCCTGACAAAAAATAATATAAGGTTCTCTTAAGGGGCCATCCGCCGAAAATTCCGAGGTACTCCCATCAATAAATGTTCCACCAGCCATCACTAATTCACTCTCATAGCCAGGCATAGGAGCAGGAACAGGGTCTAAATAAGAACCCACAGGAGAATAGGTTTGAATCGCTCTACAAAAAGCAATTAATTTTTCAGGAGTTCCTAACTTAATTCCCTGAATTACATCTCGACGGGGAACTAAAGGTAAAGGATTCACCGGATAACCCAATTGATCAAAAACATAGGCAATTAAATGACTTCCCTTAACCGCTTCTCCTACCATTTGAGGAGCTAAAAATAAACCTTGAAATAGTAATCGATTTTGCTCAAAGGTAGCCCCTCCTTCTGAGCCAATTCCTGGGGCAGTTAAACGACAAGCAGCCGCTTCTACTAACTCTTTTCTCCCTGCAATATAGCCTCCCGCCGTAACAATAGTTCCTCCCGGATTCTTAATCAGAGAACCTGCCATTAAATCTGCTCCTACTGCAGTGGGTTCTTGCATTTCAATAAATTCTCCATAACAATTATCCACAAAACAAATTGTGTTAGGATTTTGTTGTTTGACAATTTTAATAATTTTTTCAATCTCTGAAATAGATAAACTTGCTCGCCAAGAATAACCACAAGAACGCTGAATTAACACTAAACGAGTATGATCTTTAATAGCAGTTTTAAGATTATCCCAATCAATCGTTCCTTGAGGTGTTAAGGCCAATTCTCGATAATTAATGTTAAAATCAATTAAGGAACCTTGACAATTGCCACGCAAACCGATTACTTCTTCGAGAGTATCATAAGGGGAACCAGCAACAGCTAACATTTCGTCCCCTGGACGAAGTACCCCAAACAAAGCGCAGGCAATTGCATGAGTTCCTGAAACAAACTGGACTCGCACGACGGCGGTTTCGGCCCCCATCGCCTCAGCAAAGACTAAATCTAGGGTTTCTCTCCCTAAGTCGTCATGGCCATAACCGCTCACACTAGCAAAGTGATGCACCCCTACCCGATGATGGCGAAAAGCCTCTAAGACTTTTTTGAGATTTTGCTTGACCTTTGTGTCAATTTCCGAAAAAATCGGAGATAGTCTATCTTCTGCTGCTTTTACAAGCATTAAACTGTCCATTTGTCAATTAAAAGTAAACTTATTGGGCTAATTACTGATTCAAGCCTTAAAAGGTTACGTATGTCAAATCAATAAGTCAATGTCAATTCGGTTTTGTTAATTAATGATTAAACAAGTTCTCTATAGTATCAAAAATACCTTAAGTTTAATAATTGACCATTAGCATAACTGAATTTTTTACCGTTTTCAATCACGTTCACATTCAGGTTATTACATGACTGTTGCTACATCTCAAAAACTTCCTCTTGACTGGACTGTTATTATCTACATGGCTACCATTCATCTGGTTGCAATGTTGGCTTTTTTTCCAGGTAATTTTAGTTGGGGAGCCATTGGTATTACATTATTTATTTATTGGATAACAGGCGGCCTTGGTATTACATTAGGACTTCATCGTTTAGTAACACATCGCAGTTTTCAAGCTCCTAAATGGTTAGAATATCTTCTTGTTTTTTGCGGAACTTTAGCCTGTCAAGGTGGCCCAATTCAATGGGTTGGTTTACACCGTATTCATCATAAATTTTCGGATACTGAAACAGATCCCCATGATTCTAATCTAGGGTTTTGGTGGAGTCATTTGGGATGGATGTTACATAAAATTCCTGCCGATAAGGAAGTTCCTCGTTATACTCAAGATATTAAAGATGATCCTTTTTATCAATTTTGTCAAAAATACATGATTTTGATTCAACTGGTTTTAGGATTAGGTTTATATGCTATTGGTGGTTGGTCATGGGTAATTTGGGGCATTTTTGTCCGCTTAGTGATGGTGTTTCACTTCACTTGGTTTGTCAATAGTGCTACTCACAAATTCGGTTATCAAACTCACGAATCTAACGATCATTCTCGTAATTGTTGGTGGGTTGCTCTCCTAACTTTTGGTGAAGGTTGGCACAATAATCATCATGCTTATCAATATTCTGCTCGTCATGGTTTAGATTGGTGGGAAATTGATATTACTTGGATGACTATTCGTTTTTTACAAATACTTGGGTTAGCAACTAATGTTAAATTAGCTCCAATTGTTGAAAAATAATTAAGTTCTCCTAGGGGCATAATATATCATACCCCATTGGTAGGGTGGGCATTGCCCACCCTAAGTTTATTTATAATCACTTACTTATTAGGAGCAATTTTATGTTAACAATTAAACCTAGATTTACAACTTTTGAAGAATACTTAGCATACAATGATAATTCAGATAGATTCTATGAATTATTTAATGGAGAATTGATTGAAGTGCCGCCAGAGTCAGGTTTTAATGTTGAAATTGCTACTTTTTTATTACTTAAATTTGCTTCACTTTTAGGGTATCGTAGAGTACGAGGACAAGGATTAGAATTAGAAGTGAGAGGGGAACCAAAAAACCGTTATCCCGACCTCACTATTATCCGAGAAGAACATATTCAACAATTATCAAACCGCAATACTATTCGTCTTTCAATGTCACCTCCTATTTTAGTCATTGAGGTAGTTAGTCCTGGAGAAATACAAAGAGATAGGGACTACATCGCCAAAAGAATACAATATGAAGATTGTGGTATTCCTGAATACTGGATTGTTAATCCTCAAACCAAAACTATCTTAGTCTTAGAACTTACAGGAAATAGTTATATAGAAGTCGGAAATTTTGGCAATAATTATTTAGTACAATCTCCTATATTTAAAGAACTAAAGTTAAAAGTTTCCGAAGTATTTAACCCAAATTAAGGCTCTCCCGTACCTGTGCTGATAAGTAAAGCTTATAAAGAGCTAAACCTAGCGACTCAGGCTTAGAATTAGGCTGTGTAGACAGCCTTTGTTCTTATAGAATAAGGCTTTAGCCTGTATTCATTGATTAATTTTATTCAGATTGATCAAGACTGTTTTTGATAACGCATTCCTGGTAATTGAGTCACTAACCCCTCTAATTCCAATTGTAATAAGCCTCCTGATACTTCCCCTGTACTTAAGCCAGTATTTTTAACAATCAAATCAAAAGAAATAGGCTCAGAATTAACACAGTGAAAAATCTTTAATAAATTAGGCTCTAAATTAGGTAAAGTTTGAGGAGTTGCTGACTCAAACAAAGATAATTGTTTAGGCTGATCAATATTAGGAATAGTTCCCAACATCTCTAATAATTCATCTAAATTAACAATTACTTCGGCCCCATGATGAATTAATTTTAAACAACCTCGCGCTTGTACAATATCAGGAGAATTTGGCAAAGTATACACATCTCGTCCAAATTCATTGGCATAACGAGCCGTAATTAATGCTCCGGATTTTTCGGGAGCTTCCATCACTAAAATAGCACGACATAACCTCGCAATAATACGATTTCTGGCCGGAAAATGACGGCGATCGCCAGGAGTCCCCGCCGGATATTCACTCAAAATTAAGCCATTTTCTTGAATTTGTTGATACAATTGGCGATGTTCACTCGGATAAACCAGATCAACCCCCGTTCCCATCACCGCAAGGGTTCTACCTCCAGCTTGTAAACACTTCTGATGAGCGATTCCATCAATTCCCGCGGCCATCCCAGATACCACCGTAAAACCATGTTGCGCTAAAGCTGTACTAATTTTACCCGTCCAACGAAGACCATGTTCCGTGGGGTGTCGAGTACCAACAATACCAACTAATGGAGTAATTCCTTGATTTTCTGGAAAATTCACCTGTCCTCGATAGTATAAAACCGGAGGAGGACTAGGCATTTCTAATAATAAACGAGGATAATTTTGATGATCAGGAGTCCAAAAATTAGGGTTTTTTTGAGTATGTTCTTTAAATAATTGTATGGGGTCAAGTTGCGATCGCTGTTGCATTACCTCTTGAATTATTTTTTTGCCCAACCCATCAACAGAACCCAAGGTTTCTGGAGAAGCTTTCCAAGCATCTGATAAGCTACCCAATTGTTGCCAAACCCTTTTGAGCAAAACGGGGCCAATTCCTGGAATTTTCGACCATGCGAACCAATAAGCAGCCTCAGTATTATCCATTTTAATCTATTTAAAGGAATGTTAGTTTTGGGAAAAGTTCGGGAACACTAATATTAGCTCTTGTCTATGTGTCCGCAATGAATACTCTAACCCCGTTTCGGCATATCCTGGTCATTGAGGATCAAAAAGCGCGACGAATTATTGCTCTTGAAGAACCAACCTATAGTATTGGTCGGGAGTCAATCAATGATATCGTCATTTATGATCGGGTGGTTTCTCGCCGTCACGCCACATTAGTTCGCATTAAACCTACTCCTCGACTCGATCACTATTCCTATCGTATTATTGATGGAGATTTAGAAGGAAATCGTAGCACCAACGGGTTAACAATTAACGGCAATTCTTATGAGTCCCATAATCTTAAACATGGGGATGTAATTTTCTTTAGCCCTGAAGCAAAAGCAAGTTATTATATTCTTTCTACATCCATAGAAATTGCTCTATTTAATCCTCTTGATCTCAATCAATTTGACAATATTGAACAAGCAGAACCAATTATTACTCAAGTTCAGGAAGAAAATAATAAATGTACCTTAATTGTAGGCGAAGATTTGCAGGAACGAGATCGAGATGATTTAGTTAGATTAGCCTCTTTTCCTGAATTAAGTCCTAATCCCATTATTGAAATTAATTTTACAGGTAATTTAACTTATCTTAATCCTGCTGCCAGTATCAAATTTGAAACCATTACTCATGATAAACTGAAACATCCAGTATTAGCCGGATTATTATCAGAATCCCCAAATATTCAAGGAAATTTACTATTACGAGAAATAAAAGTCGGTCAAGCAACTTTTGAGCAGTATATTCATTATTTATGCGATAATCAACTGATTAGAAGTTATTTATTTGATGTTACTGAACGTAAGAAAGCCGAAAAAACCCTAGAATATCGAGCTTTTCATGATACCTTAACGGATTTACCTAATCGTACTTGGTTTGATGAAAGATTAGCTTTCGCTTTAGCTAGAGCAAAAAGAGAAAACTATTTAATAGGGGTAATGTTTCTTGATTTAGACTCTTTTAAAAATATTAATGATACTTTAGGTCATAGTGTTGGGGATCAACTGCTTAAAAGTTTTGCGAAACGATTAAATTCTTGTGTCCGTTCTGAAGATTTAGTTGCTCGTTGGGGTGGGGATGAATTTACTTTATTATTACCTCGTATTAATAGTCCAGAAGATACGGTTAATTTAGCTCAGCGTATTTTAGATGAATTAAAACAGCCGTTTGAAATTTCTGGACATCAATTATATATTAAAACTAGCATTGGTATTGCTATTTATCCCCAAGATGGAGAAGACTCAGAAACCTTAGTTAAAAATGCTGATGCGGCTCTTTATCGAGCAAAAGAAAGAGGTCGTAACCACTATCGTTTCTATAGTTCTACAATGACATCAAAAGCATCAATGATTCTTAAATTAGAAAACTTACTCTATCAAGCAATTGAAGAAAATGAGTTTTGTCTAAATTATCAACCTCAGATAAAATTGACAAACAATAAAGTCACAGGAATGGAAGCTTTATTACGTTGGTATCATCCTGAATTGGGTAATGTCTCACCAGTCAAATTAATTCCTTTAGCAGAAAAAACTGATTTAATTGTTCCTATTAGTTTATGGGTTTTACGGACAGCTTGTCAACAAAATAAAGTCTGGCAAAAAGCAGGACTATCTAAAATGCCAGTTGCAGTTAATTTATCTGCACGACAATTTCAACAACCAAATTTAGTAGAAATGGTAGGTCAAGTATTAGAAGAAACTGGGTTGGAACCTCAATTTTTAGACCTAGAAATTACTGAGACTGCTTTGATGCAAAATCATGATCTCGCTCAGCAAACATTAGGCAAATTACGACATTTAGGGGTTCAGGTTTCTTTAGATGATTTTGGAACAGGATATTCTTCTTTGAGTTATTTACATAAATTCCCAGTCAATACATTAAAAATTGATCAATCTTTTATTCAATCTTTGCAAGATACTCCTCAAAATACGGCGATTATTTCTGCTGTCATTGCTTTGGGAAAAACTTTTAACTTAAGAGTGATTGCAGAAGGAGTAGAAACTTTACAACAGTTAAAATTATTACAAGGTTTAAACTGTGAAGAAGTCCAAGGTTATTGGTTTAGTCGTCCCTTAAAACCAGAGGATGCTACTGATTTTTTAGGACAAACTTAAATGGAGTATGTCTTTTCCTCAAAAATAATTTACAAATTTTATTAAAAAATGGGCAAGATTTAGGCATCTACTAATATAAATAGTCTTAAAAAATTAAGGAATAATTTCTTTACCAACCGCTTCATAAGTTGACCAGGCAAATTTAGAACGAGGATCAGAATAATCTTTAATAACTACACCTTTTTGAGAGGCTCTTTCAAAGGCTACTAAGAGGGGAATTTCTGTTTTAAAAAGAGGTAATTTTGCTCCTTTTAATCTTTCTCTAGCTTCTCGTCCATTTTTGGTACGAGCATCAACTTTAGTTAACAAAATTTTAAAATTAGCATTGAAAGATTGTAATTGTTCTACTGCTTTAAAGGTAGCGTCAATATCGAGATGGTTAGGGGTAGTAGGAATGATTAATAAGTCACTACCATCGGCAAGATCTTTAAATTCTTCTGGTTCTGGTCTGGCTCTGGTATCCACGATAATATGAGGATATTGACGAATTAAACTGGTGGCCCCTGCTTGAGAGGCAACATAAAAGGGAAGTTTTTCGTCTTTTGACCAAATTAAAGCAGAACGGTTTCTATCAGCATCAATTAATAAAGTAGGGGCTTTTTGTTGTAAATATGCTGCTAAATGTATCGCAGTGGTTGTTTTTCCCACTCCTCCTTTTAAGGCTGTAATTGAGATAATCATGGTGCTTCTAGCTTATTTATATGATTATTTATATTTTTTCCTATTCATAGATTACACCAGTTTGAACCTTTTTCACAAAAGAATTCAGTCCTTCAGTTTTCAGGTTAACCTAAATTGAAAGACTGGGAAACTTTTATTTAAAAAATTTTGAACTGATGTATTAACATGACATCGTAGGGTTAATTCATGAATTGACCCTACAAAAAAATTATGATCTAGAAGGGCTGCATAAGTCCTAAAATATTATGAAACAAGACTTTAAGAAAGGAATTTTAGTTCCTTTTAATAGGTTTAACAGTGACAATAAAAAAATCGTCACTAATAGGAAACTTATCTAATTAAGCTGCGTCATGATATGGGTGTGTGAGGAGTAAGAACGAAAGACAAACGCCCTTGGAGTCGAAACATGGCCAGACTTCCGAGGGCTTTTTCCTTTTTATAATTTTCAAAAGTGCTAATTAGAATTATCTAGAATTCACGAATTATCTAAAACTCTTAAATATCAGGGCTTAAACAAAATCAATTACACATAGCAGGGCGGGTTTATTTATTTGGTGAGAATCATTGATTTATTTAAAAAACCCGCCCCTACAAAATCTTGGGTAATTAATTTTGTGTACCTACTTATCAGGGATTAATACTATGTAGAACCTAAAATTCTAATTTTTTGTTTTAATAAATTGTTCGACAATAGGAAGAATATTAGCGGGAATTTCATGACCCATATTAAATTCGTGATACTCTACTTGAGCATTAATAGATATTAATTTTTCTTTTGCTTGACGGGCCATTTCTATGGGAACGACAAAATCTTGTTTACCATGAATTATTAAAATTGGAGGCAGAGATGATGCTAAATTTTGTGGTTGAAAATGTAAATAACCACTAAGACTACAAATTCCCGCTAAGGGTAAATTTAATCCTACATCAAGAGACATTGCACCCCCTTGAGAAAAGCCACTTAAAATTGTTCTAGATAAAGGAATTTTGGTGATTTCTTCTAAAGATAATAACCAATTTGTTAGTAGTTCTCTACTTTCGGATAAGCCTTTATGTTCTTCTGTTTCTAACTCATACCAAGCTAGTCCTCCAGGAACTTGAGGATGAGGAAAAGGCGCATTAGGAAAAATAAATTGATATTTAGGAAGGGATAACATTGAGGCTAACGGGGCTAAATCTTCAGCATTTGCTCCCCAACCATGAAGCATAATTAAAAGATGATCAGGAGTGTTACTGTTAGTTGGTTTAAGGGAAATGGCTTCTAGAGACATACAGTTAATGTAAATAATTACTCAAAATAAATCTATTTATTATTGTTACAAAAAAAAGTTTAATTGTCAAAGATTAATTTATTTGAGTTATAATTAGATCAATCTGATATGTCATTGAATTTGGGTTTATTTTTTTTCTAATCTGAGTATTTGTAAGGGTCAACGGCCGTTGACCCCTACATTAAAAGCTAATATTATTAGTCTCCTAAATAATATTGTTAATTAGGGAGAAAAATCGCCTCCCTCTCCTTGATTTCCTCTCATTTGTTGACGACGTTGCTGCATTAATTGACCAAATTCTCGACGTTGTTGACGGGTTAATATCTCTCGCATTTCTAACATACTTTCAAAGCGTAAATTACCCATTTTTTGTCTTAAATTAAGCATTTCTTGATGTTTAGAGCGTATTACATCATTTGATGCTGTTCCATCCATTAATTGGCTTAATTCGTCTGCTTTTACTCGTATTTGTTGTTGTAAAGGTTCCATTTGTCCGCTATATTTTTGGCGAATGGCCTGAAGCTGTTGAACTTGCGTCTGACTAAGATTTAGTTGTTCCATCAATTTATCTGGGCCACCACCTCTGGTACCTTGGGACAAGAGATGAGTGTCACACAAACCAGAGTCACAGGAAGATTTAAGGATAGACTCAGCGAAAACAGAGTTAATTGTCAAAGGAATAGTCAAAAAAGCCCAGAATAAAGGATGATAAGACTTCATGAATCATGCTCTCCTCATTAATATTAAATTGCTGAAGTTTAAACTTAGGGATGGGAAACCTCAGACGGAGTAGCAGAATTTTCCAATAACATCCACTGACCATAGACAGGTGGGGTAGAAACTTCTGCATAACCTTCTCCTATGGTTCCTTGCCAGTTACTAACCATAAAAGCTTCTAATTCCTCTGAATCATTCCCTGTACCCAGTTGGAGAGAGGGTTCTTGCCAACGAGACTGACTGCCGATGGCTGTCATACCCAGAACTAAAGCACCAGGAATCAGCCATGGCCACAGACGAGATAAAGAAGGTCGGGTCTGAGATTTTCTGGGAAGGGTGGCGAATAACTGAGTTTCGAGTTTTGGGGAAATAGGGGGAGGCAAAGGCCGATATTTTTTGAGAAAATCGACCAATTTTCGATTATCATGAGGAGATTGAGACATTATAATGCTCCTTGCTGTTGAAGAAATTTCCGCATTTGATTGCGAGCGTAAAAAAGGCGAGATTTCACCGTTCCGACGGGTAGCTGTAAAATTTTAGCCACCTCTTTTTGAGGGACATCTTCCAAGTCATGTAATACCAAAACCGCACGATGTTCTAAACTTAAGGTCTGTAACCCTTGCTGCACCAAATCTTGATAGTGCAAACGCATTAAATCAGGGGTATCTTCAGGGCGCGATGGTGTACTATCCAAACTTGAATCATCCTCGGTGGATAGGTGGTTTTGGGCAAACTGCCGTCGTTTATCTGTTGCTACATTCCAAGTAATACGATATACCCAAGTGGAAAAGTACTCAGGTTGTCGAAGTCGGGGTAAACCTTTCCAAATTCGGAGAAACACATCTTGTACTAAGTCATCGAGCATTTCATCCCCACATAGTTGATAGAGGGTAGCTCGGACTCGTTGTTGATAACGGCCATACAATTGTTTAAATGAGGTAGAATCTCCTTGCTGACACTGAAGCACTAAATCTTTCTCTTTCGTATCAGCTTGGTTGTCTGCTAACACAGTCACGCTTTGCCCTACCAGTCAATTCAATGGTTTAGACTGGAGGATGATTTAAAAGGTTCAATTCTTGATCCCCCTTTTTAACAGTTATCAGTTATCAGTTATCAGTAAAGAATGATGTGTTTATCCTTGGTAACTGTTTACTGTTTACTGTTCACTGTTTTAAGGGGGGTTAGGGGGGATCAAATCTATAATATTCGTAACTAGAAACTTAGATTAATATGAATTTTTTTCAACCTCAATGGCACATTTTACTTCCGCAATTACTTCCTGATTGGTTTGTGGATTTGGTTAAAATTTATACCCCTCAATCTGAGGGTAAATATGCAGCCCAATTATTATGGCAACGTGGTCTTAAAAATCGTGAAGAATTGCTGAGTTTTTTAGATTTTAATGAGTATCAACCGACAAGTTATTTAGCGTTTGGACAAGAAATAAAACAGGCGATTAAACGAATTAAGAAAGCTATTGATGTAGGAGAAAAAGTTACTATTTGGGGTGATTTTGATGCGGATGGAGTTACAGCAACTAGTGTACTTTGGGAGGGATTAGGACATTTTTTTGTGCCTCATTTACAATTAGATTATTATATTCCTAATCGGTTTAAAGAATCTCATGGGTTGAATAAAGCAGGACTAGAAAAATTAAGAGTATCAGGAACGACATTAATTGTTACTTGTGATACTGGTAGCACTAATTTAGGAGAAATTGACTATGCTAATGAGTTAGGAATTGATTTGATTATTACAGATCATCATACCTTACCGGATGAACGGCCCCCTGTTATTTCTATTATTAATCCTCGTTATTTTGCTTCAACTCATCCTCTATTTTCTTTGTCAGGTGTGGCAGTTGCTTATAAATTGGTAGAGGCTCTTTATGAGAGTTTACCACAGATTCCTCAACAACCTTTAGACACTTTATTAGATTTAGTAGCTATTGGGTTAATTGCAGATTTAGTTGAGTTGAAAGGTGATTGTCGTTATTTGGCACAAAAAGGGATTAAACAATTAGAAAAACAAGCAAAAAAAGGTTTTCGTCCGGGAATTTCTCATCTGTTAAATTCTTGTCAAGGAAACGGCGATCGCCCGACTGATATTTCTTTTGGAATTGGGCCGCGAATTAATGCCATTAGTCGTATTCATGGAGATGCTAAATTTGCGGTTGATTTGCTTACAAGTAAGGATAAAGAATACTGTAAAAAATTGGCTTTAGATACGGAATTAGCAAATACTCGTCGTAAAGAACTACAAAAAAATGTTATCAATGAAGTTAAAAAGAAACTAGCTAATATTGATTTTTCAACGACTCAAGTTATTGTTCTAGATGATCCTCAATGGGCCAGTGGAGTATTAGGATTAGTGGCCGGACAAATTGCGCAAGAATATGGCCGTCCTACAATTTTATTGACAACAGTACAAGAAGAAAATTTAAGTCAAGAATCTATAAAATTAGCAAGGGGTTCAGCCCGTTCTATTAATCAAATTGATTTATATGAATTAGTGTCTTCTCAACAAGATTTATTACATCGTTTTGGAGGACATCCTTATGCGGCAGGGCTAAGTTTACCAGTTGAAAATATTAATTTATTTCGGGAATCTATTAATCAAAAATTACGTCAAAAAATAACAGATATCAATCTTTTAAATATGACAATTGAAGTTGATTTAGTCGTCACAGTTTCTCAATTAGGTAAAGATTTATTTAGAGAATTAAAATTATTAGAACCTTGTGGTATGGGAAATCCAGTACCAAAATTATTAATTCAGAACTGTTGGTTTGAGAAAGTAAAAAATTATAATGCTGAAGATGCAAGAAGTAAAAAAGTTCAATATATCAGAACTGTTTTTAATATTTTAGATCGATCAGTTGAGGAAGGATTTCCTGGGATTTGGTGGGGACATTATCAAGAGGAATTACCGCAAAATCAACCTTGTGATGCTGTGGTAGAACTCGATTATAATCCTTCTAATCAAAAATATCAAATTCGTTTAATTTCGGTACGTTCTTCTGAATCATTCCCTTTGATTAATCAAGATAATTATGATACAATTAGTTTAATTGATTGGCGTAATCATCAATATTTACCCGAAGAAAATAGAGATTATCAACTCTTAGAAAATTGTCCTGCAAATTGGAACGAATTACAAAAAAAATATCAAAAAACGTTGAAACAAAAAGAAACATTAGCCTTGGCTTATTCCCATCAAGAAAACTTAAACCCTCAACAAGTTTGTCAACAATTAATTGGCATTGTTAAATATTTAACTCGGACACAAAAAAACGTTACCAGAGAACAATTAAAAGAAGAATTACAATTAATTGATTCTACTTTAGAGTTAGGGTTAAATTTACTAAAAAAAATAGGGTTTAAAACTACTAAAAAGAAAAATCAGTTATCCTTTACAAAAGTCACGCCAAAAAATAATAATTACAAAGAAGAATTAGAAATATTTTATGAAGCCATTGAAGAAGAAAAATTTCAACGTCAATATTTTTGTCAAGTTCCTTTAACGACGCTTCAAGACTTATTAAATCATAATGATTAAAGTGACAGTGGTGGACGATGCTCACCCTAAATTATAACTTATTTATCAAAAATCTAAGTCATCAAACTCTGATTTAAGTTCTCTTGCCATTAAAGATTGAACTGCTTCTTGAGGAGTTATTTTTCCATTGAGAAGTCGATACACTTGACGAGCAATAGGAACAGCAATTTTCTGTTTTTTGGCTAAATCTATCAAGACATTAGTGGTATTAACTCCTTCAGCAGTACTTCCTAATTCTATTAAAATTTGGTCTAATTTTTGACCCTGAGCAAGTCCATAACCCACTCTATAATTACGAGATAAAGGACTATCACAAGTTGCCATTAAATCTCCTAACCCTGATAGTCCAAAAAATGTTTCAGGAGATGCTCCTAGTTCAGTTCCTACCCGAATCATTTCTGGTAAAGCACGGGTTAATAAAGCTGATTTCGCATTAATTCCTAATTGTAATCCATCACAAACACCAGCCGCGATCGCTATAACATTTTTTAAAGTTCCACCTAGTTCTGTACCAATAGGATCATTATTAAGATAAACTCGAAAAATATCAGAAGAAAATATGCTTTGAACCGTTTCTGCTGCATTAATATTATAGCTAGAAACGACTGTAGCGGCAGGTAATCCTTTTTGAATTTCTTTTGATAGATTTGGCCCCGATAAAACTACAATAGGATTATGAGGAAATGCCCCTTGCCAAATTTGAGAAGGTGTATGAGTGGTTTCGGGATCTAATCCTTTAGTTGCTGTGACAATAATTAAAGTTTCTGATATATTAATCTCTTGCAATTTTTCGATAGTTGGTCGGACTCCTTTCATGGAAACAGCAGAGACAATAACATCCGCTCTTATTATAGCTAATTCTAATGTTTCATGACTGTTCCGCGACCAAAGATTAATAGTATTTTCTTGATTATGTTTAGCTAAATTTCCGAGGGATAATCCCCATAATCCCCCTCCTATAATCGTTAAGTATTTTGCTTTATGTTTCATTTTATCTTAGCTAAATTTAATGATATATTCTCATCTACTTTTGATTGAGATTACTGTTATTATTATAGCAATTTTAAGAGACTGTGTATAAACAAAATCTTAAATGAGGAGCAATCTCTAGGTCTATTGCAACATTTTAGATGTGCCAGTCCACAAATTAACTCGTAAAACAGGCAAGAGGCCTGTTCCACAAACTAAAAAAATAAGTTACAATTAAGTTAAGAATTAATCTAAAAGAGAATAGTTAAATGAAGATAAAAGAAAAATACATTATAGACCCTAATGGTAATCGAATCGGTGTTCTTTTAGACATGGAAGAATACCAAAAAATCTTAGAAGCTTTAGAAGAATTAGAAGCTATTCGAGCTTATGATAATGCTATTAATGATCAAGAAATTTCTTTTGATGTGGCAATTTCTGAGATTGAAAAATGTCGTCAATGAGTTATAGTATTACGATTAAAAAATCGGTTCTACAGGACTTACTATGCTAAACTAATAATTAATAAAAGGCTAAAGCCTTATTCTATAAAAACGAGCGTCCGACGAGCGCGGACAGCCATTCTAGGTTGCGTAGGCAACCTTTGTTTGTATAGCTTAACTCTTTAAAGTTAAAGTCTATTCTTTGTAATAATTTAACATAACTTGTCCGGTAGAACCAAATAAGTTTTAAATTGTTAATAAAGGAGCCGCATTTAATAACTTTTGGGTATAGGGATGATGAGGTGTTTTAAAAATAGTTTCTGTTTCCCCAATTTCAACAATTTTACCTTGATTCATCACCGCAATACGATGACAGAAAAAACGAGCAACCCATAAATCATGAGTAATAAATAAATAAGTTAACTTAAACTCATCTTTTAGCTCTGACATTAACTTTAACACCTCAGCTTGTACACTCGCATCTAACATACTCACAGGTTCATCACAAATGATTAATTTAGGTTTAGTAATTAACGCCCTGGCAATAGCAACCCTTTGTTGTTGTCCTCCTGATAATTGTTTGGGATAACGATGATAATAATCTTCTACAGGGGTTAATTTAACCCGTTTTAACATAGCTTTAACTTGTTGTTCTATTTCTTGAGGATTAGCTACTTGATGAATAAATAAAGGATCAGCAATACTTTGTCCCACCGTCATCACCGGATTTAAACAAGCATGAGGATCTTGAAAAATCATCTGCATCTCACGGCGTTTTTGACGCATGGATTCAAGGGAAATTTTAGTTAAATCTTCCCCCATAAATTCAATGGTTCCTGAAGTCGCTTCCAATAACCTTAAAATCGTTCGAGATAGGGTACTTTTACCACAGCCAGATTCTCCCACTAATCCTAAAATTTCTCCAGGATAAATTTCAAAACTTACCCCATCAACAGCTTTAATAACTTCCTTCTCTTTAGATAAAAATTGTTGTAAAAAGTTACCTTCTATGGTAAAATATTGTTGTAAATTAGTAACTTTTAAAACAGGTTTCTCTGAGTTATTATCGTATCTAATAGCGGGTTCTTCGTCTTCTACTTGAACGTGCAAAGCTGCTTCTAATAAAGATTTTGTATACTCATGTTGAGGAGAAGATAAAAGATCTTGAATCACTCCCATTTCCACAATTTTTCCCTGATTCATCACCGCTAAGCGATCGCAATATTCCCCCACCATTGCCAAATCGTGAGAAATTAATAACAAGGCCATATCTTCTTCAGCACACAAACGGGTCAATTCTTGTAAAATTTCCGCCGCTACCGTCACATCTAAAGCGGTTGTCGGTTCATCAGCTACAATCATTTTAGGATTTAATAATAATGCCAAAGCCATAGCCACCCGTTGTCGCATTCCTCCACTAAACTCATGAGGATATTGTCCCCAACGATTTGCCGGAATTTTGACTTTATCAAGGGTTTTTAGGGCTATTTCCTTCGCCTGAGTCCGAGATAATTCCGGTTGATGGGCTTGTAAAGTTTCAATACAATGTTCCCCAATAGTCATTAAAGGGTCAAGTCTGGTCATGGGATCTTGAAAAACCAATCCCACCACTTCCCCCCGAAACCGCCGTAACGTTTCTGAGGCTAAAGCGAACACGGACTGACCTTCAAACTCAATTTGCCCTTTAACCTGTGTTAACTGGGGTAGAAGCCCCATAACTGCCCGTCCCAAGGTAGATTTACCGCACCCTGACTCCCCCACCAAGCCTAATTTTTCTCCCCGACGCAAAGTAAAAGATACCCCATCCACTGCCCAAATATCATTATTGGGGTATTGAATGCGTAAATTATTGACACAAAATAAGGGGTCATCGCTCATGAATTTTACCTCCAAATAATTGATTAAGCTTCTTTGGTATATGTTATGCTAAATTATATCTAAAGAGTAGGGGTCAACGGCCGTTGACCCCTATAAAACCTAAAATTGTTATCTACGAAAACGGACTTATTAATGATGTAAAAATACCCCTAAACCAATTAGAAAGATTCCCCAGAATTTTTGTGGTTTAATTTTTTCTTTGAGAACAAACTTTGCCCCTAACATACTGATAATATAAGTTAAGGCTGTTGCTGGACGTACAAAACTAACATCGGCCCAACTTAAGACAGAAATAAAGCTAAAAAAGGCAATTCCTTGACAAATAATACCACTAATGATCATAGGATTACTTAAAATATTCCAAATTAATCGGGGCATTTTTCGTAAGGGAAGCATTTTCATTTGTCCAATCTTTTTCATCCCTAATGCTAATAGTAAATCTCCTGACGCATCAGATACAGAACTAATTAGGATAGCGATCCAAGATTTAGAAATAGTAATGCTTAAGGGGAGGAGAAACAAAGGGAGATTTTGAACTTTTATGCTTGAGTTATGAGAATTTGATACATTAGAAGTCTGACTATCACTAAATCCTACTAATAAAACACCACAGGAAATAATAATCGTACTTGACCACCGCATCATGGAAATATCTTCTCCCAAAAATGCCCAAGCAAAGACCCCATTGAGGACATAACTTGACGCATGAATGGGTAAAACGTAACTTAAATCTAAATAAGAAATCGCTGTTAGATAAATGCCCAAGGAAAGCACTAGAACAGCAACCCCTAATAATATCCATGAATTGGTCAACAAATAGGCAATTAAATGAAAGATAATGGTTGGGTCAGAAAAATCAAACCCCAAAAAACCTTTCATTCCTAGACTCAATAGGATATCTCCCAACACTTGAGTCAAAGATAAAGATGCAAGTAAAATAAAAACTTTCACGGTGGATAATTGCCGTTGGTTACTTTTTGCGTTCTTGTTCAATTCTCTCCCTTTGTTTAATCATGTTTCTATTAAGTATTTATTAAAATCCTACGATTTCTTGACATTAGACACCCTCTGGCTGTTCCTTGACATTAGTTTAACTTATGAAATTACTAAAAATATGAAAAATCCCTGAGGACTAGAAAGTTAAGAATTAATTAATTTTGCCACAATACTTAGACCTCAGCTTATAATTAAAACTTGTCAAGAGTAGGATTAGCTGCCAGTTTTTCGATTTCTTGTTGTACAGCTTGATGATCATGACGGAGGGGAATTTGAACCTCTTTGGGTAATTGATCGACTTTTTTCATAGCTTGCTCAAAATAAGTATAAGCCTCTTTTAACAACACCATATTTTTATTATTTTTTCCTTGTTTCCGCAGAATTTGACCTTTAAGATATTGTAGTTCGGGATTGTCAGGACTAATGACTAACGCTTTATTCATAAAATCTAAAGCCTTATCATACTGTTTCAAATCCCGATAAGCAGAGGACAGGGCCCGATCCACCATATAATCAGGGGCCGCATATTTTTCAAAGCGAGCGATCGCGTCTTCTGGCTTAGAAAAAGGCAAATTAACCGATAAAATCAAATCCAGATAACCTTTAAGCAGATTAAACTCTGGATCATTAGGGGCATTTTGCTCAGCAAGCTCAAGATGATCAAAGACCTTTTGTAACTTATCAATAGCTCCTAAAGGCCCCTGAGTTTTATAAGTATAAGCCCCTTGAAGAAAAAGGCCAACCGCTACATAAAGATTCCCTCGCAAGGGATCTTTAGAGACCAGTTTTTGGGCAGTGGCCAAGGTGTTATCAGCAGCAGCTTTCATTTGGTCAAAATTACCATCAGAATAAGCCAAAGAAGACTGCATCGCATGGGCTAAAGGTTCATCCCCTTCAACCTTAGTGGCTTCGAGTAAATACTTTTGAGCTTCTGTATAATTGCCTTTACGAAAAATAGCAATAAAAGCGGCTTCTGTCTTATCCCCAATGGGACGGGGGTTACTACGGCGGAAAGGATCACCCGCTAAGGCAGGATTAGCCCAAATACTAATCCCAATCAAACATAGCACTGACCAAGATAAAGACGTTTTTTGAGTTCTTGTCAACCAATTTATCATAAGTCTCTCCAGACAACACAAAATCAAGGATTTAAAGATTAATATTGCCTTTGATGCTAACAAAAATCTTTGACGTTCGATTAGGGATCAAGGAAGATGCTACTATAATCATCAGCTTTGGGAATCCCCCGCTACACCGCCGGCCTCGGTTAGGGGTGGGAGAAACTCAAATCGTCAGGTTTGGGAATCACCGTCCGTTCACTGCGGTGAGGATGTCAATGTAAATACTCCTCTGACGAGGAGGCACAAGGAGGTATTAATGGATTTTTTGTCCCTTTTTTTAATAGACTTTGTTAAACAGTTGCAGTCTCCAACACTCGCCTTTTTAATTGGTGGGATGATCATTGCAGCTCTTGGGAGCGAATTGGTAATTCCAGAGTCGATTTGTACGATCATCGTATTTATGCTGCTCACCAAAATCGGTCTGACCGGTGGCATTGCGATCCGCAATTCCAACCTGACGGAGATGGTGTTACCCATGATCTTTGCCGTCATGGTAGGTGTTCTTATTGTCTTCATCTCGCGCTTTACATTGGCCAATCTGCCGAAGGTCAAAGTCGTCGATGCCCTCGCAACTGGGGGGTTGTTTGGAGCCGTGAGTGGTTCTACCATGGCCGCAGGTCTGACGGTACTAGAAGAACAAAAAATTCCATACGAGGCATGGGCTGGCGCACTCTATCCCTTTATGGATATCCCCGCGCTTGTAACTGCGATTGTTGTGGCCAACATTTACCTCAACAAGAAGAAGCATAGTGCAGCAGCAGCCCACTCCACCGTGCAGGAGTCTTTAAGCAAGAAGGCCGTTGCGGCAGGGGATTATTCCGATGAGCAAGATTATCCCAGCAACCGGCAGGAGTATCTCAGCCAACAGCAAGATCCTGGGGATAATCGGGTCAAGATCTGGCCGATCATCGAGGAAAGTCTCCGGGGTCCTGCTCTATCGGCAATGTTGCTCGGCCTTGCGCTTGGCATACTTACTCAGCCCGAAAGTGTCTATAAAAGCTTCTACGATCCCCTCTTTCGTGGCTTGCTTTCGATCTTGATGCTGGTCATGGGTATGGAGGCTTGGTCAAGAATTGGCGAACTGCGGAAGGTGGCTCAGTGGTACGTCGTGTATAGTGTAGTAGCACCTTTTCTACATGGGCTAATCGCCTTCGGTCTCGGCATGGTTGCCCACTACGCCACAGGATTCAGCATGGGCGGCGTTGTCATCCTGGCTGTCATCGCTTCCTCTAGTTCCGACATCTCAGGACCCCCCACGTTGCGAGCCGGTATCCCATCAGCCAATCCCTCCGCCTATATAGGCGCGTCCACCGCCGTCGGTACGCCAGTTGCGATCGGCTTGTGTATACCGTTCTTCATCGGACTCGCCCAGGCGATCGGCGGTATGTCGCCGCTCCCTTGACCCGGCAAACCAAGTAGATCAATATAGACAATATACATCTGTAAGGAGGTAAGCAACATGGCTAAACCAGCTAAAAAGCTCGTCATAATCACAGAAAAGGTTCTCCTGAAAAAGATCGCCCATATCATCGATGAATCCGGGGCGACCGGTTATACGGTGGTGGAGACTGGCGGTAAAGGCAGTCGCAACGTGCGCTCGTCGGGACAACCCAGCGTTTCCGACACCCAGGCGAATATAAAGTTCGAGGTACTCACCGCTGATCGGGATATGGCGGAGAATATTGCCGATCAGATCGCAGTGAAGTTTTTCCTCGATTTTGCGGGCATTATCTATATCTCTGACGCGGAGGTACTGTACGGACACAGTTTCTGTGGGCCAGACGGCTGTTGAATCCCTGTACGAAATTTTCTTATCCTCATTTTCAAGTTGCTATGATACAATGCTCTATCTTAAAGATGTAGCCTATCACCCCCCAGCCACACCCAGTCCAATTTTAAGTGGGGCTAACTTAGAACTAGCTTCCCAAGAATTAGGGCTAGTGATCGGGCCGAGTGGTTCCGGTAAAACCACCTTATTAGAAATCTTAGCCGGATTAGCCGAACAAACCAAAGGTCAGATTTTTTGGCGAGATCAAGAACTTACCCCCCTAGACTTACAACAATTAGGCGGTTTAGTCTTTCAATTTCCTGAACGACATTTTTGTGGTAGTACTATTTTAGAAGAATTACGCTTAGGGCATCCCGAAATCGAGGCTGATACTATTAAAAACGCCTTACAGGAGGTCGGATTAGAGCATATTTCCCTGAATACCTCTCCTCATGCTCTTAGTGGTGGACAACAAAGAAGACTCGCTCTAGCTGTACAATTAATTCGTCAACCGAATTTACTTTTATTAGATGAACCCACGGCCGGATTAGATTGGTCAATGCGTCAACAATTGGCTAAACTCTTAGCTAAGCTGAAAAATCACTGGACAATTTTGGTGGTTAGTCATGATCCCACCGAACTATTAGCGATCGCTGATCGCTGTTGGAAAATTGACCAAGGGCATTTGGAGTTGGCTAAGTAGTCGGACATAAATAAACAATACTATGTTAAGAAATGTAACTAGGTTGTAACTTTATTTTTGTCCAGTTACTTAATCTGCCTTAAAATCGTGGAAACTAACGAATATTTGTACCTCCATGAGCGATCCTGATCCTACCCTAGCCGAACAAGTCCAACGATTATATGAATTGAGTATTTATCGTCGTTGGTTATTTGTTACGTTGTGTTGGCTAACCTTTGGCCAATACGGACTTTGGCAGTTTCGAGGAGACTTTGATCTCTGGCGAGAGCATTTTACTTGGGTTGCCCTACGTTATGGCTTAGCCTTTCATCTGATGGGGGCTTTTAGTCTATTTTTTTGTATTGGGGTGACGGGGGCGGTTTTAGTTTGGCAAAGTACCTATATTCTCAGGGGCCTGTCTCCTAGAGAAAGATTGCGTTTAGAAAATGAGGTGAAAAATATTCGGGAGTTGGGGCCAAAACATCCTCTGTGGAAATGGATCTGTGATCAGTCTGGCGATGGCCCCCTTTAATAAGGGACTTGCAAGTGAAGTATGCCAAGTAATTGCAATTCTACCAGACAAACTATGCTAAACTAATGATTAATAATGCCACTATTGCCTGATGCAACAAAAACGAGCGTCCGACGAGCGCGAACTCAATTATAGGTTGCGTAGGCAACCTTTGTTTGTATAGCTCAACTCTTTAGAGTTAAAGGCTATTGTTTATGATAATTTGGCATAAAAAGTTCGGTAGAACCTAAAAGATAGACTTTTTAACAAAAAAGGAATAGTCCCTTTTATTTTTTCTTAGATTTACTAAGTTTACGTTATAAATTTTTTTGAATACCAAATAGAAAGACAAATATAGCACATAAGCTTATAATTAGCAACTTACGATGAAAATATTACATGTTGTTCCGTCAATTTCCTTGGTTTATGGTGGCCCTAGTCAAATGGTATTAGGCCTATGTGCTGCCTTAGCTGATCAAGGAATTGATGTAACTATTCTTACAACTAATTCTAATGGAGATACGGGTCAACTGCCTTTAGAGGTTCCTTTAGGGGTTCCTATACTCCAAAAAGGCTATCAAATTATCTATTTTCCTTGTTCTCCCTTTCGTCGTTACAAATTTTCTTTACAATTACTTCAATGGTTAGCTAATCACGCCTCAGACTACGATATTGCCCATATTCATGCCTTATTTTCTCCTGTAAGTACGGCAGCCGCCACTATTGCCCGTTATTGTCACTTACCTTATATTTTGCGTCCATTAGGAACCTTAGATCCGGCAGATTTACAAAAAAAACGTCTTCTTAAACAATTTTATGGCACATTTCTAGAACGTCCTAATTTAGCAGGGGCCGCGGGGGTTCATTTTACGACAGAACAAGAAGCTAAAATTTCTCATCGTTATGGGGTGAAAACTCAAGATTTAGTAATTCCATTAGGAGTTAGTTTACCCGATAATTGTCCCCCCTACGGACAAATTCGACAAAATTTAGGTATTCCTAATAATTTACCTTTATTATTATTTATGTCTCGTATTGATCCCAAAAAAGGCTTAAATTTATTATTAGCAGCCGGAGAAAATTTAGTCAAACGTGAGGTCAAATTTCATTTAGTCATAGCAGGATCAAACCCTCAAGATCCTACTTATGAAGCACAAATACAAGAACAGATATCTAAATCTTGTTTAGCCAAACATACCACTATTACTGGATTTGTTAAAGGAGAATTAAAATTAGGATTACTTCAAGATGCAGATTTATTTGTCTTACCTTCTTATTACGAAAATTTTGGTATTGCAGTAGCTGAAGCAATGGCCATGAACATTCCTGTAGTAATTTCTGAAGGAGTTTATATTTGGCCTGATATCCAAGAAGTTGCGGCCGGTTGGGTAACATCATTGGACATAGAAATGTTAACTAATACCCTAGAAACAGCCTTAAATAATCCTCAAGAACGACAAAAACGAGGCGAAAATGCCCGTCAATTAGTCTTAAACAGATATCAATGGCCAGTTATTGCACAACAAATGATTAAGACTTACGCAAACTTAATTAGCCCTACCGAACCTATTATGTAAAACTATTAGAAATTTATGCTTAAACCCGATCGGGTTAAGCTATATAGACAAAACCCGCCTACGCGGGTTTAATTTAGCCTTATCAAAAATGTTGCATGATTGGACTCAAAACGAAGGAGAAGTTGGGATAGAATGGGCAAACAGATTTTTGAAAAAGCAGGATTACTTTAGCCAAATTGTAGGTTGGGTTGAGGAACGAAACCCAACAAAACCGCCTCCTAATACACCCTATTAGCTGTGTCAGTCTAATAGGGTGAGCAATATTTTAAAAATTAAGAGACTATTAAGCATAGGTTAATTATTTTCAAATATTATAAAAATACCATCAATTTCTAGTCCATAACAAATCCAAAGCTATTGTAATAATATAGACCCTTGTTTTGCTTGTTGAATCTCAATCATGACCAAAAAAAGAGGTTTGAAACCTCCTATGAGCAAGGGGATAGAAATAAAAATATTCGTTGCTTCAAGCTACAGACTTGTTTGCGGTAGTAACTGATAACTGATAACTGGTAACTGAAATGACACCCATTTGGTTTGAACCCCTAAAAATAGAACGGGTGACGGTCGCGATCGCTGATTTATCCCCCTCTTTAGTCGGAACAAAACTGATCCAACTCTCTGATCTTCATTATGATGGATTTCGTTTATCTGACAAATTATTAAGCCAAGCGATCGCGGCCAGTAATCGAGAAAATCCCGATTTAGTCCTACTCACTGGAGATTATATCACTTATCAACCCGATCCCATTGATGATCTGGTATTGTGTCTTCAGTCTCTCCACAGTCGCGCTGGAATTTATGCGGTTTTAGGCAACCATGATTATGATCATTGTCAGGCGAAAAGTAGGGTAATTCAAGCCTTGACAAGTATTGGAATTCAAGTATTATGGAATCAAATTGCTACCCCTCTCGGAGAAGATTTGCCTATTGTTGGACTAGCAGATTTTTGGTCACAAGAGTTTAATCCTGAAGCGATTATGACCCAACTTTCCCCTCATATTCCCCGTTTAGTCTTATCTCATAACCCTGATTCTGCCGAAATTTTACAAAAATGGCGAGTAGATTTACAATTATCGGGTCATAGTCACGGAGGACAAGTTAATATTCCTGGATTTGGGCCGGCCGCCGTTTTACTGCAACAGATTCGTCCATATACTCCAAGATGTTTAGATACTTGGATTCCTTTTATCCGAAAATGTTCCACAGTGTTAAAACATTGGCAATGGGCCCAAGGATGGCATCAAGTAGCCCAAAACCAATTATATGTTAATAGAGGCTTAGGGACATACTTTCCCGGACGCTTATTTTGTCCCCCAGAACTAACAGTTATTACGTTAACGAGTCAATCTTAAGGTCAGTTTTTCTGGGGATTGAGAATTAGGGACTCGATCAAGTATAATAATCCATAACCTCAACTACTTATGGATTAATAATGATCAGTGTAATTACTCCGGTTTATAACGGGGAAAAGTTTATTGAATCTTGTCTCAAAGTTGTAATTGAGCAAAATTGTGCTGACGTTGAGCATATTATTGTTGATGGAGGTTCAAAAGATAGAACAGTCGAGATTATTGAAGAATATGCTGAGAAATATCCTCATATTCGTTGGATTTCTGAACCCGACCAAGGACAATCTGATGCTATGAATAAGGGTATTAAGATAACTAAAGGGGAAATTATATCCTTCTTGAATGTTGATGATTTTTATGAACCAAATGTGTTGAACCGTGCGGCAGAAATTTTTAAGAGTCTCCCTGATTTAAGCTTCTTAGTTGGTAATTGTAATATTCTCGGAGATAATGATCAGATTATTAATGTACAAAAACCCGCTAAGCTACGGTTAAAAGATTTACTTCGGGGATTTATGATTAACCCTCCCCCTGTTAATCCTTCTGCTTATTTTTATCATAAATCTATTCATGAAAAAGCTGGTTTATATGATGTAGATGAACACTATGTGATGGATAATGAATTTTTCCTCAGAGCTATTAAAGTGGCTAAAATAAAGTATATAGATGAAACTTGGGGAAACTTTAGGCATATACCAGGAACTAAAAGCTATTATTACGGTAAAGTCAATAATTTTTTCATGGAACGTTATAATAAACTTTTAAAGCAACATATCAAAGAGCTTCCCTTTTTTGAAAGATTGCCTTTTTATTGGGAATGGTCTATTGATAGTAAGATAAAATATTTTTATCGTCATCCACAAGAGTTATTACCTTCTCTAATTAAAAAGATAAATTCAAATCAATAGTCAGGATTAATATTATTTTTTTTCAAAAAAAGGAGGATTTATGGGAATTTTTTCTTGATGCAGATCATAAAAAAGAAGCAGTAGAAGCTGATACAAAAATTTTACTTTCTTTACTTACTGAAAAAGGGGTATTATTATGGCATGATTATGCTGATTGGGGATGGCTTAGTGATTATAATGGTGTTCCTGAAGCTTTGTACGAATTATCCAAAGAAATCCCCATTTTAGCCATTCCCGGTACAGCACTGGCTATTTATCGTAAAGGATGGACAGAGGAAGATTTACAGCCTGCTATTACAGCTTTTTCATCAACTAATAATCAATCCCGATGGACAACAAAATCAGATTTGAGATAAGTTTATCATTTGTGAAAATATGAAGCTATTAGTCATTTTTCCCTCGCCGATTCGAGGAGGTGCGGAAGAATATGCGTTAACTATTGCTAAAGCTGGTGTTAAAAAAGGTTGGCAAGTAGAGACTGCATTTCCTAAAACGCCTGAAACTGAGTCTTTAATTAAAGATTTTCAAGATCAAGGAATTATTTATCATCCTTTAGATATTGCGCCAGTTGATGGTAAAGAATATAAGCTTTTTAGAGAACATATACCTCATTGTTTAAGAACTTTGAGATTATTATCTAAAGTTAAACCAGATGTTGTTCATATTACTGTTCCTTGGCCTTATTGGAGTTTTGATAGTATCATCGCTTGTAGCTTTTTAAACCTGCCTACAGTAGTATCATTTCAATTATTTTATCGTTATTTTTATTATAGTAAATTTCGCCTAAAAATTTATCATTGGTGTTATTCAAGAAATCAAAAATGGATTGCAATTTCAGAGGATAATAAGAAATTTATTTGTCAATCATTACAAATTTCTGAAGAAAAAATACCTGTTATTTATAATGGAGCTAAAATCAACGCTGAATTTCTAGACTATTCTCCAGAAAAAAATCAACAATTACGCCATCAAGTGCGTCAAGAAATTGGTATTTATGATAATGATAAAATTTTGTTAACCGTCGGGCGTTTACATCCACAGAAAGGTTATCGAGAACTTGTTCAAGTTATTTTTCCCATTGTTCAAAAATTTCCTAATGTTAAATTTGTGTGGATTGGAGAAGGAGATTTACGAAATCATCTGGTTAAGGAAATTAATAAATATAAAATTGAAAATCAAGTTATTTTATTAGGATATCGTTCTGATGTTTCTCGCTTTTTAAACGCGGCTGATTTGTTTATTTTTCCTACTCATTTTGAAGGAGGACAATCTTTTGCTGTGAGTGAAGCTATGGCTCATGGTTTACCTATTGTTGTATCTAATGCTAGTGGAATGCCAGAAATTATTGAAAATAAAGTGCATGGTTTATTATTTGAAAAAGAAGATAAACACGCCTTATTAGAAGCCATTATTTGGGCTTTAGAACATCCTCAAGAAATGCAAGAAATGGCTAATAATGCTCAAAAGCGGGTTCAAGACTTTTCTGAAGAAAAGATGATTGAGAAAACACTTGCCTTAATTAAAGAAATCACTGATAATGTCTGAAGACGAGAGTAACTAGAAACTAAGTTAAAATGCCGTATATAAACATAGTAACTGTAGATAATCAGCATGGCTTGACAAGATGTAGCTCTATTTTAAGTCAGGTTTTGAGAAAAGCAGGTTTTCAAGTATCAGTTTTTACTGTTGGTAAGCCATCTATTGGTCATAAAATTCATCGTGTAACTACTTATTTTGAAAAATTTGCCAGCAATACTTTTAGAAAAAAACCTCCCTATGATATTAATATTTTTATACAAGATCTAGTTCCTTCCTGGTTTCCCTATGCAAGAGTTAATTGTCTTCTCCCTATGCCGGAATGGTTTCGGGATGGTAGTCAATCTCTGTTGCCTCAGTTAGATTATGTCCTATGTTGTACAAAATTTACACAAGATATTTTTCAAAAATTAGGCTGTCAAACAGAATTTATAAGTTTTACCAGTTTTGATCAATTTGATGAACAATATTCCAAAGATTACGATAAGTTTTTTCATATGGCCGGGAGTAATGCTGTTCAAAAAGGAACTAAAACATTGATTGAAGTTTGGTCTCGTCATCCTAAATGGCCGACTCTTATTGTTAGGCAAAAGAAACAAGGTTTTCATCTTCAGGCATCTAATATAGACTATATTCATGACTATGTAGATGAACAAACTCTCCGTCAATATCAAAATACTTTTGGCATTCATTTATGTCCATCTCAAGCAGAAGGTTTCGGTCATTATATTGTAGAAGCAATGACAACAAAAGCATTAATTTGCACAACAAATGCGCCTCCTATGAATGAATTAATCACGTCTGAACGTGGTCTATTAGCTGATTATTCCCATCGTCAACCGCAACGACTAGGAATGAATTATTATGTCGATCCTCAAGCCTTGGAAACGAAAATAGAAGAAATTTTAGGGATGGATTATGAGACAAAAAAAAAACTAGGAGAAAATGCGCGAGATTGGTATCTTGAAAATGAGAAATTTTTTCAAGAAAAAGTAGTTAACTTTCTCAAAGATTTATAAATCAATCAATTTTACTAATGCGTCTTTAATAGTTGGGGGAAGTTGACGCATAATTTTCCCTTTTTCGCGATCAACGGCCACTAAAGTGATTTTTCCTGTCACATAAACTTGTTGATCACTGGCTGATTCAATGCGACAATCCCAATACAAACGAACCCCACTCATTTCATCCATACGGGTTTTAACCATAGCGACTTCTCCGAGTCGGACAGACCGATGATAACGTAGGGACAACTCAACCACAGGCATATCACAGCCTAATCTCACTAATTCAGCATAATCAACCCCCATTGACCTTAAACACTCAACTCTAGCGGTTTCTAGCCAACTGAGATAGGTTCCATGCCAAACTCCTCCCCCATAGTCGGTATGATGGGGTTGGACTCGCACCGAATATTCAAACCATTTCTCAGTAGTCGCTTTTAAGGTGGTTTTAGCGGCGATCGCGCTTGTGGGGGATAATTGGGGGTTTTCTGGTGAAGACAACTTAATTTAACTCAAACAGTAGGGTTAACTTATTTATTGTTGCAGGGGTCAAGGGCCGTTGACTCCTACACCATTAGCATGTATAGTCAGATTTTGATGAATTAGTATTATATTTTTACTAGGATTAAGATTTCCCTAACCCTTCTAAGAGTTTTCGATTTTCAACAACAAATGATTTACTTGCCCATCCATATTGTATATAAGGATCTAAGTTCCATTGAGGATTATTATCAAAAAACTCTAGCATTGCTCGACGTTCACCAGATATGTTTTCAGATGACCACCAGTAGTAATCATCAAAGGCGATAATCATTCCATGCTTTAAGCGTGGCTTGAGAAATTCCAGAATAGTTTTAGTACTTGAATATAGATCACAGTCAATGTAAGCTAGACAAATATTATTCGGCAATTTTATTTCTGAAGTTTCATTCAAGCTATCCTCGTAATATCCAACAACAGTTTCATATTTATTGCTAGGAATTCCATTGCGCGAGCATAATAAATTAAATTCTTCAAGGGATGTTTTCATAGAATTTTCTACCCATTTTGGATGTTGATCTTCAGCCCCTTGACATGGAGGCAAGCCTTCAAAAGAATCAAATGCCCACATTCTAACGGGTAGTTTTCGTCGCTCAATCTCTTTGTAAGCCATGCCAAAAGTCATTCCACCATGACAGCCAAATTCAAGATAATCTCCATCAATTCCATTGTATTCAATCGCTTTAAAAGCACATCGGAAAAATTGTTGTTTGAATTCATACTTAATTTCCCAATCAGGTTTTTCTTTTTTAAGATTAGGAAAAAATTTTTTGACCTTTTGCTTTAAGTTAAAAACCATATTTGACTCAATTTTTTTATTTTACTAATTTGTTATGGTAATCTCAGTCTGTTTGGACTGTGATATATAGTAACATGGCACATCACATAACACAATCCGTGACAGCTTTATATAACGACCTAAAAATCAAAATTCTTGAGCATCCAAAACCGCGATCACGGCCATATTAACAATATTACTAATAGAACAGCCCCGTTGTAAAATATGAGCATATTTTCTCCTCCCCATCGTACCCCCAATGTGACCTGAAATTTAGTACAAAAAGTTGCGGCGGCCCCGGCTCAACAGTAAACTATTTTGACATCAGAGAGATTTCCCTGAGTGACAAAGGTTTAGGTAAAAATTCACCCACTTGGGTGAACCTAATTAGGTGAGGTTGATCCGTAAGAACTAGACTTACACTAATGGTTAAATCAAATTGTTTAGTCTAAATTCTCGCTCCAATAATATTAATTTTTCTAATTTGAGGAAGTGTAAAATGTATAATTTTGATAAACAACAACCTTTACTTGAATTCTTACGGCAAGAATTAAATATTCCCACAGAATCTATTGAATTAGCACAGCGTCATCCTGATTTACCTTATTCATCTTTACCCATGCTTTTATGGGGATATGGACTGATTAGTTTATCTCAATTAGAACGAATTTTTGATTGGTTAGATCATGGTTGGGTTAATTCGGTTAAGACAATGGAATAATTTTTACTTAATTATAATTTACATAATATCTCTAGAAATTGAATATTTTTGTGCTGTCAATTCATAAATTGACACTACAGGTAGTTCTAATAAACAATTATTAAGTGTTGGTGCTTGTTTAACTACAACGAGAAAACGGTTTTTTTTGGACCATGAGGTGTAAGTTCTAGGATAATAAAATTAGTCCCCTAGCACACAGCTAGGGGATAGACCAAAAATCATGGGAGAATAAGGTAAGATGTCAACTGTAACAGAATCCGACCTCAAAGAATTGAAAGATCTTATTAATAGTCGCTTTGATGAAATTAAAGGACAGATAACAGGGGTTCAAAAAGAAATTAGTGATTTGAGAGTTAGTGTAGGCAAAGTTGAAGGTAGTTTGCAAAGTCAACAACCACTCGTGCAAAAGATTCCAGATTTAGCAGAAAAAGTGGGAGAATTGAAAAATTGGAGACAAATTGTTATCATTACCCTAACAGCCCTCATTAGTGGTACAGTCACCTGGGTAATTCGAGGAGTCTGGGATAGATCCAAAATTATAAGAAAATAAAGTAAGATGTCAACGGTAACAGAATCCGACCTCAAAGAATTAAAAGATCTTATTAATAGTCGTTTTGATGAGATTAAGCAAGATATGAACACAATAGATAAGCGACTAACTGTGATAGAAAATCGTTTAGAAGATTGGAAACCATCAATGTCTAAAATCCCAGATTTAGCGGAAAAAGTAGGAGAACTAAAAAACTGGAAACAAATTGGTTTAGTTTTTGTGACAGCAGTGATAAGTTCTATCTTTAGTGGTACAATTGGAGGGGTTGTGGGTTGGTTAATTAGAAGCGGAAAACCTTGAAAAAAATGCCCCTTAAATCTGTATAATTCTTAAGTTAGACAAAGGGCCACAAGAAACTACAGATCACAAGTTAGGGTAGGGGCTAAACCGATAATGACAGACTTCCTCAACTTCTGTCGGTTAGGAGCGATCGACATTGGTACTAATTCAATTCATATGGTAGTGGTAGATATCGATAAAACTCTAGCCGCTTTTACCATTGTTACCACAGAAAAAGATACTGTCCGGTTAGGAGAACGAGACCCCAAAACAGGAGAACTTACCATTGAGGCCATGGGACGAGCGATCGCGTCTTTGCAACGGTGTAAAGATCTCGCAATAAGTCTTAATGTAGATCACCTAGTGGCAGTTGCCACGAGTGCAACCAGAGAAGCGTCTAACGGACAAGCTTTTTTAGATCGAATTGACACAGAAGTGGGGATCATGGTTAATTTGATCTCCGGTTATGAAGAAGCGCGTCGCATTTATTTAGGGGTCTTATCCGTAATGGATTTTCAGGATCAACCCCATATTATCATTGATATTGGGGGAGGATCGACCGAAATTATCTTAGCAGACTCTCAAGAACCTCGGTTTTTAAGTAGTACTAAGGTAGGTGCAGTCAGACTGACTCAAGAATTTGTCAGCACTGATCCGATTAGTCACAGAGAATTGACTAATTTACAGGCCTATGTAAGAGGAATGCTAGAACGTCCTATTGATGAATTACGTCAGAAATTAAATAAGAATGAAACCCCTAAATTAGTAGGGACATCAGGAACTATTCAAACCTTGGCAACCCTTCATGCTTATGAACATTTAGGAGAAATTCCTAACCCCTTCCAAGGTTATCAAATGACTCGTCAAGGGATTCAAGAATTATTCAGAAAATTTGCCTCAATGGATTATAAAGAACGGCTTTCTTTACCAGGAATGTCGGATAAAAGAGCCGAAATTATCTTAGCGGGATCGACAATTTTACTTGAAGCAATGACGATGTTAGAGTTAGAAAATATCGTTATTTGTGAGCGCGCTTTACGAGAAGGCATGATTGTAGATTGGATGTTAACTCATGGATTAATTGATAATCGTTGGCGTTATCAAAGTGAAGTTCGTCAGCGCAGTGTCATCAAAATTGCTCGTAAATATCAAGTTGATTTAGTTCATAGTGAAAGAATTGCTCAGTTTGCTTTGAGTTTATTTGATCAACTTAAAGGCATTCTCCATTATTGGGGAGATGAAGAAAGAGAATTACTTTGGTCTGCGAGTATTTTACATAATTGTGGCTTATATATTAGTCATGCGGCTCATCATAAACATTCTTATTATTTAATTCGTCATGGTGAGTTATTAGGTTTTGCAGAAATTGACTTAGAAACTATTGCAAATATTGCTCGTTATCATCGCAAAAGTTCTCCAAAAAGAAAGCATGAAGACTATAGTAAATTGCCTGATAAATACAGAAAAATAATTAAACAACTCAGTGCTATTTTACGGTTAGCAGTAGCTTTAGATAGGCGACAAATTGAAGCAATTAAAGAGATAGAGTGTAAATATGATGCTGAATACAAAAAGCTTCATTTACATTTAGTTGCTGTCAATCCTGATGATGATTGTGCTTTAGAATTATGGAATTTAGAGTATAAAAAGATTGTATTTGAAGACGAATATGGGGTTAAATTAATAGCTACTTTGGAATGCGTTTGTACACCATTAAATAAATAATTATTAATAATAGTTAAGATGAAACTTATTGCCGTCAGGGCCAGCAATTGTCTTACTCCCATCAGGATTATTCAGTTTAACATTTGGTGTTTAATTCTAGACACGGGATTCTCACCCATCGTGTCTCTAGCTAAAATAATTAGTCAAAGTTTTCATCAAAAAAAAATTTTTGTTTAAAAAATACCTCAAAGATAAGTTAAAATTAATGTCAAATTTTAAATAGATTACTTACATGAGAATCCTCGTAACAGGAGGGGCCGGTTTTATCGGTTCCCATCTAATAGATCGTTTAATGGAACAAGGACATGATGTTATTTGTTTGGATAACTTCTATACTGGCCATAAACGCAATATCCTAAAATGGTTTGACAATCCCTACTTTGAATTGGTTCGTCACGATATCACCGAACCGATTCGTCTCGAAGTGGATCAAATTTATCATTTGGCTTGTCCAGCATCCCCTGTTCATTATCAATTTAACCCCGTTAAAACCATTAAAACCAATGTGTTAGGGACATTGTATATGATGGGACTCGCTAAACGAGTTAACGCGCGATTATTACTGGCCTCAACCTCAGAAGTGTATGGTGATCCCGATGTTCATCCTCAACCCGAAGAATATCGAGGTAATGTCAACTGTACTGGGCCAAGAGCGTGCTATGACGAAGGAAAACGAGTGGCCGAAACCCTAGCATTTGAATACCATCGAGAACACAAAGTCGACATTCGAGTTGCTCGAATTTTTAACACTTATGGGCCCAGAATGTTAGAACATGATGGTCGTGTGGTGAGTAATTTTATTGTTCAAGCATTACAAAAGACACCACTAACTATCTATGGAGATGGTTCTCAAACTCGAAGTTTCTGCTATGTTTCTGACCTAGTAGAAGGATTAATCCGATTAATGAATAACGATTATATTGGGCCCGTTAATTTAGGAAATCCTGGAGAATATACGATTTTAGAATTAGCTCAAATGATTCAAGGAATGATTAATCCTGATGCTGAGTTAATTTATAAACCTTTACCCCAGGATGATCCTAAACAACGACAACCTGATATTACCAAAGCTAAAACCTATCTTAATTGGCAACCGACTATTGCACTTAAAGAAGGGTTAGAAATGACAATTAATGATTTCCGTGAGCGAGTTTCATAAATACATCAATTACCAATTCAATTATTTAACTAGAGGATAAAAAATCATGCGCGTTTGTGTTATCGGAACAGGTTATGTGGGATTAGTAACCGGAGTTTGTTTAGCTCATATTGGTCATCATGTTATTTGTGTTGATAATAACGAAGAAAAAATCAAGTTAATGAAATCTGGTCAGTCCCCTATTTATGAACCCGGACTCTCGGATTTGATGCAGGGTTGTACTGAATCAGGAAAATTAGAATTTACCTCAGATTTAGCGGCCGGGGTTGCTCATGGGGAAATCTTATTTATTGCCGTCGGAACCCCTGCTTTACCCAATGGAGAAAGCGATACTCGTTATGTCGAAGCAGTGGCCCGAGGTATCGGTTCTAACTTAAATGGAGGTTATAAAGTTATTGTTAATAAGTCTACCGTTCCTATTGGTTCGGGGGACTGGGTAAGAATGATTGTTCTTGACGGGTTTAATGAACAAAAAAATAGTAATATAACCCCAGAATTTGATGTAGTTAGTAACCCGGAATTTTTACGAGAAGGTTCAGCAGTTTATGATACTTTTAACCCTGATCGTATCGTTTTAGGCAGTAATAATGATAAAGCGATCGCTATGATGCAACAACTTTATTCTCCCTTAGTTGAGCGTAAATTTGGGGATGATATAAGCTTACCTCCTGTTCCTGTTGTTGTCACAGACTTAAACTCGGCCGAAATGATAAAATATGCAGCTAATGCGTTTTTAGCTACTAAAATTAGCTTTATTAATGAAGTAGCTAATATTTGCGATCGCGTTGGGGCTGATGTTACTCAAGTAGCAAAAGGTATCGGGTTAGATAGTCGTATTGGCAATAAATTCTTGCAAGCTGGAATTGGTTGGGGAGGCTCATGTTTTCCGAAAGATGTGTTAGCTTTGATTCACACTGCAACAGATTATGGTTATGAAACCGAACTTTTAAATGCGGCAGTACAAGTTAACAAACGTCAACGATTAATTGCGGTTGAAAAATTACAACAAGAACTGAAAATTTTGAAAGGAAAAACCATCGGATTGTTAGGATTAACCTTTAAACCTGACACTGATGATATGCGGGATGCTCCTTCTTTAATTATTATTGAACAACTCAATCGTTTAGGGGCAAAAGTTAAAGCTTATGATCCTATTGTCTCTCAATCTGGGATGAGTCATGGATTATCTGGGGTTATTATTGAAACTGATCCCGAAATGTTAGCAGATAGTTGTGATGCTTTGGTATTAGTGACTGATTGGCAAGCATTTTTAACGCTTAATTATGGAAAAATGGCCAGTTTAATGATCAATCCAGTTATTATTGATGGTCGTAATTTCTTAGAGCGTTCTAAATTAGAACAAGCAGGTTTCCGTTACGTGGGAATTGGTCGTTAATTAAGCATTATACCAATTATTAGTAGGGTGGGCAATGTCCACCCTATTTTTTTGTAAACCTAAGTAGTAGATGTTATTATTCAAGTATCCTATTAAGTCTTACTATTGAGGGTGAAAATGTCAAGGGAAAATATAACAACGGTTGTTAGAATTCTAGAATCTTTACCTGATGCACAACAAGAGCGAATTATTGAGCATTTACGAGAATATATTGCTGATCTTGAAGATGAATTAAAATGGGATAAATCTTTTCAGAAAACCCAGAATCAGTTAGTAAAAGCAGCAAGACTTGCGAAACAACAAATTAACTTATCAAATCTTAATGTCTAGCTTTTACCCTTCCTGAGTAAGTTTTGTCTCCTTAACTTCTTATATTAAGATCCTTAAATTAGGTTGTATATATATGGATTATATAGTACCATGAGAAAAAAGATATCTTATATACATCGAAATCTAAGCGTCATGGGACAAGCTAAGCCATCTATTCCATCTTCATCAGAAAAATTACTGGGAGATTTAATAGCACTCAGAAAATTTGGGAATTTATTACTTCAAGAGACATCATCAGTAGATTCTACAGAAATTGAGAAAAAAGTTGGTGAGAAAACACTACAAGAACAAGAACAACTTGTAGACAAAATTTTTAAACAAACTTTAGATGACATAATTAATCAAACTTTTAATAAAATTAGAGCAGTTTTAAATCCTCAAGTTATTTCAGTATTTTTATTTTCTAAAGATGGTTGTATTGAGAAATATAAAACTTGGGGTAAAGATTGTGATAACCAAGAGATAGAAAATGGATGGCTAAAAGATGAAAAATATGAAAGAGGTCAAAGCTTTTCGGGAAAAGCAACCCAAGGTGATCCTTATGGAGAACCTCATTTTAGTAATAATTTAGATACAGACATAGATAAACTACTTTATGGGGAATATTATCAAGAAAAATTAGGGTTTTTAAAATGTGGAATTTCCGTTCCCTTAGATAGTTATTATAGAACATTTGGCACAATTGAAGTTCTCAATAAATTAGATAGTAAATCTCAACAAGCTGATGAAAATTCATGTTACTCACAGGAAGAAGTTTTTGAGTTAACCCTTATTGGTGGACATCTAGGTAAAGCTATATCTAGAGTTAGAAAAAAACAAGAAGAAATCGTAATTGCACAAATCACTCAAATTCTTGTAAATCCTAATAAATATAATTATAATAACGCTGCAGAGATTTATCAATCAATTATCAAGCAATTAGTTAGTAAATTAACTCCTTATAAGGCTTGTATTTTGCGTTTTTTAGAAGGTGATCGTTTACCCGTTTTTGAAACAGCAAGCACTTATGATATTAAGATGACTGAAAGAAGAAATGAAATTAGAAAAATAGGAGAAGGAATGGTAGGAAAAGTTGCTGAAACAGGGCAATATATGATTAAACATATAGATGAAAATCCTGATGACTTTAGAAATCGAGAATGGATAACAAAGCAAAAACTAAAATCATTTATTTGTTTTCCCTTATCAATTCAAGGTGAAGTTGTTGGTACTTTATCTTTATTTACAGGATATAAACATATATTTACGAGCGGAGATCTAGATTTTGTAACCAATTTTTCACGTTTACTTGCAGCTTATAAAATTGGTCTTAATGAGGAAATTAAAGTCATGAAAGATCACAACAACTCTGAACAGTATATTGAAGAACAATTTACTAAGTTTCAAGCTGAGATAACTAAGCTTCGACAAGCTTATCTCAATAAATATGTTTGGTTTGAAGATGGAGAAGTTCTTGATTCTGATGATGACGAAATAACTCTTATCAAGAGAGTTTATACTGATCATCCTGATAAACAATCTCAACCATTATTCATTGAAAAAGTAACAGATGAAAATTTGGAACCAGAAATTTGGTGTTCTAGGCCTCTATGATATATAATTCTTAAATCAGGATTAAGCAAAAACAAATATGTGTACAACAATAGAGCTACCATCACCAAATTTTTCAGATCAATTAAACAGCACAAATCAAATATCCATTGATGTTCACATCGGCCCTGTTTTCAATGAACAAAGAGTCACTAAAATTGCAATTCTTGATACAGGTTCTCCTTACACTTTGGTTGCAAAATCTATTTTAACAGATATTGGGGCAAGACAAACTGGATTGAGGCCGGCACGTCTTAATGTTGCGGGAAACACTTTTAACGCATTTGCTTATGCTGTTAGACTGCATTTAGCGCATCACACTCATGAATTGACTGTAAGAGAATGGCCAAGAAGATCAGAAAATCCATTGATCCTAATCGGTCGAGATATACTCTGTAGACACAGTATTATGTTTGATAGTTTACCCCTAATTACAATTACTTCATCTTCTCCTTCATATCACATCTGGAACCAAGAATCATGAATATTATTGAAGCTTTAGGAGCTACTTCATCAGGAATTATTGTCGGTTGGTTAGTTTCTTATTTCACCCGTAGATATAAAGACTTTAATCCTACAGTTCTTGCTGCTACAGTTGGGTTACTTTTTGGTGAAGCTATCTTTACCTTCCTAAAAGGAAGCTCATTAGGAATGTGGTTTTATCCAATAGGATTAGTAATAGGTTCTGCTTTAAATATTTTTTTAGCTTATATAACTAGAAATGATGCTTCTGCGACAGACATCTTTTTTATACAAGAAGAAGATGAAGATAATACAGAAGATGAAAATACAGAAAATAATGAAGAACAGAATTAAAATTAAAGATTGAAATGTCTAGCAGGTTGGGTTGAGGAACGAAACTCAACAAAACCATTGTGCTGTGTTGGGTTTCATTATCGTTCAACCCAACCTACATTTATCCAAAACCAGGGATTTACCCTTTCAACCAATCAAATATTTCACCCACCTTAAGCTGCACCGCTTCAGCAAAATCTGGCACGGGTAACACCACATCTAAGTTCTCAAACAGTTGCACCGATTTATCCGCCCTATAGACAAATATAAAGGACTCCTCCGGGTCTAACAACCATCCCATTTCACTGCCGTTGTCGAGACAATGGAGAATGTTGCGAATAACTTTGGTTTGACTCTGATTGGGGGATAATATCTCAATAGTCCAATCTGGATGTAGATTGAAGGTATTAGCCACTTGTCCATCATTATCACGAGGAATGCGCTCTGTACGAAAGACAGCAACATCAGGGACAACTGAGCGTCCACCAAAGGTACACCGCAGTTCTGGTAATGCCTGGGCAGTTCGCTTTGGCTTTAAGGCGAGTGTTAGGGCAAAACTCAATTCCCGTTGCAAGATGCTGTGCTTTCCTTGAGGCATGGGTTTCTGAATAATTTCCCCCTCAATATATTCACTGCCAGGGGTTGTCTCTGGTAAGTCCAGAAATTCCGCCAATGACAACGGTTTCGTTGCTGTTTGTCTCATGGAACTGCCCTTCCCTATATTCTTCATTTTAGCAGAAGCAGCAGACTTGTGAAACCACAATTTGTGTTAACTTTTGTTGTAAGATCCTAAACTATTGAAGCTTTAGGAGCTACTTCATTCTGCTTTTTCTGTGAGGATACTAGAACACTCTGTGATTAGCAATTTTCGTAGGTTGGGTTGAGGAACGAAACCCAACAAAATCATTGTGATGTGTTGGGTTTCACTATCGTTCAACCCAACCTACATTTATCCAAAACCGACCCAATATTGCCTTTTAAATGATGATTTCTCATGAATCATTCCTGATAGCTATAGCTTCAATTAAGATGGGTTTACCTTGCCTTTTACCTTTTGTCTTTTCTCTTGCTAAAACGCATTTAAAATGCGTTTTAGCTTATGCTCTTACAGACAATTAGAATAGATTTAAGTCAGTTACTGCCCCTAAACTACTTGAAGAAACTAACTTCACATACTTCCCTAATACTCCTCTTTTATATCGAGGTTCAGGGGCTTTCCAATTAGCACTACGTTGGGCTAATTCTTCCTCAGAAACATTCAATTGTAACAGCTTTTCTTGAGCATCAATAGTAATACTATCTCCCTCTTTAACTAATCCAATAGTTCCCCCAATATAAGCTTCTGGGGCCACATGACCAACTACTAAACCATAAGTTCCACCTGAGAAACGACCATCCGTAATTAACCCCACAGAATCACCTAAACCTGCCCCAATAATAGCAGAAGTTGGTGCTAACATTTCTCGCATTCCTGGCCCACCTTTTGGCCCTTCATAACGAATAATAATCACATCTCCAGGATTAATTTTTTTAGCAAGAATGGCCTCTAAACATTCTTCCTCAGATTCAAAAACACGCGCTGGCCCCGTAATTTTAGGTTTCTTAACTCCACTAATTTTAGCCACCGCGCCTTCAGAAGCTAAATTACCTTTTAAAATAGCTAAATGTCCCTCTTTATAAACAGGGTTATTCCAAGGACGAATGACATCTTGATTCGCGGGTGGTTCAACAGGAATATCTGCTAAAATTTCCCCTATAGTTTCCCCCGAAATCGTTAAAGCATCTCCATGTAATAACCCATGAGTTAACAGCATCTTCATGACTTGGGGAATGCCACCAGCTTGATGCAAATTAACAGTTACATAACGTCCCGATGGTTTCAAATCACATAATACGGGAACCCGTTGACGAATGGTTTCAAAATCATCTAAAGTTAACTCAACACCGATGGTATTGGCTATGGCTAATAAATGCAATACCGCATTAGTAGAACCACCCACCGCCATAATTACAGAAATGGCATTTTCAAAGGCCTTGCGCGTTAAAATTTGACTTGGTAAAATCTGATTACGGATAGCATTAACTAAGACAAATGCAGATTTTTCTGTACTGTCTGCTTTCTCTACATCTTCTGCGGCCATAGTTGAAGAATAAGGTAAACTCATTCCCATAGCTTCAAATGCGGAAGACATAGTATTAGCAGTAAACATTCCCCCACAGGAACCGGCCCCAGGACAAGCATTACGTTCAATACCTAATAATGTCTCATCATCTATCTTACCTGCGCTGTGTTTTCCTACCGCTTCAAAAGCACTAACAACCGTTAAATCTTCACCCTGAAAATGACCCGGTTTAATGGTTCCCCCATAAACAAAAATAGCAGGAATATTCATTCTTGCCATAGCTATCATAGCCCCTGGCATATTTTTATCACATCCCCCAATAGCAATAACTCCATCCATACTTTGACCATTACAAGCGGTTTCGATGGAGTCAGCAATAACATCTCGTGAAACTAGGGAATATTTCATCCCTTCTGTTCCCATAGAAATGCCATCACTAATGGTAATTGTACCGAACATTTGAGGCATTCCGCCCGCATTTTTGATTCCTATTTCGGCCCGTTTTGCTAACTCATTAATTCCGATATTACAGGGAGTAATCGTACTAAACCCGTTAGCAACTCCGACGATAGGTTTAGTAAAGTCATCATCACCGAAACCCACAGCGCGTAACATCGCACGGTTAGGGGTTCGTTGACTTCCTTGGGTGACAACACGACTTCTTATATTCTCTGGCATTGTAGCGTTCTCCTGGTGACTATAGCACTGTTTCTATTGTCCGTTGTTCTGTTGCTTTGGAAGATAAAAATTTGACAAAAACTATCCACACCAACTAAGGAACACCCGCTTTCATTTTGGAGTGAGAGAGTGGTTAAGTTAAATGATTCCCAAATTTATCAAGAAATTAGCAAAATTGTCAATCAATTTGAGCTTTATCAGTGTTATGAATGTGCTAAGGCAGTAATGCAGTGGTTAACAGATAATAAAATTGAGGGGAAAGTAATCGAACTGAGAACACGCTATCATGATGAGGATTATATCATCAGCGATCGCATAGGGAATGATCAATCAATTACTACTAATGGAAAACACTATGGGGTAGAAGTTAGGGGACGAGTATTTGATAATCTATCTGTTGAAGGAATGACACGAGAAAATTGGTTAAAAGATTTTCATTGTCAAAGCGAAGAATTTATAATTACTGAAGTAGGAGAATAGTAAAAATGGAAGTCAAAGGCGGATTATTTGATATTTTAGCTAAGATTAAAGCTAGACCAGGATTATATATTGGTCGTCCTTCTGTGTCGAATTTATTTATGTTTTTGGTAGGTTATAAAACGGCTAGAAAGGAGTTAGAAATTGAAGCAACTGTAGAAGAAATGAGATTTTATCAAGAGTTTCATCAGTTTGTAGAAAAGAAATACAATCTTCATACTTCTAATACTTGGGCTAAAATTATCTTACTTTATTGTCCAGATGAAAAGCAAGGATTTGAGCATTTTTTTGAGTTATTAGAGGAGTTCCAAAAACCTCACAGTCATGAAATTCATGCAAATGATGTTGAGGATAAAGAGGTTATTATGAACAGATATAACAAAAATTTTATAACTTCTCAGTAATTTTACTTAATTTAGGAGTCATCAAAAATCATATGTTGGTTAAATCTTCCGTATTTATACGGTTTATATTTAAGTACATACTCTGAGATAATGAGTATAATGACAAGTTTAAGCGGTGTTAATTCTACGCTTACACAATGTTCCCTAATTTGACAATTATTAAAGTTAAGTACCTATCTTTTGTTATGGGGAAATAATCAATTGAAATTCTATCCTAAATCCTGTCGTAATGAAAGGGAAGTTGAGAGTAAGCTAATTGTTCAATATTTACTGCCGCAATTAGGTTATTCTCCTGATAACTGGCATCAAGAGGTTTGTTTTGGGAATATTCGCTTAGATTTTCTAACAGTGGCAGCTAGAAACATCAAAAATTTTTCTTTATGCGTCGTCATTGAAGCGAAACATCCCAAAGAAAATTTAGATCATCATGTTCGTCGTCTTGGACATTATTTAGCTAAAATCAAAAGTTTTTATGGCGTTTTAACCAATGGGAAAGAATTCAGGATTTATCAACGAGAAACAGACAAATTAAAATTAGTCTTTTGTTGTTCTGGAGAAACTATTGAATTAAATATTGCCAAAATTAATGCTTTAATTGGTAAGGAGAGTTTAAATTCTAAATTAATGCCTACTCATTCTCTTAATCTTTCTCAAGTTTCTAAATTACCTACTACGGAGTCAAAAACAAAATCGATGAAAACTATAGCTATTTACCATCATAAAGGTGGTGTAGGAAAAACTACAGTTGCCACTAATCTCGCGGCAGCTTTTAGTAATCAAGGAAAACGAGTTTTATTGATTGATATTGATGCTCAAGCGAATACAACTTTTGCCACTGGATTAATTAAATTTCAGTTTGATGATGATGATGATCTCAAAGATAAAAATGTTTTTCATTTACTTGAAAGTAAGGTTAATACTATTTTTGATATAGTGAAAAAATCTCAAGGATTTAATCAAAAAGAGATTGATGTTATACCGTCTCATATTATGTTAATTGATAAGCAAAATGAGTTGGAAAAATATGCAGCTAGTCGTTCTAGATTGGTGAAAAAATTAGAATTAGTTAAGGAAGAATATGATATTGTTATTATTGATACTCCTCCTGCTGTAGACTTATATGCAGAAGCAGCATTAACGGCTTCTGATTATATTATTGTTCCTTCTGATTTAAAGCCATTTTCTAATCAGGGGTTAAGAAGTGTTAAAAAAATTTTGGAAACACAAATAAATGATAATAGGGAAACTTTAGGTAAGCCATCCGTACAAATAATAGGGGTTCTTCCTTCTAAAATTTCTACCAATGCTCAATACCTTAAATACGCATTTCCTAAGCAAAGACAAGTGATTTCTGAGCGTTATAATTTTCCTATTATGGAAAATATGATTTCTGAAAGAACTGCTTTATCTCATTGTATTAATCAGACGATAGAATTGGGTGATTTAGAAATACCAGCACCTAAATCTATTTTTAATTATGCAGATAATGTTTCTTCTGCTAATACATCTGCTGCTGAATTTGAATCATTAGCTATTGAAGTTTTGGAAAAAATAGGAGGTTAATTATTATGGATTTTTTCTTAATAGATATTGATACTATCAATTGTCCTGTTCCTTACTCCGATGTTAAGGATAATGAGATTATTGTCAATAGGTTGGCTAATATCATCTTAGAATCTGGAGGCATTGTTAACCCTTTATTTGTCAAAAAAATAGGTTTTGATTCCTATGAATTAGTCTATGGGGATGTAGAATATTATGCGGCATTAAAAGCGAGTCAGCTAGATCCAAAAAAAGGAGAAATGATTGCTGCTTTTATCATTGAAAATGAGCAAAAAGAGGGAATAAAAAAACAGATTGAGTTTTTAAGAAAATCTTTATCAAACATAGAACCAACAGTAGTCTGTACAGCAAGCGATAATTATAACAAGTTAAATTCAATGCACAAAGACATTAATCAAATCCATGAGAAGCTAGAATTTCTTACGGATTTGAATACAGCAAAGGGCATTAAAAAGCTACTCACAAAACAACTTGAAACTATTATTTCCGAGACTGAAAATAAAACCAAACAAGAGGCAATACAACACCTGAGAAAAGCTCAATATGAACTGCAACAATATCAAAAGAACATTGAAGATGAAATCCTAGAATTAAGTAAAGTCAATTTGGTCAATACTACTTATGATGAATTAGCCCAACTGATGAAACAATTAGGAAGTAGTGTAAGTCAAATAAATGCTAGTTGGAAAGCCATTGAATATTGGAGAAAACCTGACAAAGAATTATCTTGGGATAATCTTAAAAAGTCCACAGTAAAGTCTAAATATAAAATAGATGGTTTTGCTCAAGGTGCTTATGAAAAACTAAGGAAAGTCGCTTATTTGTAACTTTTTAACCATTCAAGCAGATAAATTAATTACAGTAGGGACATAATATATTATGTCCCTAAAAATTTAGGATATAATGAGAATATCATTTTCATAGCCAGTGCTACCATTACAGTAATTATTACTTCAGTTTTAAAATAATCTTATTTAAGATATAATCAAGCTAATTGTCATCTGAGGTGTTAGATGTTAGAAATTGAATACCTGACGGATAAAAATGGTCATCCTAAAGCAGTTGTTATCCCCATTGAAGTGTGGAAACAACTATTTTTTGAACAATCAGAACAAGAAGTTACTTTTGAGGAATTATCCGACAAATTACAAGATTATTGTCTTAATCAAGCAATGAATGAAGCAGAGTCAACCCCTTTATTAGACCGCAAAACAGCGTTACAATATCTGGAGGAATAATTTGGAAGTTGAGTATCGGCAATTATTTTTAAAAGATTTAAAGAAATTGGTTCTACAAGACTTACTATGCTAAACTAACAATTAATAAAAGGCTAAAGCCTTATCCTATAAAAACTAAGTCCGACGAGCGCGGACGCTCATTCTAGGTTGCGTAGGCAACCTTTGTTTGTATAGCTTAACCCTTCAGGGTTTAAGCTATTATTTGTAATAATTTAGCATAACTTGTCCTGTAGAACCGCTTAGAAGTCTTAAGCAATGTTAAAGCGATGAAAGGTTATCCTAAATCGTTATCGTATTCGGGTTGGTGACTATCGTATCGGGATAGAAATACAAACAGATAAGATAGAAATGATGCGTGTTTTACATCGAAGGGAGTTTTATCGCTATTTCCCTTAATCTTGCCCTAAATTTGCCTTATAGCTGACGACTGATAGCTGATAAACAACTCCAATTGTAACGAAATATTACAATAAAGCCGTTATAGTGGCTTAACAGCTTGACAGCAAAAAAAAAACTAGATAGAGTAAAGCCACGTACCCGGGTAGCTCACATTAGAGTGATATGCAAGACAAGCAAAAAGTCACACTATATCTTCCTCAAGGAGTTCATCGGCAACTGAAAATCAGAGCCGCCATTGACGAAGACTCCATGTCAGCCCTGGTTGAGAAGGCAATAAGTTTTTACTTAAAATACCCTGATAAGGTAGAAGAAGTAGAAGCCGCAGCCTACGGGAGAACCCACCAAGTCCATGTTTGTCCAGAGTGCGAAGCCGCCATGGTCATTCGAGCCGGACAAATGGTTTCCCTAAAAAATCAACCGAGTGTCATTACTGATGAATTCGCCATAGAGGTAAGAGAGACAGTACAGGTTTCAGCAGAAGTACCGGGGGAAGAAGCCTTAGTCACCTGCTAACTCGTATCAGAGTTATCTTATACCAGGACAGGATGACTCCTAGCTTTATCGTCCATTTATTACTAGGTCGATGCCATGAAAGAAGAGCTAAATATCTTAATACAAGCTCAATACCCCTTAATTTACCTCGTTACATCTGAAGAGGAAAGGGCAGAGCAAGCAATTTTCAGAATTGCTCAACTGACAACTCAGCATCGGCGCGTGTTCCTTTGGACGGTGACTCATGGGATCATCGAATACGGTCAACCCAGACAAGCCACCCAACATAATACAGTCTCACCGGAGGCTGCCATTCAATGGGTTGTGGGCCAACGGGAACCGGGTATCTTTATCTTCAAAGACCTTCATCCCTTTATTAGTTCGCCCCCAGTGACTCGGTGGTTACGAGATGCGATCGCCCAATTCAAGGGAACAGAAAAGACCATCATTTTGATGTCTCCTTTACAAGACGTTCCCATTGAACTAGAGAAAGATGTAGTCGTACTTGACTTTCCTTTCCCTGACTTAAGCGAACTCAATCAAGTATTGTCTCAACAGCTTGACATTACCAAAACTCGTCGGACAACTACAGAAGTACGGGAAAAACTGCTCAAAGCTGCCCTGGGACTGACTAAGGATGAAGCCGAGAAAGTTTATCGCAAAGCTTATGTAAAAGCGGGTCGCCTGACAGAAGAAGAAGTAGACATTATTTTGTCTGAGAAAAAACAACTAATTCGTCGTAACGGTGTTCTCGAATATATAGAAGAAGACGAAACCATCGATGCGGTAGGCGGTTTAGAAGAATTAAAGAGATGGCTCAAACAACGCTCTGATGCCTTCACAGAGAGAGCGAGAGAATATGGCTTACCCCAACCCAAAGGGATGTTAATCTTAGGGGTTCCCGGTTGCGGAAAATCTCTGATTGCCAAAACCACCTCTCGTTTATGGGGACTGCCCCTACTACGTTTGGACATGGGAAGGGTTTATGATGGCTCAATGGTAGGACGTTCTGAAGCGAATCTACGTAATGCCTTAAAAACTGCGGAGTCCATTTCCCCAGCGATTTTGTTTATTGACGAACTTGACAAAGCTTTTGCCGGAGGAAGCGGTTCAGCCGACTCTGATGGAGGAACCTCTAGTCGTATCTTTGGTTCCTTCCTGACTTGGATGCAGGAAAAAACCTCTCCCGTGTTCGTGATGGCTACGGCTAACCGCATTGAACGTTTACCTGGGGAGTTCTTGCGTAAAGGGCGTTTTGACGAAATATTCTTTGTTGATCTTCCCAACCCCGAAGAACGGGAAGCAATTTTCAAGATTCACCTTAGCAAACGTCGCTCCGAAATTGCTCGCTTCGATCTTGAGCAACTAACTAAGGTTTCTGAAGGTTTTTCCGGTGCAGAGATAGAGCAAGCCTTAATCGCTGCGATGTATGAGGCGTTTGCTCAAGACAGGGAGTTTACGCAGCTTGATATTATTGCTGCCATTAAATCGACCCTACCCTTATCTCGTACCATGACTGAACAGGTAACAGCCCTACGGGACTGGGCGCGACAACGAGCGCGACCTGCTTCGGCCTCCGTTGCTGAATACCAGCGATTGGAGTTTTAACAGGCTTTCTCTCTGATCCCAACAGGGTGAAAGGCTAGTCTAGTACTAGCAGCATAATCAAGAGCCGTTCATTTGTTTAGACGGCGTGTACAAACCCTAAATTGTTGTTGTCAACTTTTGTTCTACTGGAGGAAATCGAAAATGTCTCACTTTAGCACTCTACGCACCAAAATTACAGATGCTGAAATTTTAAAAGCTTCTTTACGGGATCTCGGTATTTCTGTGAAGACTGAAGCTGATATACGGGGTTATAATGGTCAGCGCGTTCGGTCTGACATCGTAGCTGTTCTTGATGGCGAATATGATCTCGGCTGGTCTCGCAATACTGAGGGTAGTTTTGACCTGATTGCTGATCTTTGGGGTGTAGCTAAAAAACACAACCAAACCGAATTGATCAATTCTATCAACCAAAAATATGCGGTTAACAAGACCCTAGCTGAAGTCAAACAACGCGGTCTACAAAACGCTAATGTTAAGTTAGTAGTTCAGAACTAATATTTACAGCGCGTTCCCAAGCCTATGGGTTGACCTCTTGTCGGTTGACCCTTTTTTTTATGGATTTGAGCTATAAAAAAAAAGGCTATTTACCCGTTAATCGGAATAAATAACCTTTTTGCACCCGCTTTTTGAATCCTGTACACTATTATGGCTTAAGGCTTCAGATTGCTCAATATTAGAGATCACATTGACCCAGTGATTCTTGTCATTGTTGAGAGTGATCTGCGATCGTTACAAATTATAAAACTTCTGAATAACTCGCTTATTCATCAGATATAGCACAGGGTTAGAATTTTTGGGTTTCGTTCCTCAACCCAACCTATAAGATCAGCGATCGCACTTAACAAAATTTTTCAATTGTTGCTCATTTTGTATTACGTTCTCTGGCAATACATATAAATCAATATCTATTTCTGCATTAATTTGGCTACTTTTTTTAATAATTTCTTGATCTAAATGAATTGCAGGAACTTCCCCATCTTACGTTCTGATGTCATTACATCATCCTTTAATATTTGGATAATGTTATTAGGCTTATTTTATTGTTATCAGCTTTTGAATAAGTTGACAAGTCTGGTGCGTTACATTTCATTAACGCAGTCTACACTCGTCGGCGATCGCATTCATTCATCGGTTATAAGACAGGGTTAAAATTGTTGAGTTGAGTTGTTCACTGACTTCTCTAAGCGTTTTCGACGTTGACGTAAGATTTCAGCGTTGGCCATCCCTAAAAGTTCTTCAATTTCTAATCCAAAAAGGTCTAATTGCTGTTGTACTTTTTGTAAATTTTCAACACTTCTTTGTCTAGATTTTTCATCAGGAATGTGAAAAGATTCGTTCATCATAAACCCCAATTTTTTTTAACTTCTATAATACTAGCTTGAGCAGAATTAACCGTAATTTGTCCTCGTTCAATGGTCTTTACTAGCAAATCTATCATAGCTTGCGGAGGGATAGGCTGAATCTCTAAAATCCTTAATAAGAGATTATTAAGTCCATTATAACGCTCAGTTAATTTTTCTCTAACATTCTGAAGCTCATCAAGTTCTGATATTGTTTCTGCTGTTTCACCATATCTTTCTAAGATTGTCCATTCTGTAGCGGATGCTTCTTCTATTTGGTTAGCTATCTGTTGTAGCAGATTAAAAATAGTGTTTTGGACTTCATTGGGAAGTTTTGCCATATTTTGCCGTTATTTTAATTAAAGTCCAGGATTATTATATATCAAAGTCAGGTGCGTTACATTTCATTAACGCACCCTACACTCGTCAGCGATCGCACTATTTAATTAAAAATGGTATGAGTTTCTCCATCGTCGGGATTAGGCAATCAGTGTTAATATTAACTCAAGTCTCAATAAAGTATCAGGTCAAGTATGTTCACAGTAGAACTCCAAAACGGACAGACTGTTCAAGTTCCTTTAGAAGAACTAGAAACTTTTTTAGAACAAAACAGAGATCAAATAAAGATACAGAAAACAAAAATGGGAAAAAGACGGAAATCTAAAGAAGTTACTAGCAGTAAATTATAACTGTTACATTAATATTCTTGTAAATATATTCTTGCCTATCAAGTTGTTCCTCCGTTTCGCTCAAATAAACGTTGCATTTTCTAAAAATTCTGTATTTTGTGTTTGGATCATCTTGATTAGATTGAATATAACTGGTTTCTTCTCCTAACTCGATATAGGTAGGCAAAATTTTTGTTCGTCGAATTTCGCCGTATACATATCCTTTGTCTTCTGCTGCATCAAATTCCTCACGGGGCGTTTTCACTCTTAAAAGCATTTAACTCCTTTTTCGTAAAATTTAAACATATCTTGATAATAACAATTAAAGCGTTTTTAAACAGGTTGATTTTACAAAAATATGCTCACGTTTTCTTTTTTGAGTAATCTTTTCCCTACAAAAAATTAATTGTTGATTTTTATTAAGCCTCTAGACAAATAATCAAAAAAACTAAAAACGATACAAGATTAGGACAACCTACCTACCTTAAGTCAGCGATCGCACTTGGTAAGATTAGGTGCGTTACATTTCATTAACGCACCCTACACTCGTCAGCGATCGCACTGAATTTAGACAATCCTTTAATCAACCCAATTTTCTACTAATAAATTAGGAAATTGTCTAAAATGTCGTATATTTCTCGTTACTAGGATGGCTTGATTCGCTAAGGTTATACTAGCAATTAACATATCTGCTCTACCAATTTTTCGCAATTTAGAAATATTTTGTAAACGCTCAAATTGATTAGCAGCATTTTGCTCAATTAAAATTACGGGAAGTTGATTGATTAGGGTTTCTGAACGAGAATAAAGTTCTTGTGCTTTTAATAAATCCTTTGCTGAAAAGGCTTTAAGCACATAATCTATCCGTCCTCGTAAAATTTCTATTTTGGTAATAATGGTAATGGCTATTTCCTCATCTTGTAAGGTTTCCAATCGATTAATAACGTTGGTATTACCTGCGTGGAGATGGGTTAACGTATCCGTGTCAAGAAGATACATCATCGTCAGTTTCAGAACGTCCTCTTGCTTGGTAAATGCTATTTCTTAGATCACAAAGAGAACTATCATCACTTAACGCACTTGCTTGTTGTAGAAAGATAGCTTTACTATTTTGGGAAGTGGTATTAAATGCTTTCGTTTTTTGCTCTGACAACGGATCGTTAATTATTTGTTCTTGTTTTGGAGTAACAGCCATAATTTCTCCTGATTATTTATTAGTATTTTATCATATAAATAAATGAATCATTAATCATAATTTAGGTGCGTTACATTTCATTAACGCACCCTAAACTCGTCAGCGATCGCACTGAGCATAAATAATCATCATTCAGAAGAATTAATTTTAAGTCTTTTATATCGTTGAGTGATTGCTGCATTCAAAATATCATCTTTAATGTTTCTCATTAAAATTGTGACGATTTCATAAATGTTAATAAAATCTGCATAATCTTTCTTTAAATCTTTACCATGAGCAATCTTATTTCTGATGGTAAGAAGTTCTTCATCAATGGCATTTTTTTTTGTTTCATATTGCTTATAGTCAATTCCAACAATCATACAAATATCACGAAATACGTCAAAGTTTAAATTAGATTTTGTATTAATTATTCCCTCATAAGGAATTTTTGCTCTTTCCTCTAAATTATCTAATAAATTTTTGACTATTTCTTGTTGTAATTCAAATTTCTTTGTTTTTAATAACTCATTAATTGATTTTCGAGAACAAAGCGCAATAAAACAGTAATCAAGTTCATTATATTTCAATTTTTGGAGAGAGACGAATTGTAAATAACATTCAGCCGAATATTTAATAAAACCTTCCCAATGAGCATATAATAAAGTTATCCCTGCCTTAATTAATACATTTTGTTCAGTTCCTTTCTGTGTAGGAATCTTATTTTTTAATAGACTAAGCTCTTTGATTCTCCAGCTTAAATCATCATCTAAATTTTCTTGAAGAATACCAACTGTTTGATTATTTTTACTCATTTTCCAAAATGTTGTTTGCCGAAACTAATCATACGAGGGATTCGATTTCTTGCTCTTGAACCTGTACCAATATGATCGATAAAATCATTTTCTGACCACATTGATTGAATTTTATTTTTGAGTATTTTAATATCAGTATCAGTCTGAGAGTAAGCATCTATATTCGCTTTTAATCCAGTGGTAATTGCTTCATAAGCTGAATCAAGAAATTTGCCTTTAAATCGATCTTCACTATACTTTTGAAAAGTTTCATCACCTGTTGCTATACTCAGCAATAAAAAGATTTTTTCAAATTTTCTTTTTTCAAGATCACGGTCAAATGATGGCGATTTACACAACTCCGTAAGATAATCAGTTAAATATTCATTGACTTCTTTTTTACTAAATTCTTTCGGTTCAAAATTAATATCCGAAATTGCTAAATATTTCAGCACTAATTCCATATCATAACTTTCTTCTTTTAATCGATCTGAAATTGAAATACAATTTTGGAAATTTTCATTTGTCGCTAGTTCTGATAACCAGATATAGAGAGTTTTGTCAAGCATAATTAATAAACAATTACGCACTTCCTGATAAGATAAAAATGAACCTCCTGTATTTAAGCGATCAAAGACCTCAAATTTTGCATTCTTATCGGATTCTTTTTTGATAATTTGGACTTGCATTTTAGCTCGTTTAAAGTCAATTCTCAGAGGATTAGGTAAATTATGATCTTCATTTTCCGCCTTTTCCCACTGAACGCCTTTTAAACTAGGTAATAATTTAGTTCCTTTTAAAACTAAACGAGGTTTTAACTTGCCATTTTCATCTTTTAATTCCCCAACAAATTCTAAAATTGTCGAAATCCTTTGCAGTCCATCAACCAATTCCCAAATGCTATCTTCTTCTCTTTGATAAACAAAAATTGAAGGAATGGGAATACCGAGTAAAATAGACTCAACAAAACGACTTTTTTGATCAATAGTCCATCTAAAATAACGCTGAAAATCAGGGTTAATAATCATTTCGCCGTCTTTATAAAGACTAATAATTTCACCAATGGACATCGGATAATTATCTGTATGAAATTCTTTTGTTTTTTTTGTAACGTCTTCTAATAAGTTCATTGCATTTGACCTAATATCATTGGTTAATTTCACTCGTTCACTTAATTTTACATAATACTCAAATTGTCCCACCCGACAAACCTACCTTAAATCCGCGATCGCCCCTCTAGCCATCTGAGCAATAGCCTGATCTGTCGCCCTTGGTAACTGATAATAAGTCCCCCCTGCAGTTTGGGCCAACTCCTTGCCAAACCCCGTAGAAACAAATTTTTTCTCTGTATCTATCACCAATAATTTAATGCCTAAAGCCCGAATTTTTTTGGCAATATCTAATAGTTCGCCCTTAATATCTGGCTTTTCTCCTTCCGGTGTCGGTTCCCCTAAAGAACGAGATAAGGAAATATTCCCCCGTCCATCCGTAATAGCTACGATCACCACCTGACCAATATCCCCCGACATCTTCGCATTCACCCCCACATGAACCGCTTGGGTTAACCCGTGTGCCAACGGTGAACCACCCCCACAAGGCAAGGTTTCTAAGCGTCTGCGGGCTAAAGAAATAGAACGGGTAGGTGGTAACAAAACGTCTGCTTGTTCCCCTCTGAAGGGTATTAACGCCACCTGGTCGCGGTTTTCATAGGCTTCTGTCAATAAACGCATCACTGCACCCTTAGCGGACTGCATCCGGTTTAAGGCCATAGACCCCGAAGCATCCACCACAAAGACGATTAAAGCCCCTGCTTTGCGTGCTAAACGCTTGGAACGTATGTCACCCTGTTCTACGATAACATTGCGTCCAGGATGCCTTAAACGTCGGGCTTTTTGATAGGGGGCCGCGGCCCGTAAGGTTGCATCAACGGCAATACGTTTGCTTTTGCCTTTGGGTATCATGGGTTTAATGTAGCGTCCCCGGTCTTCCGAAAAGATTAGACTACGACTGCCTGACTTACCCTGATTTTGAGCCATTTGGGCAAAATAAAGCACACTGGGGTCTAATATAACCCCTTCAATATCAAATACAAATTCTTCGGGAATGCCGGGGGGTTCTTGTTCCGGTTCTTCCTTGTCTTCTTCATCTTCCTTTTCATCTTCCTCTTGGTCTTGGTTAGACTCATCTTGAGGTTGTTGGGGTGGGGGAGGAGGAGGGGGTTGAGGTGCATCTTCTGGAGGAGGTTGCATCATGGTAGAACGAGGTACTATCACCAGTTCTACCGCCCTTCTCAGGTCATCTGGGGTGATAATATTACGTCCATCTAAGGCAGCAGAAGCTTTAGCCACTCTGACGGCGAATATTTCGGCCCGATGTCCTTCTACCCCTCCTCTAAGTGCTTCTTCGACTAAATATTGAATCTGCTCGGTCGTAATTCTAACTTCTTTTAACCATTCTCTGGCTAAGATAATTTGAGTCTTAATATCGTCTATTTCGTCGTTATATTGACTCAGAAATGCTTGAGGAGAGTTAGCATAGTCAATAGCTTGATTAACTGCATTGACCCGTTGATCAAGTGCTAATACACCATCAGCAGAAAGGGCGATCGCAATACGATCTAATAAATGTCGTCTTAAGGGCCCTTCTTCGGGGTTATAAGTAGCAATTAAAATAGGTTTACAGGGATGTTGAAAACTGATGCCTTCCCGTTCTATTTGGTTGCGTCCATCGGTCAAAACGCTTAACAGTTGGTTGGAAATTTGCTCATCTAATAAGTTTACTTCATCTACATATAATACGCCTCGATTTGCTTGTGCTAATAAACCAGGTTGAAAAATAGCCTCTCCCTGTTTAACCGACTCCTCTACATCTACTGATCCTAATAGTCTATCTTCTGTAACACCGATGGGAACTTGTATGAAGGGGGCCGGGACTATTTCTGTGAGAATATCTTCGGGGCCAATATTGATATATTGTTCTTGGGTGTTGTCGTCCCATTCATTAGGAATATTGCGATCGCAGTTAAAAGGATTATCTTGTATTCTTTCAATAGGAGGCAAAAGGGCGTGTATTCCCCTAGCTAAGACTGATTTTGCCGTTCCCCGTCTTCCTGCAATGACGACACCCCCTAATGCTGGGTCTACTGCGGCTAACAATAAGGCTAACTTAATTGCTTCTTGTCCGACAACGGCAGTTAGAGGAAAGTTAATAGGGGTGAGGGTAGGGGTAGACATTCGGGAAATTATGAATTAGGGGAGATAAACTATTATTTTATCTTAAAAGAGGTATTTTTCATATTCATACCATGAAGTAGGGGCTTAATACTAAGTAGTCACACAAATTTAATTACATAAAATTTGTAGTAGGGGCGGGTTTTTGTAGGGGCGGGTTTTTAATCATAATTATGATTGACTTCGCTTGTAAATTAGATAAACACGCCCGTACAATAAACTCGCCCTCTATTACTATATTTAGAGTTTTTAATCCTATGATTTATTGAAGTATTTATCAATCACATATATAATCATTAATTTCTAACTTTGCCAAGCTTTCTTAAACTTCTCCCAAAGGGTAGAGATTGATTGTTTAACCTCTTTTTTTAACATCCAACCTTGAAAGGCTTTTTCATAATCTTCTCCTTGAGTTTGAAAGGTTTTCCAGCTATTCAAGGCTAAAGGTAAACCAAGAATTACTAAGATATATAATGACCAAGATAAACTACCCGAACCTAAAAAATTTAACAAGAGCAAAAAAGCATTAATAATGCCATAGTTTACAAATTTTTGCTTTAATATTCCGCGTCGATACTGATTGAATTCTACACGCTGAATTAATAAAGCTTTTTGCGCTAACCAATCTTTTTCTGCTACTTGTAAAGATTGAGGATCAATATCTAATTCAGCCGCAATTTCCCATAATTGGGTTCGAGTTAATTCTTCAGTATCACTTTTACGAGCGATCGCTAGGTGAAGAATTTCTTGTACATCTTCTTTGCTGTAAGACTCAGGGATTTTTATATCAGAAACAGACATAATTCACTCATCAATATCAACAGGTGGATAACTTTTCTGGTTGTAATATAGACAACAATAAGACTTACAATAAAACTCTAGAAATGGAGCTTTTTTGTCGGGTCAATTCATGAATTGACTCTACAGATAGTTCTACTGCGTCAGTCATGAACAATCTAACCAGATTCATTTTAGCTACTTTCTATTTTACTGTAAATAATAAAAAATTAGGTTAGCATTTGTTAATGATTCTTGTTATACTCTGTATTATACCTAATTAATGACTTAATTCTACTTTTTTAACCTAATTAGACCAATATCGTCAAGTGTTTAAATTTCTTTCTCTGTGGTTATGTCTTGCTCTGACTATTTTAGGGATAGTCGGATGTGAAAACAAGCAACAAATTTCTGTAGTTGAGACTCCTTCCCCTTCCTTATCCCCTATTTCTGGGACTCCTTCTTTTTCTCCATCTTCTGTTGCAGAACGAAATAAATCATCTAAACTACGACAATTAGGTTTACAGTATCGTCAACAGGGGCGTTATACTGACGCTATTAAAACATTAGAAGAATCAGTTATACTTGATCCTCAAAATCTTTCTGGGTTAGTATTATTAGGTTGGACTCTCCATTTAGCACAACAACCTCAACAAGCAGAAAAAACCTTACAAAAAGCATTACAACTTGATTCTAATCATATTCAAACCCTCAACGCGCTAGGAATTGTTTATTTAGTAGGAGGAAATTTAGAACAAGCAATTATTACTCATACCAAAGCGATTAAACTAAAACCAGATAATGAAATTGCTCACTATAATCTTAGTTTAGCTTATCATCGTCAAGGTGAATATAATTTAGGTTTAACTCATGCAAAAAAGGCAACAATTTTAGAACCTAATAATCCTCATCCTTTTCTTGCTGAAAGCATCATTTATTGGGACTCAGGAGATGAAAATAAGGGAAAACAAAGTTATCGTCAAGCGATTAAATTAGATAATCGTTATCGTCAAGCTAATTTCTTAAGTCATCTTAAAAAAGCCGGATTTACATCAGAACAAATTAAACAAACGCAAAAGATTTTACAGTCTTTATAGTTTTTTGGGGATAGATTTAACTTTTTGACAAGTGTTAGTCTCTACAAGATAACTACATTTTACTAATAGATAGTTATCTTTTCTATCTGTTGCCTCACAAATCACTAAACCTTCTTTATTTTTATCAATTCCCTCACATTTTAAAGCATTTAAACTATTCCCTCTAGCAAATAATCTTAAGTTTTTTTCTGCTGCTTGTCTAATGATTCTAGTCTGGGGATTTTCTAGTAGATTATATAGAGCAATTGTTATGACAATTACCATAATAAGTATACTTAATAACCAGTCAACTAGACTTAATCTTTTGATTGATTTATCAATTAATTTTAGGTTCATAAACAGTTATTTTTATTGATTTAATCTAAATTATAACCTGTAAAACACAAATTGATTTAGAGGCAACTAGAGAAGAAGCTAGAATCTTATGTTATCATCAAAGGATGACTAATCATAATCCAGACTATCTAAGTTAAACAGTTTATTAACCCAATTATGTTATCTTTCACCCTTTCAGAAGTTACTCATTATCGTTCCCAATTAGCTGATTATCCTGACGCTTTGACTGCTTTAGATGAAATAGAAAACTGTGACGGAAATTTAGAAGATGCTGCCATTAATTTAGCCATAAAAGTGGGACAAAGACCTGATCGGACTGACTGGTTAGGAGGGTTAGCAAAACGATATCGGGTAGAAATTTGTCAAACTCATTTACAAGAAGAATTATCTCAAGGAAACTTAATCTCAGTCATTGATCATCTTACTAAAGCTAAAATTGGCCCTGCTATTTTAGTTACTCCTGTGGTATTGTATGTCATGAAAATGGGAGTCAAAGATTTTTGTTCTACTTTGGATGTAAAAACTAATCTCTAGATGAAAATAATCAAGCAAAATTCACAAAATGTAGGATGTGTTCCCAACACATCCCCATCCCTGTTATAGTATTTTCATCTATCAACTTCTCAACCTTCTTTCTCTACTTCTAAAATTAACTATCGTTTTATTAGGTGTCGCTAATGATTCAGAATTAATTGAAAAATGTAATATACTTTTACCCGCGATCGCTAGATTATTAGAATTATAAATAAATTTAACGGTTCTACCGGACAAGTTATGCTAAATTATTACAAATGATAAACCTTAACTCTTAAGAGTTAAGCTATACAAACAAAGGTTGCCTACGCAACCTAGAATTTAGTCTGATAGAACTAATTCACCAATTCATAAAAAGTAGGATGTGTTCCCAACACATCCCCATCCCTGTTATAATTTTATTATCTATCAATCTATCAACCTTCTGTCTCTACTCCTAAAATCAATTGTTGACGATGCACTTTTAACAAATGCAACTCTTGACCTGAAACCTGTTCTAACATCAAAATAACCTGTTCAGGATGTAACATCGTCCCATCATTACGACAACTTCCTATATAGCGCAAAACAGCACTATTATTATCCGTTGATTCTACCGACAAAGAAAATAAGCGATAGCGTAAATTAACCGTTTGTTTTTTCCCTGACTTAGTAGTTTTCTCGTGATTGATCTCAACAGTTTCTAACACATTTGTTACCCAAGTTTGCCAAATTTCAGCAGAAGTTAACCCCTCAGTTTCAACCGTAATCAAATACTCTGCTTTCTCTAATAAACGAGTCGCAGCTAAAGATTTAATCGGCACTTCTTCAACATTATAAATAGGAATATCTGCAGGTAATTGTTTTTCCAAAGCTTGACGAAATACCTCAATATCCATCCATTGAGTTAACTCAAAATCTACAATTTCCCCATTGCTAGTCACTCCCAAAGTTAACGCATTAGCAATAGAAATTCTTGGGCCCGGATGATATCCCCCCGTAAAAGAAATAGGTAAGGCCCCACGACGTACACCCCGATCAAACAACCTCACTAAATCCAAGTGGCTAACCAAGGCCATTTCGCCAATTTTACCAAAAAACACCCGAAACCGTTGTAACCGCTCTTGATTAGCCTGAAACTCACCGCTAAATTGAGGAATTGGTGGGGGTTCCACCACAATATTATGTCCAAAATCTAAGCCACAAACCCCACAATGGGAACAACCATCAAAAGCACAATCAGGAACCGTTGCTGCTTCTAAGGCCCGTTGTAAATCCTCTTTTAACCATTTTTTGTCAATACCCGTATTCACATGATCCCAAGGTAAAGGCCAGTCATAGGTAGGGGTCAACGGCCGTTGACCCTTACTATAAACATCAAAAATATTCCATTCTCCGTTTTCTACT